>JBKJHX010000051.1:0-34515 GCA_046598855.1 Marmoricola sp. | reverse complement strand
CCGATGCCGGTGGCGACGTCGCGTACGCGTCCCCGGTCGACGTCTCCGACCACGAAGGTGTCCGGGCGATGGCGCAGGAGATCACCGCCCAGGCCGGCGCGATGGACGTGGTGATGAACATCGCCGGTATCGCGTCCTGGGGCACCATCAGCGCGATGCCGCACAGCACCTGGCAGCGGATCGTCGACATCAACCTGATGGGGCCGATCTCGGTACTGGAGTACTTGGTCCCGCCGATGATCGAAGCCGGCAGGGGCGGCCACGTCGTCAACGTCTCCTCGGCGGCCGGGATCATCGGGATGCCCTGGCACGCGGCGTACTCGGCCAGCAAGTTCGGTCTCCGCGGCGTCTCCGAGGTGCTCCGCTTCGACCTCGCCCGGCACCGCATCGGGGTCAGCCTGGTGTGCCCCGGTGGCGTCGACACCGGTCTAACAGAGACCGTGAACATCGCCGGGGTGGACAACGCCGGACCTCAGTTCCGCAAGCTGCAGGCACGCTTCAAGAAGCGCGCGGTCACCCCCGAGCAAGCGGCCTCGGCGATCTTGTGGGGCGTGCGCAAGAACAAGTACTGGGTCTATACCTCCCCCGACATCCGGCTCGCACACCTGGCCCAGCGGTACTTCCCACCCGGGTATGCCGTCGCGATGACCGTGCTGAACCGGGTGGCGAACAGGGCGCTCCCGCAGGTCGGCAGCGCCGTCCGCGAGGACGCGTGAACGCCCGGATCACCCCGGGCGGTCTGCGCGAGCTCGGCCCGCTCATCTGGACGATCTCCCGGATCGCCGGCAGGGCCACCGGGACGAACCCGCCCGCGATCTTCACCACACTCGGCCGGGGCCGCGGCCTTTTCTGGGGCTGGTTGCACTTCGCCGGCAAACTGATGCCGGGCGGCCGGCTCCCGCGCCGGGAGACCGAGCTGGTGATCCTCCGGGTCGCGTCCCTGCGCGGTTGCGACTACGAGTTCGAGCACCACGTCCGACTGGGCCGCCGCGCCGGGGTGACCGCGGACGACGTTGCGCGAATCAGGCTCGGATCCGGAGCCGACGGCTGGCGGAGCGACGAGAGACTGCTGATGGTCGCGACCGAAGAACTGCAGGCGACCAAAGACCTCTCCGACGAGACCTGGACATCCCTACGGGCCGCGTACGACGAGCGCACCTGCATCGAGCTGCTGCTGCTGATCGGCCACTACGACATGCTGGCGACCACGCTGATGACCCTGCGCCTGGAGCCCGACCGGTCGCGGTGAGCCTCAGCTGTCGGTGAGGTTGTTGACCTTTACCTCGTCCACCAACCAGCGGCCGTCCTCGCGGACCATCAGCAGAGAGAGCCGCGGTTGGTCGAGCTTGCGTTCCTCGTTGCCCTGGTTCGTCAGCGTCTGGTCGAGGAAGAGCAGCACCGTGACGTGGTCAGGGTCCTCGGCCGTCGCCGCGGAGTCGACCACGGTGCCCTCGGCATGGGCCTTGATCTTGGCGACGAGCTCGCGGATCGGGGCGCTCACCTCGGCGTACTGGTCCTGGAACTTGCGGGTACCGCCGGACTCGACCCAGGAGAAGTCCTCCTCCAGGGTGGCCCAGTCGTAGGTCGTGAGGGAGACCGCGGCAATGCGGGCAGCCGCGTCCGCGTCCTTCTCGGCGTCCAGGAGCCGCTGGGCCGTGGCCGCCCCGGAACCTTGGGCTGCGTCGTCCTCGGAGGACGAGACCAGCACGATCAGGGTGATCAGCGCGACCAGGAGCAGGCCCCCGAGGACCGCGGAAATCAGGCGCCATTGCGTGGTCGGATCGGGGGGCGCGTCGGTGCGGACCGCGGTGGCCTCGGGTCCGTGGTCCTGACTCACTTCACTGGGCCGGGAGCGTGCGCGGCCCCGCGCTGCAGGTTCCTGGTCGATCCCGGGCAGTTGCCGCTGTCGACCAGCGGACGACGGTCGGCGTTCCTCGGGTCCCGGCGCGGGGTGTCGTACTCGCACTTGGTGACGCGCTGCGGGATGCCCTCGATGAGCAGGGTGTTGTCCCTGATCGCTCTGCCGAGGACACCGATTCCGGGCCCGTAGCCGGCGAGCAGGACGCCCAGGTGCGGGGCGTATCCCCGGAACAGGTCGGAGAAGGGGACCGCCTGAGCCAGGAAGCCGGGGAGGATCTGCGCGGCGTCCCTGACCAGGGCCCGCAGCTGGGTGATCTGCGCGGGGGCTGCCGAGAGCTGGGAACGGAGCTCCGGGTCGTAGTTCTTGAGGAAGGCCGCGAACTGCTTCGACGAGGTCGCCAGCTCGCGCAGGTCGGCACCCTTGGAGATGCCGATGTCGAGAACAGTGCCCCCGTTGACGAGCAGCCGCTCGGTCTCGGGCCAGAGCCGGTCCAGGTCCGCCAACAGCAGGCTGCCCTGGTCGAGGAGCTTGCCGAAGTCACCACCGGTGCCGGCCAGACCCGTGCTGAGTTCGGTGAGCAAGGTATTGAGCTGGCCCTCGTCGACCTGGTCGAGCAGCTTGTTCACCGCGATGACCGTGGAGGCCAGCGTCTTGGGGAGGTCGGTCGAGGTGGCCGGGACGACGTCGCCATCGGCCAGGAAGGGGCCGTCCTCCGACTTCGGCTGGAAGTCGAGGTACTGCTCGCCGACCGGGGACAGACTCCGCACCTTCGCCCGTGAGTCGACCGGGATCTCGTCCCCGGAGGTGACTGCGATGGTGGCGACGATGCCGGATTCGGTCAGCGCGATGGTCCTGACCTTGCCGACCTTGACGCCGCGGTAGGTCACCGCCGAGCCCTCGAAAAGACCACCAGTCGAGGGCATCTCCACCTTGATCGTCTTGGTTCCGCCGAGCACCGGGGTGTCCAGCACCGCGTTGAACAGGTACACGACGGTGAGCAGCAGGATCGTCAGGACCCCGATCAGGCTCTGCCAAAGCTTGTCGCGAAGGATGCTGGCGACGTTCATCGTCCACCCCCGAGAAGCGAGTTCAACAATCCGCCCAGACCGCCGCCGCCCGACGGCGGGGGCTTGGTCCCGCCGGTGAGACCGCCGAGGAGGCCGCCCAGCAAACCACCAGGTGCACCCGTGCTGCCGCCGCCGCCGGGACCCAGCAGGTCCGGGAACACGGTCTTGTCCAGTTGCAGCTCCAGCCGCATGTTCGCGTAGTCGCCGGGGACGATCGTGTTGAGAAGCTCGCTGACGTTCACCAGGTCCAGGAACGACGGACCGAGGTCGGCACTGACGTCGAGGAATTCCTGGAGCACCGGAGAGACCTGCCGGACCAGCTGGAGCGTCTCGTCCCGGGTCTTGCCGACCACGTTGTTGGCCGCGTCCGAGAACTCCACCAGCTTGGCCAGCAGGGTCGTCAGCTCAGGGGTGTTCTCCCGCAGTACCTTGGCGGCCGGCCGGATGTCGGTCATCGCGGCGTCGATGGTCGCCTCGTTGTCCTTCAGGATCCGGGAGACCGCGGCAAGCGCAGTCAGGGCCCGGTCGATGTCACCCGTGGTCGCGTTGACCTCGTTCAAGAAGGTGTTGGACCGGTCGAGCAGTTCGCGCACCGCCCCCTCGCGGCCACCGATCGCCTCGTTCAGCTCGTCGGTGACGGTCTGAAGCTGGTTCAGTCCGCCGCCGTTGACCAGAAGTGAGGCCGAGGCCAGCGCGTCCTCCACCGTCGGTGCAGTGCTGGCGTTCTTCGGGTCCAGGGTTTGGCCGTCCTTGATCTCCTCCCCCGAGGCCGGATTACTCACGTCGACGAAGAGTTCGCCGAGCGGCGTCGTGTAGCGCAGGCGCGCGGTCGCGGCCGACCGCATCTTCGCGTCCGTCTTGACCTTGAGGACCGCAAGAGCTTTGAAGTCCTTCGTGGAAACCGACTGGACCCTCCCGGAGTCGACACCGTTGACCCGAACGGTCGCGCCCTCGGCGAGGTTGAGCGCCTCGTCGAACCCGACCTTGATCGTGACCGTCTCGCCACCCACCCCTGATCCGGGCAGCGGCATGTCGCGCATGGTGGGACCGCAGCCGGCCAGCAGAGCGAAGCCGGTCGCGGCCGCAACAACGGCTGTCAGCTGCGTCAGTCGCGCGCTCACCGGCGGGCCCCCCCGACCAGCTCGATGAGGTTCTGCAGATTGAGCAGCGACGGCCCGAAAGCTGCGCACATGTCGGTCGGAGGACGCTGGCACAGAGTGTTCAGCGAGCCGGCGAGCGGAGTGAGCACCAACGGGTCGACGCGGACCCGCAGTCGGCCGTCGTGGTAGATCGCCCCCATGTTCTGCAGGGTCAGCGGCATCACCCGAAGGATCTCGGTGAGCCGGTTACGTTTGGTGAGCAGAGACTTCATCAGCGCGGAGCTCTTGTCCAGCGAGGTCACCAGCTGTTGGCGGTTCTGGTGGGCAAAGTCGGCGACCAGCGCGACCGCCTTGCTCAGTGAACGCAACGAGTTGCGGAAGTTCGTCCGCTCGCCAGCCAGGAGCGTGCTGGCCTCGGTGACCTGAGTAATGAAGGTGCGCACCAGGTCTTGGTTGGCAGCGATCGTGCCGGTCAGGGTGTCGAGCGACTTCAGCGTCGAGGTGATGTTTCCGCGCTGCGCCGAGATCGAGCCCACCGCACCACCCAGCGAGGTGATCGCACGGTTGAAGAGCTCCCCCTTGCCGCCCACTGCCTCGGACCCGGACTTGAGGAAGTTCCCGATCGCGTTCCGGGTCTCCTTGCTACCGGAGATTCCGGTGGTGAACGTGTTCAGCGCAGCCAGCACGTCGTCGAAGTCGACCGGCGTCCGGGTCCGGTCCTGCTCGATCACTGTGCCGTCGGCCATCTTGGCGCCGCCGCGGTATACCGGCGTCAGCTCGACGTACCGGTCGGTGGCGACCGAGCGGGCGACGACTACAGCGCCGGCATCGGCGGGAACGGACTGGTCGGCATCGACGCTCATCACGACGCGGACGTTGGCCCCCGCTGGCTCGATCGCCTCGATCGTTCCGACGGTGACCCCGAGGACGCCCACGTCGTTGCCGACGAAGAGTCCGGCGGAGTCACTCATCAGGGCGGTCACCTTGATCGTGCCGCCACCCAGCGACGGGGTGCAGCCGGTGAAGCCGAACATCATCGCGAGAAGAAGCACGCAGCTCAGGCCGCGCTTCAGCAGGGAGGTGTTCACTAGCAACCTCCCAGTCGGCAGCGGACGTCGTCCGGCGGGATCGCAGGATCCTGGAGCCACAGGTCGCCCCAGGAGCCGTTTCCGGTGGCGTTGGCGAGGTACCGGACGGTCGGGGCCATCTGGTCCAGGACGTTCTTCAAGGTGGTGTCCTGCTGGCGCAACGTCGTCAGCACGGTGTTGAGCTGTCGCAGCGCCGGGCCCATATCCGCCTTGGTCTCGTCGATGATCGCCCCGAGATTCGAGGCCAGCGTGGTGGTATCAACGAGCAACGTGCGGATGGCATCGCGACGTGAGGTGATCTCCTGGATCACTAGGTTCGCCTGCCTCATCAGTACGACGATGTCACCGCTGCTGGCCGAGAGCTGGTCGGTGACGCTGCGCGCCGCCGTCAGCAGGTCGCCGGTCTGGCCGCTGCGACTCTCGATCGCTTCCGAGAGCCGCGCGATGCCGGTGAGCGCGGGGCCGATGTCCTGGCTGGTCGCGGTCAGCGTCTTGCTGGTCTCGGTCAGTGCCTTGGCCAGGAGCTCGGGGTCGAGCTGCTCGAGGTTGGCGGTCCCCTTCTCCAGAACGTCCTGGAGGTTGAACGGAACCTCGGTGCGCGAGAGCGGAATCGTGTCGAGCTCGCCGCTGCCGGCCGGCTCCACCGCCAGGTAGTGGGTACCCAGCAGCGTGGCGACCCGCACCGCGGCGCTGGTGTCCCGGCCGAGCTCGATGCCCTTCTTGACGGAGAACGTCACCAGAACCTTGTCGCGGTCGAGCTCGATCCCCCGGATCTCGCCGACGGGGACGCCATGGATCTCGACATCCTCACCGATCCGGAGCCCGGCCGTCTGCGCCAGCACCGCGGTGTAGGAGCTCGTCCCGAAGGAGAACAGCGTGGTCGCCAGGAGGGCCGCGGCCACGATGGCGGCTAGGACCACTGCAACGATCCCGATCGTGAAGGGATCCCGGGCGGCGAGCGGTTTCATCGGCACACCTCCGAGAAAGGACCGTTCTCGGAGCCGTTGAGGTTGAGCTTCAGCGGGCCGAGACTGACGATCGTGGAGCAGAGGTAGATGTTGACCGCGCTCTCGTAGGAGCTGGCGCGTCCAAGGGCGGCCAGGGTCGAGCCGAAGGATCTGATCGCCGCGGTGAACGAGTCCTTGTTGGTCACGAAGAGGGTCATCACCTTGTTGAACCGCTTGACCGCGGCCACCGTCGGCACCTTGATGTCCTTCAGCAGCCCAGCAGTCGATCCGATGAGCTGGCTCATCCCGTCGATCGAGGCACCGATCGACTTGCGGTCCTTCGCCAGACCGGTCATCAGCGCCCGCAGCTCAACCACGGTAGAGCGCAGCTCGGTGCCCTGGCCGGCCATGTTGGTGAGTACCGGAGTGAGGTTGGTCAGCACTTCGCCTACGACCTTGTCGCGGTCAGCGAGGAAATTGGTGAGCTTGCCGGTCTGGGACAGCAACGACTCGATAGTGCCGCCCTCGCCCTGGAGGACCTTGACCATCGAGGTGGCCAGTGCGTTCACGTCCTCGGGCCGCAAGGCCTCGAAGAGCGGCCGGAAACCGTTGAGCAGCTCGGTGAGGTCGAAGCCGGGGCTGGTCCGCTCGATCGGGACAGTGGCGCCCGGCCGCAGCGGCGCGCCCTTCTCCTCAGCCTGCACCAACGCGAGGTAGCGCTGGCCGAGCAGGTTCTGGTAGCGCATGACGATCTTGGTGGTGTCCAGGATCGGCTGTTCCTCGACCATGTCGAAGGAGACCTTCGCACCCTGGTCGGTGATCTCGATGCCCTGCACCCGGCCCACCCGGACCCCGGCCACCCGCATGTCGTCACCGGTGCGCAGACCTGCCACATCGGTGAACTCGGCGGTGTAGGACCGGGTGTCGCCGTTGAGACCGTTGAGCATCGTGTTGAGGAGCAGGATCCCGAGCAGGACACTCACGACCGCGAACGCGGTGAACTTGACCATGATGGTGCGGAAGCCGGTGATCACTGGGCCCTCCCCCCGAGCATCGAGCTCACGCCGAACCGGCTGTTGCCGGTGCAGTTGCCACCCTTAGCGACGCCGAACTGCGGGCAGTCGGCGGAGGTGTAGTAGGGCGGCACGTTCAGCAGGAACGAGGTCGCGGCGTTGAGGTACCCGTTCTTGACCACGGTGCTGAGCTTCGCGTTGAGCATCCGGTTGGTCATGATCGCTCCGGTGATCCCGGCACGCCGGTTGGCGTAGACGACGTCCAGGAGCACCGCCGAGTTTTGGATGAAGCGGATCAGGCCCGGCGAGTTCGCCCGCAGGACGGAGTTCGCCTGGCTGGTCAGCGCGGTGCCGCCGGTGATCGCGGTAGTGAGGGCCGCCTTCTGATCGACGATCGTGCGAGCGGTCACCAACGCGTCGTTGGTGGCCTGCAGCAGGTCCGGTGCGACCTCCCGGGCGATCTCGAGGTTCGTGACCAGCTTGCGGAGGTTGGCCCGGGCCAGCGGGAGCCTCGGGTTCAGCTTGGCCAGGTAGGAGTTGGCGAGGTCGACGGTCTTGCCGATCTGCTCGCCGCGGCCGTCCAGCGCCTGCGCTGCCGAACCGAGGGCCGACGCCAGCTCGGCCGGACCGACTGCCTTGACCAGAGTGTCGATGTCGTCCAGCGCCTGCTGGAGCTCCAGAGTGCCCTGGGTCGAGTCCGCGGGGATCGTCGCGCCGGCGCGGAGGCCGTCGTCGGCCGGCTTCCCGTGGATGGCGAGGTCGACGAAGGAGGTTCCGAAGACCGTCGCTGGCAGGATCCGGGCAACCACATTTGCCGGGACCATGTCGAGCTTGTCGCCGGGGATCTCGAGCTTGACCCGGACGCCGCCGTCGGGGCCTCGGCCGATGCCGCCGACCTTGCCGACGATGACGCCGCGGACCTTCACGTCCGCGCCCTTGCCGAGCGAACCGCCGGCGTCGGCCAGTTCAGCGGAGACCCGCTCCGGCCCGCCGAAGGTCCCGGTGGAACGCATGAACAGCAGGCCCAGGAGCACTGCCACGCCGACCAACGTCACCAGACCACGCTTCGCGTAGTCCTGACGGGTCAGCTCTCGTCGTTCGGTCGCTTTGGCCACGCCGATCACCCTGAGACCCGGAAGCCGGAGTCGCTGCCCCACATCAGCAGCGTCATGATCATGTCGAGAACGACGACCGAGACGATGCTGGCGCGAATGGCTCGGCCGGTGGCCTCGCCCACGGCTTGGGGACCGCCGGAGGTACGCATCCCGTACCAGCAATGCAGCAGCGTGATCGCTGTCGCGAAAACGATGATCTTGATCACCGAGTAGAAGACGTCCTTACCCTGGATGAACGACGAGAAGTAGTGGTCGTACTGACCCGGGGACTGACCGAAGAGCACGACGACGCCGAACATCGATGCCATGTAGGACCCGATCAGCCCGATCAGGTAGAGCGGCAGGATCGCGATGCTGGTGGCGATCACGCGGGTGGTGACCAGGTAGCGCATCGGCTGTACCGCCATCACCTCGAGGGCGTCGACCTCTTCGGAGATCTTCATCGACCCCAGCTGGGCGGTGAACCGACAGCCGATCTGGGAGGCGAGCGCGAGCGCGGCGATGATCGGAGCGAGCTCCCGCGTGTTCGCGCTGGCGGAGATGAAGCCGGTCAGCGGGGCCAACCCGATGATCTCCAGGCCGTTGAAACCCTCGATGCCCAGCGACGTACCGGCCGAGAGGGCCAGCAGGATCATGACGCCGATGGTGCCGCCGCCGACGATGATGGCGCCGCTACCCCAAGCGATGTCCTTGAGCTGACGTAGGACCTCTTTGTGGTAGTTAGTGATCGTGACCGGGATCGCCATCATCACGCCACCGGCAAAGGTGGCGAAGTCGCCGACCTGCGCAAGCGTCTTCATGGTCCCGTCGAACGCAGACACGACCAGATCCGTGGCTTGGGGCCGGCTCGTCGGTTCCGCGGGCAGGCCAAGATCCGTGGCTTGGGGCCGGCTCGTCGGCTCCGCGGGCGCGCTCACGCGACCCGCTGCGGGACGAGCATCACGTAGGCCTGGGTGATGGCGACGTTGGCGCCAGCCAGCAGGATCACGCTCAGGACCACGGCCTGGTTGACCGCATCAGCGACGCCCTTGGGTCCTCCGGACGCACCGAGGCCCTTGTGCGCCGCCACGATCGTGGCGATAAAGCCGAATACCAAGGCCTTGAGCTCGGCGAGGAGGAAGTCGGTGGGCTGGCTGAAGCTGACGAACGAATCTATGTAGGCGCCCGAACTGATCGTGCCGCCACCGACGTTCATGATGTACGCCGTGGTCATCGCGGTCATAGCGACGACCACGGTGAGCAGCAGCGCGACGACCAGCGCTGCGAGGACGCGGGGCGCTACGAGTCGCTGGACCGGCGAGATGCCCATCACCTTGAGCGCGTCGATCTCCTCGCGCACGGTCCGGGCACCGAGGTCGGCGCAGATGGCCGAGCCGACAGCACCGGCGATCAGCAACGAGGTCACCAGGGGCGCGCCTTGACGCAGCACCCCGATGCCGTTGACGGCCCCGCTGAACGAGGTCGCCCCGATCTGGTTGGCGACGGCACCGATCTGGACCGAGGTGATGACGCCGAACGGGATCGCCACCAGGATCGTCGGCAGCAGCGAGACCCGGGTCATGAACCAGGCCTGCAGCATGAACTCGGTCCAGGAGAAGCGCCGGCCGATGATGTCGGTCACGATGAACACCGCGGACTCGACCCCGAGGAGAACCAGGTTGCCGCTGGTGACCACGCCCTTGCGGGACCGGTCCTTCATCGACTCCAGACCCGACCGACCGGTGACCGCCAAGGTGCTCAACGATGCCTCCTAGTCGTCGGTGATTGTCTGGTGCGACGTCTGCACTACGCCGGTGAGTACCGAGAGTCACGCAGGTCACATCTGGATTACAGCAGAACTGTGCCAGTGAAGTTGTCACCTTGCAAGTACCCCAACCACCTGGATCCCGAGACCGACCCTCCCCGATGTTGCGGCGGGGCAGTGCGAAGGTGTAACAAAGACTGTCACACACGTTTACAATTCGGTAGGTGTCATCGATAAAACTAGTCCGGGTCCGATATCGGGCCTGATCAGTGGCATAATCCGAAATCCTCCCATTCGGGTCGTCTCGGCGAACCCGTCAATCTCTCTCCTCCCATGGAGGTGCCTCGTGCGCCGACTCATTTCTGTGCTGAGTGCCATCGCACTCGCTGCCACGGCTTCCCTGGCAGCCGCTACTGCCCCCGTCTCTGCGGCAACGCAGGTCTGGACCTACGCGGGTGCCGCCGGCGGCACCCAGGTCAATGCCCTCGGAACCACCATCTCCTCAGGGCTCACCGCGGCGTCGAACCTGAGCGATCAGGTCATCCCGAACTCCAACCAGAGCGGGGTCGCCAGCGTTCGTGTCGCTGGCCTGCTCGACGTCGGCGCCGTCACCACCGGCAACCAGGCCAGCGCCTTCAACGACGGCGTCAAGTTGGTCTCCGGCGCCAAGATCCTCGGTGTCAACCTGCTCAGCGGCGCGATCACGGCCGACGTGATCGAGAGCGCCTCGTTCGTCACCGCCAGCAACGTCACCTCGCTCGGCGCCGCCCTGACCGGTGGCACCTCGACCACGTTCGCGCGACTGACCATCGGCGGCAAGGCCTACCCGATCAACGTTCCATCGAACACGAAGGTCACGATCCCCGGCCTGGCCGAGGTCGTCATCAACGAGACCAGGACCGACAAGTCGGTCTTCGGCAAGACGGTCCGGACGATCGGCAACGCTCTGCACATCACGCTGCTGAAGCCTCAGGGAAATGCCCCGGCCGGAGCTGAGATCAAGCTCAACCCGACCCAGGCGATCATCGTCCCGACGGGTGACAGCGACGCGCTGCCGGTCGGAGGCTTCGCCTACGGCACCGGCATTCGTGTCGGCGCTGGGGACAACGTCCGGGTCCTCTCCCAGCCGACCGGCATGGTGAGCCTGCCCTCGATCGGCACCGGGGGTGTCCCGTACACCAACGAGATCGCCTCGGTCGACGTCCCGCAGGTCGCCACCGTCGGCGCCATCAAGACCTCGGTCAACGGCAGCACGGTGCCCGGCTTCGCCGATGTCGCCACCGGCGCCCAGCTCGCGAAGATCAACCTGCTCGGAGGCCTGATCAAGGCCGACGCGGTAGCCGTTACCTCGCACGTCCGCAAGGCGGTCAACAACAACATCGCTGAGACGTCGATGAACTTCGTGAACCTGGTGGTCGGGGGCAGGAGGATCCCGGTCGACGTAGCCAAGAACACCCAGATCTACCTTCTCGGGGTCGGCCAGGTCTACATCAACCAGGTAATGACGAAGCCGAACTACTCGGCCATCGTCGGCATCCGCGTCATCCTGTCGACCAAGAGGTTCGGTCTGCCGGCAGGTGCGGACATCCAGGTGGCCGTGGCGAGCAGCTACATCTTCGGCTGAGCAAGTACGGAGCAGGATCTAGCGGGTTGGCCCCGGCAGGTGGTTTCGCGGAGACATCCGTGGCCCCCGCCGGGGCCTTCCCATTCCCGAGGCTGCCACCAGGTACTGGATCCGGTGCCGGTGCGGACGGTACGGCTCAAGCAGCTCCGCGAGTGCGTCGTCGTCGACGGGATTACCGGTGAGCGCCCAGCCGATGTCCTTGGCGACGTGATAGTCGCCGAAGCTGACGGCGTCAGCGTCTCCCAGCGCCGTCGCGCGCACCTCAGCACTGCTCCAGGCTCCGATCCCGGGAATGCTGCGTAGTCGGCGGTCGAACTCCGGGTAGGTCTCAGCGCCGGCGCGTTCCAGGGAGTCCGCGACCCGCGCTACCGCCAGCAGCGGGCGGGAGCGACCGCCGTCCACCGGCAGACGGAGCCACTCCCAGGAAGGGATCGTCCGGATCGTCTCCGGGGCCGGCTGGAGCATCAGCTCGAGCGGCCCGGGCGCCGCCTCACCGAACCGTCGAACCAGGCGCCGGAACGCCGAGAACGCTTCCTGCCCGGTGACCTTCTGCTCGATGATCGTCGGGACCAGGGACCCGATGACCAGGTCGGTTCGACCGAGACGCCAGTGTCGGTGACGCTGCCACGCCGAGGCGACGGCCGGGTGTCGGGGTTCGAACCCGGCGACGTCGTCCTCGGCGCCCAGCATCCGCGGCAGTGCTTCGAGAGCCCAATCCGCACCCGGCCCCCAGGCCCGGGCCGTGATCAGGCCGTCCTGGTCGAGCGGTTGGACCTGGAGGGTGACCGCTCCGAGTGGCGTGCGCATCGCGCGGGCGTGCGACCCGTCGCGGAACCGCGAGTACGTTGGGTCCCCGGCGCCCCGCTGGTGGACACCGAGGACCGAACCGATCGGGCAGGGCCAGTCCGGGCGCCAGGTGCGCGTCTGCGGTGTCGACACGCTGCCAACCTAGGACACTCCCTGAGATTCGGTGTCGGTGCTTCGGGGAACGATGAGCGCATGCTGCTGGCCACACTGTCCCGGACCTCAGCCGCGGTCGCAGCGACCAGGTCCCGTCTGGAGAAGCGCGCCCTGCTTGCCGACCTGCTGCGGTCCGCACCCGCCGAGGAGATCGACCTTGCTGCGACTTACCTGTCGGGGACCCTGCGGCAGCGTCGCACCGGCGTGGGCTGGCGCGGACTCACCGAACTGCCCGCACCCGCCGCCACGCCGTCCCTGTCGCTCGCGGAGGTCGATGCCCGGCTGGAGGTGATCGCCGGGCTCAGCGGCCCTGGCTCGGTGGGCGTCCGCAAGGACCACGTGGTTGCTCTCTTCGGGGCGCTGACCGGCGAGGAGCAGGAGTTCCTGCGGGCACTGATGACCGGCGGTATGCGCCAGGGTGCGCTCGACTCGTTGATGCTCGATGCCATCGCCACCGCTGCGGACGTGCCGCTGAAATCCGTACGACGGGCCGCGATGTTCAGCGGCCCCACCGGGCCGATCGCCGTGGCCGCGCTCTCCCGGGGGGTGGAGGCACTCGACGAGTTCGCGATGGTGCTCGGACGCCCGATCCGCCCGATGCTGGCCTCGTCGGCGCCCAGCGTGGCCGAAGGCTTCAGGCCGCTCGCCGCCTCTGGCCCCGTAGTCATTGACACCAAGCTCGACGGCATCAGGATCCAGGTACACAAGGACGGCGACGAGGTGCTGGTCTTCACCCGGAGCCTGGACGAGATCTCAGACCGACTGCCCGGGGTGACCGACGCCGTACGGTCGCTGCCGACGAGCTCGGTCATCCTGGACGGCGAGGCACTGCTGGTCGACGGGGCCGGTCGGCCGCGCCCGTTCCAGGAGACGGCCTCCGAGACCGCCTCGGCCGCTGGGGGCACCGCTCGACCGTTCTTCTTCGACCTGCTCGCCCACGACGGCGAGTCGTTCCTCGAGCGTCCAGGTTCCGAGCGCTGGGCCCGGCTCGACGCGGTCGTCCCGGACACGCTGCGGACCCGGCGGCTGGAGACCAGTGACGCCCCGCAGGCGGCAGCGTTCTTCGACGAGGTCGTTGCAGGTGGCCAGGAGGGCGTCATCCTGAAGGACCCGACGGCGCCGTACGAGGCCGGCCGCCGCGGCGCCGCGTGGGTGAAGGTCAAGCCGCGGCACACCCTGGACCTGGTGGTACTCGCGGTCGAGTGGGGCTCCGGACGCCGCCATGGATTGCTCTCGAACATCCACCTCGGTGCACGCGGAGCCGACGGTGGGTTCGTGATGCTCGGCAAGACCTTTAAGGGAATGACCGACGAGATGTTGGCCTGGCAGACCGAGCGGTTCACCGCGCTCCATGTTGCTGACGACGGTTGGGTGGTCACCGTGCGCCCAGAGCAGGTTGTGGAGATCGCCTTTGACGGGGTGCAACGGTCTCCTCGTTACCCCGGCGGAGTCGCCCTGCGGTTCGCGCGGGTTCTGCGATACCGCCACGACAAGTCCCCGGGCGATGCGGACACCCTCGACGCCGTACGGGCGTTCCTGGGTTGAGTTGCCTGACCCACCGAAATGAATGCGTCCAACCGTCGGGACTAGGCGCATGCGAACTGCGTTGCCGTGATCAGTGGTCAGCCGGCCCTAGCCCTTGACGCGCCTGGTCTCGTACGCCCACATCGCGACCTCGACGCGGTTGCGGGCGCCGAGCTTGTTCATCAGCGCGGCGACATGGGTCTTCACCGTGCTCAGGGTGATGTGCAGCTCGTCGGCGATCTCGGCGTTGGTGCGGCCGCGGGCGACGGTGAGTAGCACTTCTTCCTCGCGTTCGGTGAGCGGTTCGATGGGCTGGGTCGGCGGGGAGGCTCGCTCCAGGCCAGCCAGCGTGGTGAGCAGGCGGCGGGTGATGTCGGGTGAGATGAGCGCGTCGCCGTTCGCGGCTGCATGGATCGCCTGGACCAGCAGCTCAGGCCCGGCGTCCTTGAGTAGGAAGCCTCGGGCGCCGGCCTTGAGGGCGCCATGGACGTACTCGTCGAGATCGAAGGTCGTGATGACCACGATCGCCAGGGGGTTCTCGACGCCTGGGCCAGCGAGCTGGCGGGTGGCCTCGACGCCGTCGATGCCGGGCATCCGAATGTCGAAGAGGCAGACGTCGGGACGCAGCTCGCGTGCCACGGCCACCGCCTCGTGACCGTTCGTTGCCTCGCCGACGACCTCGATCCCGGGCTGCGCGTTGAGGATCATGGTGAGCCCGGTGCGGACCAGGAGCTGGTCGTCGGCGACCACCACTCGGATGGTCCCAGGGATCGTCACCGCGGCACCTGCCGCGGAAGAGTCGCCGCGACGGTCCAGCCGCCTACCGGGTCCGGCCCGGCCTGACAGGCACCGCCAAGCAGCTTGGCTCGTTCTGCCATCCCGAGCAGGCCATAACCCACGCCTGCCGCGGGGCGGGCTGCTTCTCCGTCGTCGTGCACACGCAACCGTACGACGCCGATGTCGCCGGTGACCCCCACGGTGACCGCCGTGGCGTTCAGCGAATGCCGGATCGCGTTGGTGACCGACTCCTGACAGATCCGGTAGACCGCCACCTCCACCGGTTGCGGCAGGCCGGCGAGATCGCCACCGAGGTGCACCTGCACCACGGGGCTCATCCGGGTCAGCTCGTCCAGATCCCTGATACCCCGCTGCGGCCCATAGTCGACTGGCTCCGCGTCGGCCGCCTCGCCGTCCCGGAGCACCCGGACCATCGTGCGCATCTCGTACAAAGTCCGCGACGCCTCCGCCTCGATCACTGCTAGCGCCTCCACCGCTGCCGCCGGGTCGGTGGCTGCCACCGCTCGCCCCGCCTGGGCCTGGATCGCGATGGCCGACACGTGGTGCGCGACGGTGTCGTGCAGCTCGCGGGCGAGCTCACCGCGCTCGAGCGTCCTGACCTGGTTCACCTCGCGCTGGCGCGCAACCGCGCGGTAACGCATCGCGGCCCCGAGCGCGAACACCGCGACCAGCAAGGTGGAGCCGCCGATCACGTCCCCGCGGGTTGCGCTGGTCGCGAGACCCAGGCCTGCCGGAATGGCAACGATCGCGGTCCCGACCAGCGCCTCGCGTCCAGAGGCCCAGCGGTACAACGCGTAGGGCAGCAACACGATGCCGCCCATGGAGTACAGCCCCACGTCGACGACGTCGTCGACGAAGGCCGGGATGTGCAGCACCATCGCACCGCCCCAGCCGACCGCGGTCGCCAGCAACGGATGAGTACGCCGGCAGAGCAGGACCGGGATCACCAGGAGCGCGACCACGGTGGCCAAGGGACGAAGAGGCACGTCGGGGCGGAAGAGCGCCTCGGCTACGGCCGTGACCACCAGAGTGCCGACCAAGGCCCAGTCCCACCACACCCGCGCTGGCGGGTCCGGGGCACGGGGCTCGGCAAGGATCGAGCGGATGAAGGCGGCGAACACCTCTCCAGCCTAGAGAGCGGTGCCGCTCGTCGTACGGGGCACAAGCATGAGCCGCTTCTCGTCCTTTCGGCGGAGGAGTCCCCCATTCCTTGGCCCGATGTACGTGGCTCGCCGCCGGACCACCGTAGAGGCATGTCGAATCTCCTCTACCGGCTCGGCCGGTCTGCTGCCACCCGGCCCTGGGTCGCCATCGGTGCCTGGGTCGTCCTCGCGCTCATTGTCATCGCCTCCTCCGTTGCCTTCGGGCGCGATCTCGAGGAAAGCTTCGAAGCGCCTGGCCTCGACTCCTACCAAGCTGCGGAGCTACTTGCCGAGGCCCAGGCTGACGAGGGCGGGATCACCGCCCACGTCGTACTCGAGGCCCAGGACGCAGCGGCGCAACTGGCGCCGGTGGAGGCCGCTCTCGAGGCACTCCCGCGTGTGCTCCAGACGACCAGCACCGTCTCGCCGGACGGCGCGATCGCACTCGTGCGCGTGCAGTACCCCGCGATCGAGCACCTCGATGCCTCCGACCTGGACAACCTCAAGGACGCCGTCGCCGACCTGCGTGACGAGTCGTCGCTGACGCTGGAGACCGGAGGCGATCTGTTCTTCGCGTTCGAGGAAGCACCCACCGGGCTCGGCGAGGTCGCGGGGATCGTCGTCGCAATGATCGTCCTGCTGATCGCCTTCGGCTCCTTCGTCGCGATGGGGCTGCCGATCGGGATGGCGTTGTTCGGTCTGGTCATCGGCGTCACCTCGATGGAGCTGGTGACGTACTTGATCGACATCCCGGCGTGGGCGCCGCAGCTTGCGGCCATGGTCGGGCTCGGTGTCGGTATCGACTACGCGCTCTTCCTGGTCACCCGGCACCGCGAGCACCTGGCCCTGGGGATGCCGGTCGCCGAAGCGGCCGGCCGAGCGCTGGCAACAGCAGGACAGGCGGTGATCTTCGCCGGCGGCACGGTCGTCGTAGCGATCCTTGGGTTGCTCGTCGCGGGGATCCCATTCGTGACCGGTGGCGGGATCGCCATCTCCGCGATGGTGCTGGTGATGGTGCTCGCTTCGGTCACCTTGCTACCGGCACTTCTCGGACTGGCGGGGCACCGGATCAACGGACGCCGGCGCACTCCGCACCGGCCGAGCACCGGCTGGTACCGGTGGGGCGCTCACGTGACCCGCAACGCGACGGCGTACCTCATCGGCGGAGCGGTCCTCATGATCGCCTTGGCCGCACCCGTGCTCGCGCTCAACCTGGGTTTCCCGGACGACGGGACCAAGCCCGAGTCGAGGACCGAACGCCGGGCCTACGACCTGATCGCCGACGGGTTCGGCCCCGGGGCGAATGGGCCGCTGATAATCGCGGTCGACATCTCCCGGGGCGCCCGGAACTCGGACCAGCTGAGCGTCGTGGCGCCGCTGGCCGCGGCGATGGCAGCCGACCCGGGCATCACCTCAGTCGGCGACCCGACCATCGATCTCACCGCAGGCGTGGCGACCTTGGTGGCGCAGCCGACCACGTCCCCCCAAGACGTTGCCACCCAGGAGACCGTCGCGAGGCTCCGCAGCGAGGTTTTCCCGACGGTGCTCGACGGCGCCGCGGCGACCGCCCATGTCGGCGGTCAGACTGCCACCTTCGCCGACCTCGGCGCCCGGGTGCAGGAGCGGATGTTGCGCTTCGTGGTGGCCGTGCTGCTGCTGTCGTTCCTCTTGCTCACGATGCTGTTCCGGTCGGTACTGGTGCCGCTGAAGGCGGTCGTGCTGAACCTGCTGAGCGTCGGCGCGGCGTACGGCGTGCTCGTCATGGTCTTCCAATGGGGCTGGGCGGCCGGCCTGATCGGCGTCGAGTCGACGGTGCCGATCGTGTCGTTCGTCCCGCTGTTCATGTTCGCGATCCTGTTCGGTCTCTCCATGGACTACGAGGTCTTCCTGCTGTCGCGGGTGCGCGAGGAGTACCGCCGCCTCGGCGACAACACCCGCGCGGTCATCGCAGGGATCGCCGGCACCGGGCGCACCATTACCGCGGCCGCGCTGATCATGGTGGCGGTCTTCTCAGGCTTCATCCTGGGCAGTGACCCCGTGGTGAAGATGATGGGAGTGGGACTGGCCACGGCGATCTTCCTCGATGCGACCGTCGTCCGCCTGGTGCTCGTCCCGGCCACCATGAAGCTTCTGGGCGACGCGAACTGGTGGCTGCCAGGGTGGCTGGATCGGCTGCTGCCGGAGTTGGACTCTGCGCCGGTGGAGAAGCCGGTGGAGGTAGCGGTTGGCCCAACGCCGCTGGCTTCCTAGGGCCGGTGGTGTCGAGGCTGCGCCTCACGACAACACTGCGGGGGCTCGGCCTAGGCGGGGCCAGAGAAACGACGAGGGGGTTGCCGAGGAGCGCTGGATGAGGCTGTGCAGCCTGAGCTGGAAATTGTCACTGCGACAGGTGTGTAAACAAGAGTTGCACTACAGTTTCTGCCATGAGCACTCCCAGCCGGCAGTCCGCTGCGGCCTCTCGCCGCAAGGCCCGCGAGGCGGAGATCCTGGCTGCGACGAGGCGGCTCTTCGACGAGTCCGGCGTCCGCGACGCGCAGATCGACGACATTGCCAAGGCCGTCGGGATCAACCGAGCGATCATCTATCGGCACTTCAGCGGCAAGGAAGAGCTGTTCGCGCTAGCGGTCGAGGGCTATCTCGAGGAGCTCAGGGAGCGTCTCGAGAAGGCCGCTGCCAACGCCGGCCCGAACCCGGTCGACCGGCTCAAGGAGGTCGTCGGGGCGTTCGTCGACTTCGGTCTGGAGTACCCCGCGTTCGTCGACTGCGCCCAGACCCTGATGCGCCGTCCGGGACCCGAACTGCTTGAGCAGGTCAGCGAGGGGGCGCTGTTTCGCCTCGGCCGCGCCATCACGGCTTGCCTGCGGACGCTGAAGGAGACCCTCGACGACGGCATCGAGTCCGGCGAATTCAAGGTGAAGGACTCAGCGCTCATCGCGAACTACATGTACGCCTCGGGCCTGGGCGGCCTCCAACTCGCACGGATCGGCTTGCTGGTCAGCGAGAGCTCCCCGGGTATCCCCACGATCTCCCGGATCTCCGGCGAGCAGGTCAGGACGCTCCTGGTCAGCACCGCGGTCTCGCTCTCCACCGGTCGCTGACCAGGAATTGCGCTAGTCCCTAGCGATCAACACCAGTTCTGGACTCGGAGAGGTGTCGAACGCTAGGGACTGGCGTGAATCAGCGCTCCAGGATGGCGACGACGCCCTGGCCGCCGGCGGCGCAGACCGAGATCAGCGCCCGGCCCTCGCCCTTCTCGGCGAGCAGTTTGGCCGCGTTGGCGACGATCCGACCACCGGTGGCAGCGAACGGGTGGCCCGCGGCGAGCGAGGAGCCCTTCACGTTCAGCTTGCTGCGGTCGATCGATCCCAGCGGGGCGTCCAGACCGAGGCGTTCCTTGCAGAACACCGGGTCCTCCCAGGCGGCAAGCGTCGAGAGTACCTGGGAGGCGAACGCCTCGTGGATCTCGTAGAAGTCGAAGTCCTGCAGCGTGAGGCCGGCACGGGCGAGCATCCGCGGGACGGCGTACGCAGGGGCCATCAGCAGACCTTCGCCGCCGTGCACGAAGTCGACCGCGGCGGTTTCATAGTCGGCCAAGTAGGCGAGCGGCTCCAGGCCGTGCTCGGCGGCCCAGTCCTCGCTGCCGAGCAGCACCACCGAGGCACCGTCGGTCAGCGGGGTCGAGTTCGCAGCCGTCATGGTCGCGGCTTCGCCCTTGCCGAAAACTGGCTTGAGGGTCGCGAGCTTCTCGATGTTGGAGTCCGCGCGCAGGTTGTTGTCCCGCTCGATGCCGTTGAACGGCGTGATCAGGTCGTCCTGCCAGCCCGCCTCATACGACGCAGCGAGATTGTGGTGCGAGTTCACGGCCAGCTGGTCTTGGGCCTCGCGGGTGATCTGCCACTCCAGCGCGGTCAACGCCTGGTGATCGCCCATCGACAGGCCGGTGCGCGGCTCGCCGTTGGACGGAATCGCCAGGTTGATGTCGCCGGGACGGATCGAGGCGAGGACCTTAAGGCGGTCGGCGTTGGACTTGGCGTTGTTGAGCTTGATCAGCTTCTTGCGCAGCTTCTCGCCGATCGCGATCGGGGCGTCCGAGGTGGTGTCGGTACCGCCGCCGATGCCCGAGTCGATCTGGCCGAGCGCGATCTTGTTGGCCAGGTAGATGATCGCCTGCAGTCCGGTGCCGCAAGCCTGCTGGATGTCGACGGCAGGCGTCTCCGCGGCGAGGCGGGTGCTGAGCACGGCCTCACGTGCCAGGTTGAAGTCACGGGAGTGCTTCAGGACGGCGCCGGCAGCGACCTCCCCGAGCTGCTCGCCTTCGAGGTTGAAGCGGGCCACCAGGCCGTCGAGAGCAGCGGTCAGCATCTCCTGGTTGGAGGCCGTGGCGTAGACGCTGTTGGAACGAGCGAACGGAATCCGGTTGCCACCGAGAATGGCGACGCGACGGGTCTTGGCCTGCATGGGGTTCTCCTGATCCACGGGAAGGTCTCATAATACTGGCGCGTAACATCGGGAATTGAAACGCAGTGAGGGCCATGTCACGATTTTTGGACTCCGAGTTACACCTGAAGTTACATTTGCAGCGCTGTCCGGTGAAACACCCCCGGCGGCACCCCGATTCCCCGATGCAAGGAACCCCGATGAGCGATCGCTACCAGTCCTTCAGCTCGAGCCCGATCGGCCAGATGTTCGTCAAGAACCTCGGCCTGCCGAGCCCGGAGAAGCTCGACCGCTACACCGAGGGCGCTCCCCTGGTCGACGGCACCGTCGTCGTCGGTGGCGAGGGCCGCCTGACCGAGGTGCTGACCACCACGCTGGACAAGTTGGGGATCGCCAGCACCCGGGTCGCTGCCGAGGGCGAGCAGTACAAGGGGCTCGTCTTCGACGCCACCGGGATCAACAGCCCCGAGGGACTAATCGCGCTCCAGGAGTTCTTCACCCCCAAGCTGCGCAGCCTCCTGGGCTGTGCCCGGGTCGTCGTCATCGGCACCAACCCGACCCAGACCGACTCGACCGACGAGCGCATCGCCCAGCGCGCGCTCGAGGGCTTCACCCGTTCCCTCGGCAAGGAGGTCGGCCAGGGCAGCACCGTCAACCTCGTCTACGTCGCCCCGGGCGCCGAGACGACCCTCGAGTCGACCCTCGCCTTCTTCCTGTCCCCCAAGTCGGCCTATGTCTCCGGACAGGTTGCTCGACTCGGTCTGACCGGCACCAAGAAGGCCGCCGAGATCACCGACCACGCCAGGCCGCTGGCCGGCAAGGTGGCGATCGTCACCGGCGCCTCCCGCGGCATCGGTGAGCAGATCGCCCGGGTCCTGCACCGCGACGGCGCGACCGTCCTGGGCATCGACGTCCCCCAGGCGGCCAGCGAGCTCCAGGTGTTGATGAAGGAGTTGGACGGCGACACCCTGACCCTCGACATCACCGGCAAGGACGCACCGCAGCGGATCGCGCACCACGTCAAGGAGAAGCACGGTGGCGTCGACATCGTCGTGCACAACGCCGGAATCACCCGCGACAAGAAGCTCGCGAACATGGCCGAGGACCGATGGAACTCGGTGATCGCGGTCAACCTGTCCGCCCCCGAGCGGATCACCCGTGAGCTCCTCGACCAGGGCCTGATCAAGGCCAACGGCCGCATCATCGGCGTCTCCTCGATCGCTGGGATCGCGGGCAACGTCGGCCAGACCAACTACGCCGTCTCCAAGGCCGGCGTGATCGGCTTTGTCGACGCCCTCGCCCCGGAGCTGAAGGACGACATCACCATCAACGCCGTCGCCCCCGGCTTCATCATCACCGCGATGACCGCCGCGGTCCCGTTCGCCACCCGCGAGGTCGGTCAGCGCATGAACGCGATGGCTCAGGGCGGCCTGCCCATCGACGTCGCCGAGGCGATCGCCTGGTTCTCCAACCCCGGGTCGTCGGCCGTCAACGGCAACGTCGTCCGGGTCTGCGGCCAGATGATGCTGGGCGCGTGACGTGATGGCAGAGCCTGTGACCGAGCGCATCGTCGAGGGAGACGGCTCCACGCTGCCGACCATGCTCAAGGCAGCCCTCCCGATCGTCCCGGGCGTGAACCTGCTCCCGGGCATCGCCAAGAAGGGCGGGGACCTCCCTGACCTCCGGCTGACCCGCAAGGACGTCGCGATCGACCCGGACCACCTGGCCGCCTACCGTGAGGTCTGCGGCTTCGAGGCCGGCCAGAACCTGCCGGTCACCTACCCGCACATGCTGGCCTTCCGGCTGCACATGGGGATCATGACCGACCACTCCTTCCCGTACGCGGCCATCGGGAGCGTGCACCTGCGCAACGCGGTCACCCAGCACCGGGCGATCGCCCCGACCGAGCGGCTCGACGTCTCCGCGACCGCCACCCACAAGCGGGCGCACAGCAAGGGCACCATGTTCGACTTCGTCACCACCGTGACGAGCGCAGACGAGCTGGTGTGGGAATCGGTCTCGACCTACCTGCGCCCGGGGCGGGGTGCCAAGGACGCCGCGGCCGAGGGAGCGCCGTTCGAGGTCATCGCCGGCAACGGTACCGAGTGGAAGCTGGCCTCTGATCTCGGCCGCCGCTTCGCCGCGGTCTCGGGCGACTACAACCCGATCCACCTGTACCCGTTGACCGCGAAGGCGTTCGGGTTCCCCAGCCAGATCGCGCACGGCATCTGGACCAAGGCCCGTTGCGTGGCGGCCATGGAGAGTCGGCTGCCCGACGCCGTGACGATCGAGGTCGAGTTCCGCAAACCGGTACTGCTGCCGACCAAGGTCGCGTTCGGGTCGAGGATCGTCGACGACGGCCCGGCCCAGGGTCTCGACTTCTCGATGACCAACCCGAAGAACGGCAAGCCGCACCTGGTCGGTCGCACCCGCTGATTCAGCCAACCCCGGATTCGCGGCCGAGGGTGACCCGCCGGTGAAGGGGCGCCGTCAGTCCCGGACCCGGATCAGACCTTCCTGGGCCACGCTCGCCACCAACCGGCCATCCGCGGTGAACACCCGGGCAAAGGTCAGGCCACGACCGCCCGAGGCAGACGGGCTGTGCTGGTCGTAGAGCCACCACTCGTCGGCGCGGAACGGCCGGTGGAACCAGATCGTGTGGTCGAGCGAGGCGGCCTGCACGTTCGGGGACGAGATGAAGACCTTGTGCGGGACCAGGGTCGCGCCGAGCAGCGTCATGTCACTGGCGTAGGTGAACGCAGCAGTGTGCTGCAGCGGCGAGTCCGGCAGTGTGCCGTTGACCCGGATCCACAGCCGGGCACGGGCCGGCTCGAACTCGTCGGAGAGCTCACCGCCCGGTCGGGAGTTGCCGGCGTAGCGGACGTCGAGGGCTGCCCACTCCCGCTCCCACTCGCTGGTGTCGCTGTTGTCGTTGCGGGCGTCGAAGATGTCGCCCAAGGAAGGGCAGTCCTCCGGTGCGGGGACGCCCGGCATCACGTCCTGGTGCTCCAGTCCCTCCTCGGGCACTTGGAAGTTCAGCGTCATCGCGAAGATCGGTCGGCCGTGCTGCCGGGCCAGCACGCGTCGGGTCGCGAACGAGCGCCCGTCGCGGATGTTCTCGACGTCGTAGACGATCGGGACCGCAGTGTCACCGGGGCGCAGGAAGTAGGAGTGCAACGAGTGCACGACGTACCCCGAGTCGACGGTCTGCGTCGCCGCCACCAGGGCATGCGCGGCGACCTGCCCGCCGAAGACTCGCTGCAGCTCGGTCTTCGGTTGCTTCCCGCGGAAAAGGTTGTCCTCGATCAGCTCGAGCTCGAGCAGGTCAACCAACTCGGTGACGTTGGACGGCACCGGATCAGTCCTCCTCGGTCTGGTCGAGACCTGCGAGGAACTCCTCGAACTGGGCGCCGATCTCGTCGCCGGTGGGGAGCTCGCCGGTCTCCCGCAACGCGTCACCGAGAGCGTCGCCGCCGTCGAGCAGGTTCGGACCGCCGGAATGGAAGGCGTCGTACTGCTGCTCGAGACCCTCGACCACAGCCCGGACCTCGTCGGAGTCGGCCACCTGGGAACCGATCTCGGTGCGACGCTCGGCAGCGGCCTCATCGAGCACCGCGGTGTTCCACTGCAGGCCGGTGACGGCACCGACCTGGTGCAGAATTGCGGACGCCGCCTCCGGGTAGCCGAACTGGGCGACGTAGTGCGGAATGTGCGCCACGAAGCCAGTGGCGTCGTGCCCCCACTCGCCCAGCCGGATCTCGAGCACCGACTGCGCGCTGGACGGGATCCGGATCTCCCCTCCCCAGACGTTCTCCGAGATGAGCAGCCGCTTGGAGGTCGCGTGATTGGTCAGCTGAACCGGACGGGTGTGCGGCACCGCCATCGGCACCGAGCCCATCGAGACGGTCAGGCGAACCTCGAAGTGCTCGATCACCTGACGCACCGCGTCGGCGAAACCCTCCCAGCGAACGTCGGGCTCAGGACCGGTCAGCAGCAGGTGCGGGGTGTTCGCCTCGTCGTGCAGCAGCCGCACCACCAACCGGGGCGCGTCGTAGTCGGTGTAGTGGTCCTCGAAGAAAGTCATCGGCGGCCGACGGGCGCGGTAGTCGTAGAACTCGTCGACCTCGAAGCTCGCGACCACCCGGCTCGAGGAGTTCTCGAGCAGGTGGCCCGAGGCGAGCGCGGTGGCGTTCCCGGCGTCCAGAAAACCGTCGAGGGCGACCACCATGACCGGTCCGTCGCTGAGTCCCTTGAGCTCGGGGACGTCGTCGACGATGTGCACGTAGCGTGCCTGGGTCACGATTGCTCCTGAGATCGGGGACGCGGTGGGTCAAGCCTAGAGTCCACAACGTCTCACCGAGCGGGGATATGCCCGTCGCCCAGGGTGATCCACGTCGCCGTCGACCGTCAGCGCGCCTGTCGCCGGGTCCGGATCACCCGTAAATGCGTAGGATCCGTCTCTCGGCCCGTTGGGCCAGCTGGTCGGAGTCGAAGCCGAGCACCGACTGGAGTACCGCGTCCTGCTCCTCGTCGGTGGTGCCGTCGCCGCCGTCGTGCAGGGCTTCCATCAGCTCCCAGAGCCGGCTCTCCCCCTGGGTCGCGGCGATGTAGTCGCAGGCCATCCAGGAGAGTGCGTAGTTCCAGGCCTGGTCACGACCATTGAAGGTCTGCGACGACGGCATCTCCTCTGCCCCCTCCCGAGCCCGGGTCACCGCCGCGGTGGCGATCCGCCGCTCGTCGTCGGGGATCGAACGAGCGCCGAGGTACTCGGCCAGACCCTCGGCGAACCAGACCGGCGCACCGTCGTCGCGCTCTCCCACAGCGACGTGGGTCAGTTCGTGCCGGGTGATCCGGTCGAGAAATGGCTGACCCGCCTGGATCGAGCTGGGGAGCAGGGTGAACCGGATTCCGGCGACCTCGGGCTGGCCGAGGACGGCGTACATCGGGAAGGTCATCGCGCCCAGGTGCTTGATGTTGCCCCCGGGAACTCCCTCGAACGAGTTCAGCACCGCCCGCTGCCCGAAGACGTAAACCACGACGCGGCCGTCCCAGGAGAACGGGAGAGCAGCCTGCACGTCCTCGACCGCGTTTCGGATCACGCTGTTGAGCTCGCTCGACCTTGACCAGGTCTCCCTGTCGTAGAGCTGGAGGGTCGACCCGTCGGTGCGGGCCCGGATCTTCACCAGGTCCCAGGGCGCCGGGTTCGACCCCGGGTACTGCTTTCCCGATCCGGTCCGTTCGGAGAGGATCATCGGCCGGCCGTCTCGGCGGGCGAAGGCGAACCCGGTGATCCGGTCGACGGGCACCGCGTCGAACTCCGCGAGCTGGGTGGAGACCTTGACCTGCGGGATCGAGACGTACTTGCTCCAGTCCTTCGCACGCAGCTGTGCCGGCCAGTCGGACTTCAGCACCGTGTAGGTCAGGGTCTTCAGCGGTAGCAGCTGCAGGTTCGCGAAGTACCGGCGCTGACGGTTCACCAGACCGGTGTCGGTCTGGTCCAAGGTGTCCATGAACGCCGGCAGGTCGTTGGCACGGATCGCGCCGGCCCGACGGTCAAGCAGCGCCTGCGCCTCCGCTGCCGAGACCGTCCCGGTGGTTTGGCTGTCTCCGAGCAGGCTCTGGTCGCCGTCGTCGGAGCAGCCTGCGAGCAAGGTGCAGCACGCCGTGAGCGTGACGACCAGGGCAGCGAACCGGCGCTGCCGAATCGTCCGCACCTCAGACCCTCAATCGACGTCGACCAGCGAGTGGCCCGCGTCCAACGCAGTGACGTCCTCGACGATCCGACGGGCCAGGGCCTGCGCCGTCAGCCCGATCTGCTCGAGGATCGCGTCGCGCTTGGCGTGGGCCAAGAACTCCTGCGGGATGCCGTGCAGTCGGAACGGCCGGGAGACGCCCTGGTCGTTGAGCAGCTGCAGGAAGTTGGAGCCGAATCCACCGACCCGACCGTTGTCCTCGATGCTGACCACGAGCCGGTGCTCGGCCGCGAGCGGAACCAGCGCGGGCTCGATCGGCTTCACCCAGCGCGGATCGACGACGGTGACGCCAATGCCCTGGTCGATCAACCTGGACGCGACGTCGACGGCGGGAGCGGCCATCGAGCCGGCCGCGACGATCAACACGTCCTTGTCCCCGCGTCGTACCAGGATGTCGGCGTCGCCCACCTTCGACAATGCAGGGATGTCCTCGGCCGGCGGCGTCCCCTTGGGTAGCCGCACGATCGTCGGGGCGTCGTCGACAGCGACCGCCTCGCGGAGCAGCTCGCGCACCCGGGCGCCGTCGCGGGGAGCAGCCAGCCGGAGTCCAGGCACCACCTGGAAGATGGACATGTCCCACATGCCGTTGTGGCTCGCGCCATCGTCGCCGGTGACGCCGGCGCGGTCGATCACGAAGGTAACACCGCACTTGTGAAGTGCTACGTCCAATAGGACCTGGTCGAAGGCGCGGTTCATGAAGGTCGCATAGATCGCGACGACCGGGTGCAGCCCGCCCATCGCGAGACCGGCCGCGCTCGTGACGGCGTGCTGTTCGGCGATCCCGACGTCGAAGGTGCGGTCCGGGAACCGGGCGGCGAAGCGGTCCAGGCCCACCGGGTAGAGCATCGCCGCGGTGATCGCGACCACGTCCTTGCGCTCCTCACCGATCTTGACGATTTCCTCGGTGAAGAAGTCGGTCCAGATCCGGCCCTTCGGGCTGCCTTCGCCGGTCTCGGCGTCAAACGGCCCGATCTGGTGGAACTGGTCGGCCTCGTTGCGCTCGGCCGGGTCGTAGCCGAAGCCCTTCTGGGTGATCACGTGCACGATCACCGGACCTCCGAACCGCTTCGCCTGGAGCAGGGCCTGCTCGACCGCTATCCGGTCATGACCATCGATCGGGCCGACGTACTTCAGGCCAAGATCCTCAAAGAGTCCTTGCGGCGCAATCGCGTCCTTCATGCCCTTCTTCATGGCGTGCAGGGCGTCGTACACCGCCGGGCCCACGCCGCGGACGCCGTGCAGGCCACGCTTCACCTGATCGAGGACCTGCTCATACCGTGGGTTGGTGCGCAGGCTGGTCAGGTGGGTGGCGAGGCCGCCGACGGTCGGCTGGTACGACCGGCCGTTGTCGTTGACGACCATCACCAGCGAGCGGTCCTTGCCGACCGCGATGTTGTTCAGGGCCTCCCAGGCCATCCCGCCGGTCAGGGCACCGTCACCGATGACGGCGACGACGTGCCGATCCTCGCCACGGATCGAGTACGCCTTGGCGAGGCCGTCTGCATAGGACAGAGAGGTGGACGCGTGCGAGTTCTCGACCAGGTCGTGCTCGGACTCCGAGCGGCTCGGGTAGCCGGAGAGGCCACCTTCGGTACGCAGCGAGTCGAACCGGCCCGCACGGCCGGTGAGCATCTTGTGCACGTAGGCCTGGTGGCCGGTGTCGAAGACGACCTTGTCCCGCGGCGACTCGAAGACCCGGTGGATGGCCAGGGTGAGCTCGACGACCCCCAGGTTCGGGCCCAAGTGCCCGCCTCGCGGTGCGCAGGTGCGAACGAGCTCGTCGCGGATCTCTGCCGCGAGCTCGTCGAGTTGACGATCGTCGAGCCGGCGCAGGTCCTGCGGTCCGGTGATCGCCTCCAGGTGCCCCAATGCCCTGCCTTCCCCACGTGAGCCTTCAAAAAAGGTGCTTCGGGAAAGTCTAGTCGGCGGGCAGTGAGATCACCGCAACGTGGCAGGCGTCGGCTATCAGCCGGCGTTCAGGGAGCGGTAGACCTCGGAGACGAGGAAGTCCGGGACGAAGTGCCGCGAGGACCCGGCCAGGTCCAGGCTGGCGACCGCGTCCGGGTCAACGAACACGATCTGACGCCCCTCGCCGACCACGATGTCGGCATCGGTGAGATCGACCGCCGCCACGTAGATGCAGTAACGACCGCGATGGCCGTCGGGATAGGTGTACCCGGCGTCGCGCCAGAGCCGCAGCGCACCGGCGGGCAGCGCGATCCCGGTCTCCTCGGCCAGTTCACGGTAGGCAGCCGGCTCGAACTCCTCACCCTCCTCGACGTGACCGCCGACCATCCCCCACTGGTTCGCGGCTCGCGGCGCGTTCTCGTCCCTCTCTTGGAGCAGGACCCAGCCGCGTCGGTCCACCAGCAGCAGCACTGCCAGTCGTGCGTCCACGTGGTCCGCCATGTGGCGAACTCTTCCAGATCAGCCGGCGTCGGCCACCCGGTCGGAGAGTCGCGCCGCGTAGCGCTGGCCGCGGAGGGCGTCTTCGACCAGGCCGACGGCCCGTCGGGTGCTGAGAAGGCGCGCGCCCTCGTACTGCCAAACGTCGACCGCAGTGGCTACCTCGGCGTGCGAGGCGATGTCGCGCAGGAGGCCGCGGACCTCGCTCAGGCCGCGTTGAACGGCGGCCTGGCCGGCTTCGACATGCAGGACAGCGAACCTGGCCAGGATCGCCGGGTGCCGGCGTAGCCCGGAGTATTCCCGGTACTCGGGCGGGCAGATGTCGAGCAGCCAGTTGGTGGCCGTCAGCTCCCAGTCCGGCGTCCCCGGCGGACGCACCTGGGCCGGCCATCCGGGAGGCGCGACGATGGAGTCGGCCGGGACGGCTTGGGGGATGGGGGCGGGGTCTGTCCGAGGATGGAACATGGACCCCATCTTCGCACAGGTGTTCGAGCCGCGGGAGAGCGCGCCGGCAGAGGTGTGGCCCTGGGCGAACTGGGCATGACTGAATCTGAGCCTGTCGCCGGGTCGATCGGCAGGGCTCCCTCGTCCCCCACCCCCGGTCGAACCGGTTCCGCCCCCTCCCGGGCGGGGCCGGTTCTTTTCGGCACAGGAACGCGTTCTGGACAATAGCCATCATTACCGACCTAATCGGACCCGAAAGGTAGACCAGTCGGCATTCCAACTGGACCAGTCCAGTGTGATCGAGTCATGAAGCCGCAAGTTCCCCGTTCCTCTGCCGAAGGACTCAGCACGAGACACTCACGAACAAGGGACGAGGGCATGGACAACAACCTCACCACCACCACGCTCAGCACCACTGCGGTGCAGATCGCGACCGTTGACGCCGAGCAGGACCACAACATGTCCGCCGAGTTCAACTACGACCCGACCGACTCCTGGGCGGTGTCGATGACCCTCAGTACGGAGTCCGGACCGGTCGTGTGGATCTTCGCCCGCGAGCTGCTTCTCGAGGGCCGGTACGAGCCCTCCGGCGATGGTGACGTGCACGTCTGGCCATGCCTGTCCCCTTGCGGCGAAGCAGTCGTCATCGTGGAGTTGGACTCGCCGTCCGGCACGACCCTGCTGCAGTTCCCGACTCGCGCCGTCCAGGACTTCGTCTATGCCTCGCTCGAGACCGTCCCGCTGGGAACTGAGTCCGCGGACGTCGACGCCTGGCTGCACCACCTGATGGCCGAGGACGCCTGAGACCTACACTTCCCCGCTCTTGGGAGGGAGACGGGGTCTGTCGGTACCGACAGAATATGAACTGAGCCGCCCTGGGGGGACGGCTCAGTTCGCATTTCCGGGCCGTTGCCTCGTCAGAGGTTCCCGTCGAGCGCCCGCTCGACGCGGTCCACCTTCGCTGAGAGCTGGCCGGTCTCGAAGCCCTTCCGGATGTCCGCCTTCAGGACAAGACCGACCCGGGGCGAGTTCTCGGCGACCTTGAGGACCGCGGCTTTCACGACCGCCATCACCTCGTCCCACTCCCCCTCGATGTTGGTGAACATCGCATTGGTCTGGTTCGGAAGCCCGGAGTCGCGAATGACTTGTACCGCCTGCGCGACCGCATCGCTGACGCCCCCGGTCTCGTCGACTCCGGACGGACTGATGCTGATGGCAACGATCATGGGGACAACGTACGGGGCGCCCGCTGCGGCAGACCTACCGCCTCGGGCGTCTCGCAGGTCAGGCCTTCAGGAGGCTCCGCAGCACGTACTGCATGATGCCGCCGTTGCGGTAGTAGCTCGCCTCGCCCGGGGTGTCGATCCGGACGACCGCGTCGAAGGTGACGTCGTCGGCGGTCACCGTGACCTTCTTCGGGATCCTGCCGTCGTTGAGCTCGGTGATCCCGCTGATCGAGAAGGTCTCCTCGCCGGTCAGGCCGAGGGATTCGGCGTTCTGGCCTTCGGGGTACTGCAGCGGGATGACGCCCATGCCGATCAGGTTCGAGCGATGGATCCGCTCGTACGACTCGGCGATGACCGCTTTGACGCCGAGCAGTGAGGTGCCCTTGGCTGCCCAGTCGCGCGACGAGCCGGAGCCGTACTCCTTGCCGGAGAGGACCACCAGTGGGGTACCCGCGGCGAGATAGTTTTCCGATGCCTCGTAGACGGAGGTGACCTCGCCGTCGGCGGTGAAGTCGCGGGTGACTCCCCCTTCGGTGCCCGGTGCCAGCTGGTTGCGCAGCCGGATGTTGGCGAAGGTGCCGCGGATCATGATCTCGTGGTTGCCGCGACGCGAACCGTAGGAGTTGAAGTCGCGGTGCTCGATGCCGTGCTCGGTCAGGTAACGACCGGCAGGGCTGTCCTTCTTGATGGCACCTGCCGGGCTGATGTGGTCGGTAGTGACCGAGTCCCCCAGCTTGAGCAGCACCCGGGCACCTTCGATGTCGGTGACCGGCGTCGGCTCGTCAGGCATCCCGTCGAAGTACGGCGCCTTGCGCACGTACGTCGAGTCCGGGTCCCACGCGAAGGTGGCGCCCTCGGGCGTGGTCAGCGAGCGCCAGCGGTCGTCGCCAGCGAAGACGTCGGCGTAGGACTCACCGAACATCTCCGAGTTGATAGCACCGGCGATGGTCTCCTCGACCTCGCTCGGGCTGGGCCAGATGTCGCGCAGGTAGACGTCGTTGCCGTCCTGGTCCTGACCGAGCGGGTCCTTGAACAGGTCGACCTTCATCGAGCCCGCCAGCGCGTACGCGACCACCAGTGGCGGCGAGGCCAGGTAGTTCATCTTGATGTCGGGGCTGATCCGGCCCTCGAAGTTCCGGTTGCCGGAAAGCACCGAGACGACCGCCAGGTCGTTCTCGTTGATCGCGGCGGAGACTTCGGGGATGAGGGGGCCGGAGTTTCCGATGCAGGTAACGCAGCCGTAACCGACGAGGTTGAACCCGAGCTTGTCCAGGTACGGCGTCAGCCCGGCCTTTTCGTAGTAGTCGCTGACGACCTTCGAACCGGGGGCGAGCGTGGTCTTCACCCACGGCTGGCGGGTCAGACCCTTCTCCACTGCCTTTTTCGCGAGGAGTCCGGCACCGATCATTACCGACGGGTTCGAAGTGTTGGTGCACGAGGTGATCGACGCGATCGTGACCGCACCGTTCTCCAGCTCGAAACTGGTGCCGTCGGCCAGGGTGACCGGGATCTTGGCATCCACGTTGGAGCTGTAGTTCGGCAGCTCGGTGCCGAAAGCCGCAGCCGCGTTGGCCAGTTCGACGCGGTCCTGCGGACGCTTCGGGCCGGCGAGGCTGGGGACCACGGTCGCGAGGTCAAGCTCGAGCTTCTCGGAGTAGCGGGGCTCCGCCGACGGATCGTGCCAAAGGCCCTGCTCCTTGGCGTAGGTCTCGACGAGCGCGAGCTGCTCCTTGGAGCGACCGGTGAGCTTGAGGTACTTGATGGTCTCCTCGTCGATCGGGAAGACCGCAATGGTCGAGCCGAACTCCGGGCTCATGTTGCCGATCGTGGCGCGGTTGGCCAGCGGCAGCACCGAGACACCGGGGCCGTAGAACTCCACGAACTTGCCGACGACACCGTGCTTGCGGACCATCTCGGTGATCGTCAGCACCAGGTCGGTTGCCGTGGTGCCCTCCGGCAGGTCGCCGGACAGCTTGAAGCCGACCACGCGCGGGATCAGCATGGAGACCGGCTGGCCGAGCATCGCGGCCTCGGCCTCGATGCCACCCACGCCCCAGCCGACGACACCGATGCCGTTGACCATGGTGGTGTGCGAGTCGGTGCCGACGCAGGTGTCGGGGTACGCCTGCAGCTCGCCGCCGATTTCACGGGTGAAGACGGTCCGGGCCAGGTGCTCGATGTTGACCTGGTGCACGATGCCGGTGCCCGGCGGGACCACCTTGAAGTCGTCGAAGGCACCCTGGCCCCAGCGCAGGAACTGGTAGCGCTCGCGGTTGCGCTCGTACTCGATCTCGACGTTGCGCTCGAACGCCTCCGGCGTACCGAAGACGTCGGCCATCACGGAGTGGTCGATGACCATCTCGGCCGGAGCCAGCGGGTTGATCTTGGTGGCGTCGCCGCCGAGCTCGGCCATCGCCTCGCGCATGGTGGCGAGGTCGACGATGCAGGGGACACCGGTGAAGTCCTGCATGATCACGCGCGCCGGCGTGAACTGGATCTCCTTGTCCGGCTGCGCGTCCGCGTCCCACGCACCCAGGAACCGGATGTCGTCGGCGGTGATGTTCTCGCCGTCCTCGGTACGCAGCAGGTTCTCCAGGAGGACCTTCAACGAGAAGGGTAGGGAGGCGATGTCGACACCCTCGCCCGTGACCGCGTCGAGCCGGAAGATCTCATACGCCTTGCCCTGCACGTCCAGGGTGCCCTTGGCACCGAAGCTGTCGACGCTCGCCATCAGCGGTCTCCTTGTTGTCTCACGCGGTGTCTCGAAGCAATCCTCGGCCCATCCTGCCCACCCCCTGCGGGGAGGCGAAAGGAAGGCTGACCTAACTCGAGCACTTCTCGATATATCTTGATGTCAAGATACACGATATCAAACTTTCCCACGGGTCGGCGTGCAGACGGCCCGCGCATCACGACCCTCGGCCGGGTTATCCACATTTGCCACTTGGCCCTTGCGTCGAACACTTGTTCGATTCGACACTAGGCGCATGCCCTCGGCCCTCGTTCACCCCGACTGCCTCGCCGCTACCCCGGCGGGGCTACGCCCTTGGCTCACGGAATATGTCGAGGTCGACGTCGACCGGATGAGTGGCGCTGCGAAGGCGGCCTTGCTTCAGGAGGTGGTGCAAGGCGAGTCGATGCTCGCCTCCCTCCGGCTCCGCATTCTCGCCTCGGCGGACAGGTCCCGAGCAGCAGCAGAGGTCGGGGCGGCCAGCACCGGCCAATGGGCGGCGCGACTCGCCAACGACGACCAGGCCGCCGCCCAACGTCAAGTCGCGCTCGCGCAGGGGCTCGAACGCCGCACGATCACCCAACGCGCCCTGGCGTCCGGGGGTCTGACGCCGGCGCACGCGGCCGTGATCGTCCGAGCCGACCGCGAACTGCCCACCGCGGTGAGCGCGGACGACCGGGAGCGCGTCGAAACCGCGCTCGTCGAGCGCGCCCGGAGCGTCAGCCCCGAGGCCCTGCGTCGGGCAGCCCGGCGCGCGCTCGCCGCGGTCGAGCACGACGTCCGCCTGGTCGACGCCCACGAGAACTCCCTGGTGGCGACCGAGGAGGAAGCCGCTCGTCGGCGCACCCGGCTCACCCTGCACGACAACGCCGACGGCACCGTGACCGGCCATTTCACCGTCCCCACCGTTCAGGGGCACCTGCTGCGCAAGATCCTGGAGGCGATGACCGCGCCCCGCCGCGGACGCCACGGATCCTCAGAAGCACAGGTCGGTGCCGTTGGGCCGCGGGTCGATCAGGACCACGCCCGGGGTGCTGCGTTCTGTGAACTGCTGGAGCACCTGCCCACCGACCACCTGCATCCCCGGACAGCCGCCACCCTGGTTGTCACGGTCGAGCTCGACACGTTGCGGGAGGCGCTGCGCGTTGCCCACCTCGACACCGGCGTGACTCTGAGCGCAGGAGAGGTCCGCCGTCTCGGCTGCAACGCCGGGATCATTCCAGCGGTGCTCGGGGGCACGCCACTCCCCCTCGACCTCGGGCGCTCGACCCGGTTGTTCACCGAGGCTCAACGGACGGCCTTGGGGTTGTCCCACCGGACCTGCGCCGCGGACGGGTGCGAACGGCCATTCGCGTGGTGCGAGATGCACCATGGCCGCCCGTGGTCGCACGGCGGGCGGACCGACCTCCACGAAGCCGTCCCGCTCTGCCACTTTCACCACCGACGGGTTCACGACCAGCTCTACGAGCACCGTCGCGAACCGAACGGTGCGATCACCTTCCACCGGAGGACCTGATGGAGCAACAGCAACTAGT
>JBKJHX010000012.1:0-60189 GCA_046598855.1 Marmoricola sp. | reverse complement strand
GGACTCTCCCCGGGACTCTCCCCGGGACTCTCCCCGGGACTCTCCCCGGGACTCTCCCCGGGACTCTCCCCGGGACTCTCCCCGGGACTCTCCCTGGGCGACCTGGGCTGGTTGGGCCGCGGCGGGCCTGGCTGTTGCCGTCGCAACGATCCTGGACGCCGGCGCGATCGCGGCGTCCCCGGTCGCGCGCCTGGCTGCCGACGGCGCCTCGGTGCGGGCCGTCGTCCGGATCGACAGTGCGCCGGTGCGGTCCGAGGGCCGATTCGCCTCCCGGGTCTGGTGCGAGGCGACGGTGCTCAAGATCACCGGCCGCGGGCGCACCTTCGAGCTCGAGGTCCCGGTGCTGCTGCTGATGGAGGACCGCAGCAGCACCTCCGAGGTGGGCAGCGGCCCGTCCTGGGTCCGCCGGGGCGCGCTCGTCGCGCTGTCCGGTGTCGTCGGTGTCTCCGACCGGCCGGAACGAGCTGCGGTGCTGACGGGCCGCGGGGATCCGAGGGTGCTCTCGCGCCCGGGGCGGTTCGAGCGGGGAGCAGCCCAGGTGCGGGCGGCCGTACGTACGGCGGTGCAGGGCGCGCCGCCGGGCCCCCGGGCATTGGTGCCAGCCCTGGTCGACGGCGAGGACGGTGCGCTGGCTGCATCGGTGGTCGAGGACTTCCGGATCACCGGGCTGACGCACCTGCTGGCTGTCAGCGGCACGAACCTCACCCTGATCCTGGGCTGCGCACTGCTGGTGGCCCGCGGGTGCGGCGTTCGGGCGCGGGGGCTGGTGCTCGTCGGGGCGCTCGCCGTTGTCGGCTTCGTGCTGCTGGCCGGCCCGGAGCCCAGCGTGCTCCGGGCCGCTGCGATGGGCACGGTCGCGCTGCTCGGGTTCAGCGCCGGTGGAGCGCAACGCGGCATCCGCGCCCTGGGGGTGGGGATCGTCGCGCTCCTGCTGATCGACCCGTGGCTGGCCCGGTCGATCGGGTTCGCACTGTCGGTCAGTGCGACGGCGGGGATCCTGCTGCTGGCACCGGTATGGCGCGACGCGCTGGCCCGGTGGCTGCCGCGCTGGGTCGCCGAGGTGATCGCGGTCCCGCTCGCTGCCCAGGTCGCCTGCACGCCCCTGGTCGTCGCGATCTCCTCCACGGTGAGCCTGGTAGCCGTGGTCGCGAACATCGTGGCGGCACCGCTGGTCGGGCCGGCAACGGTGTTTGGGCTGGCCGGCGGACTGGTGACACTGATCTGGCCCGCGCTGGGGTCCCTGGTCGCGGCTCCTGCGTCCTGGAGCGCCGAGGGGATCATTGCCGTCGCGCACCACGGCGCCCAGCTGCCCGTCCCGGCTGTGCACTGGGCGACCGACGCCGTCGCCATGGTGGGTCTGGTGCTGGTGTGCGGGCTCGTGGTCCTCGGATTGCACCGGGCCCTCGCTCGGCCCGGCTGGGTGCTCTCCGGCGCCGCGGTTCTGGTGTCCGCGGTGCTGGTGCCGCTGCCGACCCCGGGGTGGCCCCCGGCCGGTTGGATCCTGGTCGCCTGCTCGGTAGGTCAGGGGGATGGGCTGGTACTCGCGACCGGTGCTGGCAGCGCGGTGGTGGTCGATGTGGGCCCTGACCCGAGGGCGATGGACCGGTGCTTGCGGCGGCTCGGGGTCCGCTCGGTACCGACGGTGGTCCTCACCCACTTCCACGCCGACCACGTCGACGGTCTTGCCGGGGTGCTCCGGCGCCGGGAGGTCGGGGAGATCCTGACCTCCCCGCTCGGGGACCCGTCGGCGGCGGTGGAGGTGGTCAGGCGCAGTGCCGAGCGGGCCGGGATCGAGGTACGGGCGGCGGCGCCCGGAGAGGTGACGACCATCGGCACCCTGCGCTGGCAGGTCCTCGGGCCGTCGCAGGAAGGCTTCGCAGACTCCCAGTCACCCCCGAACGACGCGAGCCTGGTGATGCTCATCGAGGTCGCCGGGGTCCGGCTGCTGCTGATGGGCGACCAGGAGCGGCCCTCGCAAGCTGCACTGCGGCGGGACCATCCGGGGTTGCGGGCCGACGTGCTCAAGGTGGCGCACCACGGCAGCAGCAAGCAGGACGTCGAGCTGATCTCCGGTCTGGGTGCCCGCGTCGCGGTGATCTCGGTCGGGCGCGACAACGACTACGGGCACCCTGCAGGTCCGACACTCGACCTGCTCCGACGCCAGGGCATGACCGTTCTGCGCACTGACCTGGACGGGGACGTCGCCGTGGTTCGCACCGGGTCGGGGGGCCTGGTGGGAGTGCGTTTGGGCAACACCGGCTGACTCCTGCCAGGCCGCCGAGTCGCCCCGGCCGGTGTCGGACGAGCATGAGAGGCTGCGCCCATGGCTGGACCCGACCCCGCGCAAGTGCTCGGCCGGATCACTCTGGTGACCGGCCCCGAGGAGTTCATGGCTGAGCGGACGGTTCAGTCTGTCCGCGCCGCGGTGCGCAAAGCCGACCCGGAGGCCGAGTTCAGCGAGACGGCTGCCGACCAGCTCACGATGGCAACGCTGGGCGAGCTGGCTGCCCCGTCGCTGTTCTCCTCGACCCGCTGTGTCGTGGTGCGTTCCTTCGAGGACCTGCCCGAGGAGTCAGTCGCCGGCCTGCTCGACTACGCCGCCGCGCCTGCCGAGGAGGTCGCCCTGGTCCTGGTGCACGGCGGCGGTCAGAAGGGCAGCGGCGTGCTCACCAAGCTCCGCAAGGAGTCGGCGGTCACCGAGGTGAAGTCGGTCGTGCTTAAGGCCAGCGAGTTCCCCGGCTTCGTCGTCTCCGAGCTGCGTCGGCTGAAGGTGCGGATCGACTCCGAGGCCGCGTCGTTCCTCGTCCAAGCCGTCGGCCAGGACCTGCGCTCGCTCTCCGCAGCCTGTAGCCAGCTGGCGGGCGACTTCGCGGGCGAGCCGATCTCGGTCGAGATGGTGAAGACCTACTTCGGAGGCCGGGCCGAGGCCAAGTCCTTCGCGGTGGCGGACCACGCGATCTCCGGCCAGACGTCGAAGGCTCTCGAGGAGCTGCGCTGGGCGCTGGAGCGCGGCACCGCTCCGGTGCTGATCACCAGCGCGGTGGCCGGCGGTCTGCGGTCCCTGGCCCGCTACAAGTCTGCTCCGCGCGGCATGCGGGAGACTGACCTGATGCGTGAGGTCGGGGTTCCGTCCTGGAAGTTGCGCACCCTGCGCGAACAGTCCCGTGGCTGGGACGACGGGGGACTCGCGCGGGCGATCCGGCTGGTCGCCAACGCAGACGCGGAGATCAAGGGCAAGGCCCACGATGCGGCGTACTCGCTGGAGAAGATGGTGCTGGAAATCGTCAGGTCGAGGCCGAAGGGGTCGGGGGCATAGAAAAAGGCGCCCGTCCCCATGGGACGAGCGCCTTTCCGGCAGTCAGGGTGCCTCAGAGAGAAGCGGCCTGCTTCTGGATCGAGGACTTGCGGTTCGCAGCCTGGTTCTTGTGGATGACGCCCTTGGACGCAGCCTTGTCGAGCGCGCGACCGGCGTCCGCGGCGAGGGTCTGGGCCTCGGCGCCGTTGCCCGCGTCAGCGGCCTCACGGAACTTGCGCACAGCGGTCTTCAAGGCCGAACGAACGGCCTTGTTGCGCTCGTGGGCACGCACGTTCTGCTTGTTGCGCTTGATCTGGGACTTGATGTTGGCCACGGAGGCTCACCTGTCTGTTGATGCTGGGTACGGATACAAGTTCTGGGTGTGGGCGAGAAGCCCAGACACGAGGGGAAACGATACCAGCGGTGCAGCCCGGCGCCCAAATCGTCGCGGACCGGGTTCAGGCGGGCGCGCGTCCGAAGTCACCGGCGTCGACGAACCGGTGACCGCTCCGGTCGGATTTCGCTTCCCGGACCATTGCGGCGGCGATGTCGGCGGCGCGGTTCGGGCGGAACTTGCCCAGCAGCGGCCCGAGCGTTCGCATCGCGACCAGGCCGACCTGCTCGGCGGCCCGGGCCTCCGGGCGCTCGCCGTCGATCATCGAGGGTCGGAAGGCCACGGTGGTCGGGATCCCGCTGGCTGCTACGTCCCGCTCGGCCTCGCCCTTGACCCGGTTGTAGAAGATCCGCGACGACGCCGAGGAGCCCAGGGCGGTCACGTGCAGGAACTGGCTCGCCCCCGCTCGCTGCCCCGCCGCGGCCAGGGCGACCACGGCACCGTGGTCGACCTTGCTGAAGGCCGCCTGGCTGCCGGCCTTCTTGATCGTTGTGCCGAGACAACTGAAGACGTCGTCGACCGCGGGCAGGTCGCCGAGGGCGGCGAAGTCCACGACCCGTTGCTGCAGCCGCGGGTGCGACCGGTCGACCTCGCGCCGTCCGAGGCTGAGCACGGAGTCCCAGTGTCCGTCGTCGAGGAGCAGACCGAGCAGGTGCGAGCCGACCAATCCGGTGGCTCCGGCGATCACAGCGGTGCGGGTCATCAGGTCCATCCTCGTCGTCGGGCTAGCCAGGACCAGGCGGCCTCGGCGTACCAGTCGGTGTGGGTGCGCAGGAACGGTGAGGTGGCCCGGGTCGGTCGCTCCCGGGCGGAGAGCATAAAGCCGCAGATGGCGGCCAGCCAGGCATCGATGTGCTCGGGCTGCGCGTCCCGGGTCAGCGGGCGCGCACCGATGATCGGCTCGACATCGAGGCCGTCGCCGTGCGCGGCGACGAGCAGGTCGACGGTGTCTTGCCAGACCGGGCCGAGAGCCGGCCAGTTCCAGTCGCACGCGAGGGTCCGACCGTCCTCGGCGAGGAGCACGTTGTCGTCGCGCAGGTCGGCGTGCACGAACCGGTCGTTACCGGGGATCGAGGGCAGGCTCGCGGCGAGCGCGGCCGCCTCCGCGTGATGCGGCCAGTCACCGGGTACGTCGTCCCACCCGGTCAGCAGCACCGGCAGGTCGACGTACAACGGGGTGAGGTCGAGGCCGGCGGGGATCTCCTCGGTACTGGCGGCGATCTCCTCGGCCAGGTCCAGTGCCCGGTCCAGCTCGGCGGGCCGCCACGGGCGCCGGGGCTGCCGGGCGGTCACGGCCTCGAAACCGAGCAGCACCCAGGAGTCCTCGCGGCTGAACCAGTCCAGGCGGGGTGTCGGGACTCGGTCGCCGAGGAGCACGAGCTTGCGGGACTCCTCGGCGTACGACGCTGCGATCTCGGCCTGCGCCACCCTGCTGGCAGCCTTCACGAACGAGCGGGACCCGTCGGCAGCGGTCAGGATCGAGGCGAACCCGGGGGTGAACCCGGCGTTCTGCGATCGGGCCTCGACCACCGGCGAGCCGAGCTCGTCCTCGATCAACGCGCGCACCTCCGGCGGGAGGAACTTCCACTCCAGCCTCATCGCGGTCTCGCCGTGCGGGACCGCTGGAACGCCGGCTGTGCCGACGGGTCCGGCGGGCGAGGTCATGGCCGTGATTCAAGCAGACCACGGAGGCGTGGAGGGAACCTCAGGCCGTGATCCCGGCTGCTTGCTCGAGCTCGACCAAGGCGTCCTTGATGGCGTCTGCGAGCTTGTCCAGGTCAGGGGCGACCTCCGGGGTGCTGACAAAACCGAAGTCGACGGAGTCGATGTAGCTGAACACCGTGATGTTCAGGGCGACGTCGAGGACCAGCGGGCCGATCGGCAGCAAGGACCGCAGCGGTGCGGTGGCCATGTACAGCGGGAAGCTCGGGCCTGGCACGTTGGAGACGACCAGGTTGATCGGTGCCAGCGAGTTCGACAGCCCACTCGCGGTGTAGGCGCGCGAAGCGAGGCTGAGCAGGCCGGGCGGGGTGATGTCGGGCAGCTGCATGATCTGGTGCGCGGTCAGGGCTTTGGCCATCTCCTTCGCGCCCTGGGAGCTCTCGTAGATCGCCTTGATCCGCTCGGCGGCGTCCTCGACGTCGGTGGCCATGTTCACCGTCATCGAGCTCACCTGGTTGCCGACCTGACCTGCGGTGTCCTCGGTCCGGGTGGAGACCGGGATCTGGGCGATCAGCGGCTTGGTCGGGATGCCCTCGCGCTCGGCGAAGTAGATCCGCAGGGCGCCGGAGACGAGGGCGAGCACGACGTCGTTGAGCTTCACGCCGTACGCCGTCTTCAGGGCCTTGACCCGGTCGAGCTCGATCTTGACCCCGGTGATCCGGCGGTGCGGGGTCAGAGTCGCGTTGAACCGGGTGGTGGGCGCGCTGAAGAACGCGGGCGGCTTGTTGCTGAAGTTTCGCACCGCCACCTGCTGACGCACGGTCTGGCTGAGGATGCCGACCACCCTGGCCGGTGTCCGCACGGCGACGTTGACCCAGCCTTCGGCCAGGGACTTGATCGGGTTCGGGCGGGCGGACCCGATCCCGTGGACCAGCTCGGTGGAGGCCTCTCGCGGCTCCGGGGTGACGTCGAGGAGGATCTCGCCGAGCCCGGCACCCGAGACGCCGTCGACGATCGAGTGGTGCATCTTGGTCAGGGTGGCGACGCGACCCTTCTGGAGGCCCTCGATCACCCACAGCTCCCAGAGCGGGCGGTGGCGGTCGAGCTTGTAAGACATCAGTCGGCTGATCAGCTCGTCGAGCTCCTTGCGGGTTCCCGGCTGCGGGACGCCGATCCGGCGGATGTGGAAGTCAGGGTCGAGGGTCTCGTCCTCGACGAAGTGCGGCCGCTCCAGGCCGAACGGCGACTCGACCACTTTCCACCGGAGCTGCGGCATCTGGGGCAGTCGCTCGATGACGATCCGCCGGACCTCCTCGAACGAGAAGTTAGTGGCGTCCTCGGTCTCGTGAATGGCGACGGCGCCGATGTGCATGTGCCAGGCAGGGGTCTCGCCGTACCAGAACGCCGCGTCGACGCCGCTCATCCGCTTCATGGAGGGCAGCGTAGGGGAGTGCTGGCGCGGACGGGTGTTATTGACGCGTGCCGTTATTCGGCGGGGTCGTCCTCGGGGGTCGGATCGGCGCTCTCGGGCGTGATCGCCCTGAGCACGGCACTGATGAAGCCCGGTAGGTCGTCGGGCTTCCGGCTGGTGATCAGGTTGCCGTCGGTGACCAGCGGCTCGTCGACCCAGGTCGCGCCCGCGTTGCGCAGGTCGGTCCGCAGGCTGGGCCACGACGTCACCCTGCGGTCCGTGACCACGTCGGCCTCGACTAGCATCCAGGCGGCGTGGCAGATGGCGGCCACTGGCTTGCCGCTGGCGACGAAGGCACGCACGAACTCCACCGCGTCTTCGTCTTGGCGCAGGGCATCGGGGTTCGCGACCCCGCCCGGCAGAATCAGGGCGTCGTAGTCCTCGACCTGTACCTGGCCGACGACATGGTCGACCTCCCGGGTCTCGGCCTTGTCCAGGTGGTCGAAGGTCTGCACGGTGCCGGGCTCGGTGCACAGCAGCACGGCTGTGCCCCCGGCGTCGGTGACAGCGGTCCAGGGCTGGGTCAGCTCGACCCGTTCGACGCCCTCGGGGGCGGTCAGAAAGGCAACGGTCCTGCCCGAGAGGCCGGCAGGCTGGGTCTGTTCAGTCGACGTCATGGCTTTCCTGTGCCCCGTCGTGGCGCGGGCATGCGTCAGTACGGTTCGGTGAGCGGCCCGGGCCGTGGAAGAATGACGGCTCGCCGTACGCCGAACCCTAAGAGTGCTCCTTGCCCCCCTCAGCGACCCTGCCCCAACCGGGCAAGACCGACCCCGCGATCATCAGAAACTTCTGCATCATCGCGCACATCGACCACGGCAAGTCGACCCTTGCCGACCGGATGCTGCAGCTGACCGGAGTCGTGGACGAGCGTGCCGCGCGAGCTCAGTACCTGGATCGGATGGACATCGAGCGCGAGCGCGGGATCACCATCAAGAGCCAGGCCGTCCGGATGCCGTGGACGGTCAAGCCCGACAACGCCGCCGGGGCAGTGCCCGACAACTACGTGCTCAACATGATCGACACCCCGGGCCACGTCGACTTCACCTACGAGGTCTCCCGCTCGCTCGAGGCCTGTGAGACCGCAGTGCTCCTGGTCGACGCAGCGCAGGGCATCGAGGCGCAGACGCTGGCGAACCTCTACCTCGCTCTTGGTGCCGACCTGCACGTCATCCCGGTACTGAACAAGATCGACCTGCCCTCGGCCAACGTCGAGAAGTACGGCGCCGAGCTAGCCGGGATCATCGGTTGCGAGCCGACCGACGTCCTCCAGGTCAGTGCTAAGACCGGGTTCGGTGTCGAAGCGCTGCTCGACGAGATCGTGAAGCAGACGCCGGCACCCATCGGTGACCCGGACGCCCCGCCGCGCGCCCTGATCTTCGACTCGGTGTACGACACCTACCGTGGTGTGGTCACCTACGTCCGGGTCGTCGACGGCAAGCTCTCCCACCGCGACCGGATCAAGATGATGTCCAACGGTGCGGTCCACGAAATGCTTGAGGTCGGCGTGATCAGCCCGGAGCCGGTGAAGGCCGGGGACCTCGGCGTCGGCGAGGTCGGCTACCTGATCACCGGGGTGAAGGACGTCCGACTCTCCCGGGTCGGCGACACCGTGACCAGCCAGTACCACGGCGCGACCACAGCGCTGGGTGGCTACAAGCACCCGAACCCGATGGTCTACTCGGGCCTCTACCCGATCGACGGCGACGACTACCCGACGCTGCGGGACGCCCTGGAGCGGTTGCAGCTCAACGATGCTGCGCTCGCCTACGAGCCGGAGACCTCGGGTGCGCTCGGCTTCGGCTTCCGGTGCGGGTTCCTCGGTCTGCTGCACATGGAGATCGTCCGGGAGCGCCTGGAGCGGGAGTTCAACCTCGACCTGATCTCCACCGCTCCCAACGTGGTCTACAAGGTGATCAAGGACGACGGCTCGGAAGTCGTGGTCACCAACCCGAGCGAGTACCCGAACGACGGCAAGATCTCCGAAGTCCGGGAGCCGGTGGTCAAGGCGACGATCCTGAGCCCGAGCGACTACATCGGCGTGATCATGGAGCTCTGCCAGTCCAAGCGCGGCCAGCTGGAGGGGATGGACTACCTCTCCGAGGATCGCGTGGAGATGCGTTACACGCTGCCGATGGGTGAGATCGTCTTCGACTTCTTCGATCAGCTGAAGTCGAAGACCAAGGGCTACGCGTCCCTGGACTACGAGGTCTCGGGCGAACAGGCGGCCGACCTGGTCAAGGTCGACATCCTCCTGCAGGGCGAGACCGTCGACGCGTTCAGTGCGATCGTGCACAAGGACGCCGCCTACTCCTACGGCGTGATGCTCGCCGGCAAGCTCCGCGAGCTGATCCCGCGCCAACAGTTCGAGGTGCCGATCCAGGCTGCGATCGGTGCCCGGGTGATCGCCCGGGAGACGATCCGGGCGATCCGCAAGGACGTGCTGGCCAAGTGCTACGGCGGTGACATCAGCCGTAAGCGCAAGCTGCTGGAGAAGCAGAAGGAGGGCAAGAAGCGGATGAAGATGGTGGGTCGCGTCGAGGTCCCCCAGGAAGCCTTCATCGCTGCGCTCTCCACCACGGGGCCCGCCGGGGACAAGCCCAAGAAGTAGCTCAGGCCGCTAGGGAGTTCAGCACGCTTTCGCGCACGATGCTCGCCGCGGCGAGCAGACCGGCCCCGGCAGCGTTGAGCACCGAGGCCATCGGCATCGGGAACTCGGCCGTGTGTGCCAGGTCGCCGGCAGCGTAGACGCCGGCCACGCTGGTGTGGCCGAACCCGTCGACCCGCACGCAGCCGCTGTCGTTGAGTTGCAAGCCCAGCTGCGCGGCGAACGGGGCGGACTGGACGAAGGTCGAGGCGACCATCAGGCCCCGGGCATCGATTTCGGTTCCGTCCGCGCGGGTGACCAGGACGCCGCTGCCTCCGGGGCGGACCGAGGTGATGTCGTTGACGACGAGGGTCTCGCTCGCGATCGGTGCCATCATCAACACGATGTGGGCCGCGTAGTCGCTCCCTTGGACGACCACGCGACCGCCGGCGTACTCGTGACCGTGGCAGAACGGGCAGTGCGCTGCAGCGCTGCCGAAGACCTCCGCCAAGCCGGGTACGTCGGGCAGCAGGTCCCGGACACCGGTCGCCAGCAGAATCCGTGTGCAGCGCACCGCGGTTCCGTCGGCCAGCGCGACGGTGAAGTCACCGGCGTTCCCGGAGACCTCGGTGGCCTCCACCTCGCGGATCTCGACGGACCCGTACCGGCTGATCTCGTTCCGGGCCGTTGCTCGGAGCTCGGCCGGGGGAGTGCCGTCCTGGGTCAGGAAGTTGTGCATCGCGTCTGCCGGGGCGTTCCGGTAGTCGCCGGAGTCGAGCAGCAGCGCGGTGCGGTGCATCCGGCCGAGAGTCAGCGCGGCCTGCAGGCCGGCCGGTCCGCCGCCGATCACGATCACGTCGTACATGGGTTCTCCTCGGGGTTCGTGGGTTCGACTTGAGTCACCGCCCACTCTGTGACTTCATGTCAACATGAAGTCAAATCTCTGGTCCGTCGGCCAGGTAGCAGCACGGTTCGGGGTGGCCACCAACGTCCTCCGGCACTGGGAGGACGTCGGGCTGCTGACCCCGGTGCGTGATTCCGCGGACCGTCGGCGCTACGAGCGCGACGACCTGGTCCGGGTGGCGGTGATCCAGCGCAGCAAGGCCGCCGGGATGAGCCTGGACCAGATCCGGGTCCTCCTCGACTCCGAGTCCCGCGGCCGGCACGAGGTCCTCGAGGCGCACATCGCCGACCTCGACCGCCGGATGGAGGAGATGCGGCTCTCCAGGGAGATGGCGCTGCACGCCTTCTCCTGCGACCAGCACGACGTGACGTCCTGCCCGGGCTTCCGGCGGCACGTGAGCGACCTACTCGAGGGCCTTTGAGCGGTGCTGACCTCGGTCAGAGGGGAAGCGACCCTCGCCGCCTGAGCAGGTGCGCCCGCTCGGCCTGGTTGCCGACCAGGCTCAGCGCGTCGTCGTACGCCGCCCGCGCCTCGTCGTGGCGGTCGAGCCGTCGCAGCAGCTCGGCGCGGGTCACGTGCAGCGGGTGGTACGTCGGCAAGTCGAGGCGTTCGACGACGGCCAGGGCGACCTCGGGTCCGTCCAGCTCGGCGACCGCGACCGCACGGTTGAGCTCCACCACGGGGGAGGGCGCGAGGGCCAGGAGCTGGTCGTAGAGCTGCACGATCTGGGACCAGTCGGTCATCGACGCGTCTAGCGCGTCGGTGTGCACGGCGTTGATCGCCGCCTGGAGCTGGAACGGGCCGGGTCGGTTGGTCCTCAGGCACCGTCGGACCAGGTCGTGGCCCTCGTCGATCAGCGCCGCGTCCCAGTGCGACCGGTCCTGGTGCTCGAGGGTGACCAGCACGCCGTCCTCGACGCGCGCCCGGCGCCGGGCCTCGGTCAGCAGCATCAAGGCGAGCAGTCCGTCGACCTCGGTCGACTCGATCATCTCGGCGACCTGGCGGGTCAGCCGGATCGCCTCGGTGGAGAGTTCGGCGCGCACGCCGTCGCCCTCCGAAGGCAGGTAGCCCTCGTTGAAGATCAGGTACAGGACGCTCAGGACTCCCGACAGCCGTTCGACCAGGTCGGTCTCGCTCGGCACCCGGTACGGAATGCCCGCCCCCTTGATCTTCTGCTTCGAGCGGGTGATCCGTTGCGCCATCGTGGTCTCCGGGACCAGGAAGGCGTTCGCGATCTCGGCGACGGTGAGCCCGCCGAGCAGGCGCAGCGTCAGGGCGATCCGGTTCTCGGGGGCGAGCGCCGGGTGGCAACAGGTGAAGATCAGCCGCAGCCGGTCGTCACCGACAGGTCCCTCGTCGGGGTGCGGTGTGTCGTCGTGCAGCATGGTCGCCTCCGCGTGCTTCGCGTCGCGCTTGCCCTCCCGCCGGATCCGGTCGATCGCCTTGTTGCCAGCGGTCTTGGTCAGCCAGGCGCCGGGGTTCGGCGGGATGCCGTCGACTGGCCACCGCTCGAGAGCGGTGACCAGTGCTTCGGCGACCGCGTCCTCGGCAAGGTCGATGTCACCCAGCCGACGGATCAGCTGAGCGATGACCCGGCCGTGCTCGGCGCGGACGATCGCGGCGATGGCGTCGTGCACCTCCGTGGCGTCCGCGCCCAGCAGCTCGGGGTCCGGTGGCAGGAGGCTCACGCGCCGGCGGGCGGCTCGTCCTGGAACGGGCGCACCTCGACCGGGCCAGCGCAGGCGGCCGAGCCTCGCCGGGCGATCTCGAGGGCGGCATCGAGGTCGGCGGCCTCGATCACCCAGAAACCGCCCAGGTGCTCCTTGGCCTCCAGGTAGGGGCCGTCAGTGATGAGGTTCGCGCCCTTCGCCCCGTTGACCACCGTTGCCGTGCTCGGGTGCTGGAGCCCGCCGGCGAAGACCCATTGGCCAGAGCCCTGAAGCTCCTCGTTGAATTTGTCGACGGCCTCGAACGCCTCCTGCATCTCGTCGGGGGACATCGTCACGTCGTCCCAGTCGTGGATGACCGAAAGCAGGTACTGCGTCATGCCAACACTCCTTCAGCCTCGACGACACCCTGGAAGGGCCTGACCTCGACGATGTTCTTGCACGCCAGCGAGCCGCGCGCGGCGATCGCGTGTGCCTCGTTCAGGTCGGACGCCTCGATCACCCAGAAACCGCCGAGCTGCTCCTTGGTCTCGATGTACGGGCCGTCGGTGATCAGGTTCGTGCCGGTGGTGTTGTCGACGACGCTGGCTGCGCTGACCGGTTCGAGGCCGCCAGCGAAGACGAAGTGCCCCGACGCGACGATCTCGTCGTTGAAGGCACCGGTGTCGGCGAAGGACTGCTGGATCTCGTCCTCGGTCAGGTGCGGAAGGCCCGACTCGTGAATGACGGACAACAGGTACTGGGTCATGGTGTGCTCCTCGCTCCGGGGGGCGTCTGCCCCATCTTGTCGTGAACACCACGAACCGGTCTGCCCCGATACGACAACCCGGCCAAAGGAAAGTTCGAGAATCGCTCGGTCCTGCGAGACTTGGATCATGGCCACCGTGGTTTCCGTGAACGTCGGGATGCCCGTTCTCGTCGACCACGAGACGACCTCGCTGCCCAGCAGCGGGATCGAGAAGCACCCGGTGACCGGCCCCGTCCAGGTGACGGCGGCAGGCGTCGCCGGCAACGGGGTGGGCGACACGATCAACCACGGCGACGAGTTCATGAGGGTCTACGCCTACTCCGTCGAGGACTACGCCTGGTGGCAGACCGAGCTCGGCGCGGTGCTGCGCCCCGGCCTGTTCGCCGAGCAGCTGACCACCGAGGGTCTCGACCTCAACGCCGCGGTGCTCGGCGAGACCTGGCGGATCGGGACGGTGCGCCTGCAGATCGCCCACGTCCGCACCCCGTGCCGGACCTTCCGGGGCTGGATGGGCCACTCGGGGTACGACGACGCCTCCTGGGTGAGGCGCTTCGCCCTGGCCGGCCGGCCAGGACCGTACTTCCGGGTGCTGACCGAAGGCACCTTGGAGGCCGGCGACGAGATCGTGGTCGAGGACCAGCCGGAGCACGGCGTCACCGTGGGGGAGCTCTTCCGGGCGGTCACCGTCCAGCCGAGCCTGCTGCCGCGCCTGCGCGACGTCCCGGGCCTCAAGCCGTGGGTCTATGAACGCGTCGAGCGCTCGCAGCGGTAGGTCCGCATGATCCTGGTTCGTCCGTTTCCTCGGTCCTCTAGCCGCGCCGACCATAGGTGATCTAGGTTACGTGCAAAGCCCTGAACCCCAATGAGTGAGCGAGATCTGCCATGTCCCCCGTCGTGCGTGACACCTCCGTCATCGACAATCGGCCGTCGAACATGGCCCTGCAGTTCCGGGATCGGGTGACCAAGACCCCGAACGCCGAGGCATTCCGGTACCCGGTGGCCGACGGTCAGCCCTGGAAGTCACTGACCTGGAAGGAGGCCGGCGACCAGATCGAGCGGCTGGCCGCAGGTCTGCTGTCCCTCGGGATCGAGCCCGAGGAGCGCGTCGGCATAGCCGCAGGCACCCGGGTCGAGTGGATCGAAGCCGATCTGGCGATCCTCTCCGCCGGCGCCGCCACCACGACCGTCTACCCCTCGACAATGGGTACCGACGTGGCCTACATCCTGGCCGACTCCGAGTCCCGGATCGTCTTCGCCGAGGACGACGAGCAGGTCGGCAAGCTGCGCGAGCACAAGGCCGAGCTGCCGGCGCTGTTCAAGGTGGTCGTCTTCGACGGCACCACCGACGGTGACTGGGTGATCGGCCTCGACGACCTGGCTGCGCTCGGTGACAAGCACCTGGCAGACAAACCAGATGCCGTGGACAAGGCAGTCGCCGGGATCGACGGCGACGGTCTGGCCACCCTGATCTACACCTCCGGCACCACCGGCAAGCCGAAGGGTGTCCGGCTGAGCCACAACTCGTGGACCTACGAGGGTGCGGTGATCCAGGCCAACCAGATCCTCGACGAGACCGACCTGCAGTTCCTGTGGCTTCCGATGGCGCACTCGTTCGGCAAGGTGCTGCTCTCGGCCCAGCTCGCGTGCGGCTTCGCGACGGCCGTCGACGGCCGGGTCGACCGGATCATTGACAACCTGGCTGTCGTCCAGCCGACCTTTATGGGTGCGGCTCCCCGGATCTTCGAGAAGGCCTACTCCCGGATCATCACCATGCAGGAGTCCGAGGGCGGCGCGAAGAAGAAGATCTTCGACGCGGCCTTCGCTGTCGGTCGCAAGGTGGACGCGCTCAAGTTCGCCGGCAAGCCGGTCCCGTTGCCGCTGAAACTCCAGCACGCGCTCTTCGACAAGCTCGTCTTCAGCAAGATCCGGGCCCGCTTCGGCGGCCGGGTGCGGTTCTTCATCTCCGGTTCGGCCGCCTTGAACCGGGAGATCGCCGAGTGGTTCCACGCTGCGGGCATTCTGATCCTCGAGGGTTACGGCCTGACCGAGACCTCGGCGGGAGCGTTCGTGAACCACCCCGACGATTACAAACTCGGTACCGTCGGCCCGGTCTTCCCCGGCGGCCAGGTGCGTCTGGGCGAGGGCGACGAGGTCCAGATCAAGGGCCCGAACATCATGCAGGGCTACCACAACCTGCCTGACGAGACCGCGAAGACGCTGACCGACGACGGGTGGCTGCACACCGGTGACAAGGGTTCCCTGGACGCCGACGGCTTCCTCACGATCACGGGCCGGATCAAGGAGCTCTTCAAGACCTCCGGCGGCAAGTACGTCGCACCGCCGGCAATCGAGGCGAAGTTCAAGGCGATCTGTCCCTACGTCAGCCAGTTCATGGTCTTCGGCAACGAGCGCAACTACTGCATCGCGCTGGTGACCCTCGACCCTGACGGAATCGCCGGCTGGGCGGCCGAGAACGGCAAGGCCGGCACGGAGTACACCGAGTTGGTGAACTCCCCGGAAGTCAAGGCGATGGTCACGGCGTACGTCGACCAGCTCAACGGCCAGCTCAACCGCTGGGAGACGGTCAAGAAGTTCGAGATCCTCGATCACGACCTGACCATCGAGTCCGGCGAGCTGACCCCGTCGCTGAAGGTCAAGCGCAACGTCGTCGAGGAGCGGAACAAGTCCGTCATCGACGGTCTCTACGCCTAGGGGCGAGCCCAAGCCGAGCTTGCGCCCCAGTGCAAACGCCTGCTCCGACGGGTACTCGCTCCAGCTGGCGAAGATGAGCGGTTCGGGGCCGACGGTTATGTCGCGACCCTGAACGTGCCCGTCTAGTCTCCTGGGGTGCCCTCGACCCTGCCCGACGGAGAGGTGGCGCCCCGGGACGGGACGCTGCCGGCTGCGGCGACGGCCGAGCTGGCGACGGCTCGGCTCGGGGTCTACCTGCACGTTCCGTTCTGCGCGGTCCGGTGCGGCTACTGCGACTTCAATACCTACACCGCCACCGAGCTCGGCGGTGGGGCGTCCCAAGCGTCGTACGCGACCACGGCGATCGCCGAGGTGGACCTGCTGGCGCGGGTGCTGCCAGGCGCTCCCGAGGTCGAGACCGTCTTCGTCGGGGGCGGGACGCCGACGCTGCTCCCAGCCGCCGATCTGGTCGCGATGCTCGCTGCGGTCCGGGACAGGTTCGGCCTAGCTGAGGGGGCCGAGGTCACTACCGAGGCCAACCCGGACAGCGTCACCCCCGAGAACCTGGCGCGGCTGCGCGAGGGCGGTTTCACCCGGATCTCCTTCGGGATGCAGTCCGCGGTGCCGGCCGTGCTGGCTGTCCTGGACCGTACCCACGACCCCGATCGGGTGCCGCTGGCGGTGGGCTGGGCACGCGAGGCCGGCTTCGAGCAGATCAGCCTCGACCTGATCTACGGCACCCCGGGGGAGTCGCTCGCCGACTGGGAGCATTCGGTCACCGCTGCGCTCGCGTGTGCGCCCGACCACATCTCGGCGTACTCGCTGATCGTCGAAGACGGGACGGCATTGGCCCGACAGGTCCGGTCCGGGGTGGTGCCGATGCCGGACGAGGACGACCTGGCCGACAAGTACGACCTGGTCGACGACCTGCTCTCCGGGGCCGGATTCGACTGGTACGAGGTCTCTAACTGGGCCCGGGACGAGGCCTCGCGGTGCCGGCACAACGAGCTGTACTGGGCCTCGCAGAACTGGCTGGGGATCGGGCCCGGAGCGCACGCTCACGTCGGCGGGGTGCGTTGGTGGAACGTCAAACACCCGACGGCGTACGCCGGCCGGCTGGCCGCGGGGGAGTCGCCAGCGTTGGCCCGCGAAGTCCTCGACGCCGAGACCCGCCGGGTCGAACGGGTCCTGCTCGAGGTGCGTCTGCGTGACGGCCTCCCACTGCAAGTACTGAGAGATCGTGCCCGTGCCGACGCCGCGGTCGCCGATGGTCTCGCGACGATCGAGGCCGACCGGCTGGTGCTCACCCGGCGAGGTCGGTTGCTCGCCGACGCAGTCGTCCGCGACCTGCTGGGCTGAGGGTTTCGAGACGGTTGCTGTGCAACCTCCTCAACCACCGTCATCGTCGACCGCCGCCGTTGTCGGGTGTTGGTTTCGAGACGGTTGCTGTGCAACCTCCTCAACCACCGTCATCGTCGACCACCGCCGTTGTCGGGTGTTGGTTTCGAGACGGTTGCTGCGCAACCTCCTCAACCACCGTCGTCGACCACCGCCGTCGTCGACCACCGTCATCGTCGACCACCGCCGTCGTCGACCACCGCCGTCGTCGACCACCGCCGTCGTCGACCACCGTCATCGTCGACCACCGTCATCGTCGACCACCGCCGTCGTCGACCACCGTCATCGTCGACCACCGTCGTGCTCATCTGATGACGGTGGTTGAGGAACGCGCTCTGCGCGTGTCTCGAAACCCTTACGCGGTGACGAAGTCGATGAGTTCTTCGACCCGGCCGAGCAGGGACGGCTCCAGGTCGGCGTAGGAGTCCACCTTGGACAGGATGTGCTTCCAGGCGCGGGCGATGTCTGCCTGGTCGCGGTGCGGCCAGCCGAACGCCTGACAGACGCCCTTCTTCCACTCGAGGTTGCGAGGGACCGTCGGCCAGGCGTCCTTGCCAAGGCGCGCCGGCTTCACCGCTGCCCAGACATCGACGTAGGGGTGGCCGACGATGAGGACGTGCTTCCCGATCGGCGACGTCCGGACCGAGGCTGCGATCCGGCTCTCCTTGGACCCAGCGACCAGGTGGTCGACCAGGACTCCGACGCGGCGCTCGGGGCCGGGCCCGAAGTCCCGCAGGTGCTCGGAGAGGTCGTCGATTCCGTCGAGGTACTCCACGACCACACCCTCGATGCGCAGGTCGGCGCCCCAGACCTTCTCGACGAGCTCGGCATCGTGCCTACCCTCGACAAAGATCCGGCTCGCACGGGCGACCCGGGCTTTCGCGCCGGTCACCACCATCGAGCCCGATGCAGTCCTGGTGGGCGCGACCGGGCCCGTGCGGGTAGGGGCGACCAGGATCACCGGGACGCCGTCGAGCAGGAAGCCGGGACCGAGCGGGAAGGTGCGCCGCTTGCTCCTCCGGTCCTCGAGGGTGACCGTGCCGAGATCGCGCTCGACCTTGACGATCTCTCCGCAGAAAGCTGTGTTGATGCCGGCATCGAACACTGCCTCGACGACCAGGCCGAGGTCGGCTGCGACCTCGAGGGCCCGCCCGTTCTTCGGCTTGCGCCAGTCAGAGCTCAAGATGTCGGTTCCGTAGCGGTCGAAGGTCACCCCCCCCACGCTAGGCAACGAGCATCGTCGCTTCGCGGAGCCACGCCTGGGTACGGTCTTCGCATGACACGGAAATCTTGGGTCGTGGTCTGCGCAGTCGCGGTAGCCCTCCTGCTCCCGGGGCTGGTCTCGCCGGCCGGCGCAGCGGAATCGGGGCTGCCGCCGACGAACACGACCGCCCCGACCGTCCTCGGCACTCCGCGGGTCGGCGAGCTCTTGTCTTCGACGACGGGGTTATGGGAGCCGGAGCCGGCCTCGTACGAGTACTCCTGGCTACGCGACCACCTGCCGATCAGCGGCGCGCACCAACCGACGTACCGGCTGACGGCGGCGGACCAAGGCAAGCGGATCGCCGTCCAGGTCACCGGGATCGGCAGCGACTCCACGTCGGGGGCGCCCTCGAGTTCTTCCCAGACAGCCGTGGTCGGGCCCGGCCTCTTCCGACTGGTCACGAGACCGGTGATCACCGGGGTGCGGCGCTGGGACCACACCCTGACGGCGTCGCCGGGAACCTGGAGCCCACAGCCGTCGACGGTGGTCTACCAGTGGCTGCGTGACGGGAGGGCGATCAGCGGTGCGACCAAGGCGTCGTACGCCGCCACCGTGGCCGACTTCGGCCATCACCTCGCGGTGCGGGTCTCGGCTCGGCGCGCCTCCTATGCGAACGGTGTCACCATCTCGCCGCGGACCGGTTTGATCGACCACCGGGTCAGGGTGAAGAAGAGGTTCACCTACCGCATCGCCACCCGAGGCCGAATCACCGCGGACCTGCAGCGGTTCGCCGCCTTGACCGCTGCGTCGTACGCCGATCCCCGTGGCTGGCGTGCCGCCGGTTTCCGGTTCACCCGGGTGGCGCGCGGCGGTGACTTCACCCTGGTGCTGAGCAGTGCCGCGAAGCTGCCGAGCTTCGGCTTCCCCTGTTCGAGCACCTGGAGCTGCCGGGTCGGCCGCTACGTGATCATCAACCAGACCCGCTGGCAGCACGCCTCTCCCGCCTGGAACGCCGCGAACCGGACGCTGCGGGAATACCGCCATATGGTCCTCAACCACGAGACCGGGCACTGGCTCGGCCACCGACACAGCAGCTGCCCGGGGCAGGGCCGACTTGCGCCGATCATGATGCCGCAGTCCAAAGGACTGGACGGCTGCCGCTTCAACCCGTTTCCGCTGCCTAGGGAGCGGACGACCAGCCGCTGACCTGACCCACGACAAGGGCGTAGACCTGCGGCCAAGGCTGTCGGGATCCTCGCCGGCCGACCAGGCCGGCTAGATCAACGGCAGCTGACGTCGTACCCGGGGGAGCTGTTCGTAGCCACGGCGTACGGCGTCGGCCATCGCCGCAGCGGGGTATGGCCAATCGCCGACCTTGACGGCCTGGTCCAGCGGCACGCCACGACTAGCGAGGTCGCGGATCGTTTCGGCGACCACGCCGATCGCGGCCCGCTGCTCGTAGACGAAGTCCTGGTCGACGACAGCGCCGTGACCCGGCACGATCCGGGTCCCTGCGCCCGTGAGGGTGAGCATCAGGTCGAGGCTGGTCGGCCAGTCCATCGGGAAGCAGTCCGCCCCGAAACCGGGAACGGCTGAGCGGGCGGACGATTCTTCGACCAGGTCGCCGGCGAAGAGCACGTCGGCATCGCCGACCCGGACCACGAGGTCCCCGGCGGTGTGACCACGCCCAGGGTGGATGAGTTCGAGGATCCGGTCACCGAGGTCGACGGTCAGCGCGGAGGAGAACGTGCGGGCCGGAACGACGACCTCGGTAGCGAGCAGCGCGTCCCAATCGCCGGGGGTGTCCCGCTGGGTCTCCACCTCGCTCCGGATCTCGTTGGCGTGCTCGAGGAGCGCGGCAGCGGCGTCCTCGTGCGCGATCAGCTCGGCACCGGCGGCGGCCACCACGCCGTTGCCGAAGGTCTGGTCGAAGTGCACGTGCGTGTTGACCGCCGCCACCAGCGGCGCCGCCGAGATCCGCCGTACGGCGTGCAGGACCTCGGTCCCCAGGGTCGCCGAGGCGTTGGTGTCGACCAGCACCAGACCCTCGGACCCCGCCACCAGCCCGACGTTGACGTCGAACCACGGGAACCTCGCCACCCAGACACGATCAGCGATCTCGGTGAACTCGGTCATGCCGGTCACCCTAGGTGGTCCCTCGTCTCCTAGTAGACTTGGCACTCCACCTGAACGAGTGCCAACTGACCGCGAGAGGAGACGCCATGGCTGAGGACCGTCGACTCGCCGTTCTCCGCGCGATCGTCGAGGACTACGTGGCTACCCAGGAGCCGGTCGGCAGCAAGACCCTGGTCGAGCGGCACCGTCTCGGGGTCTCGCCGGCGACGGTCCGCAACGACATGGCGGCACTCGAGGACGAGGGCCTGATTGCGCAGCCGCACACCAGCGCCGGACGGATCCCGACCGACAAGGGGTACCGGTTCTTCGTCGACCGGCTCACCACCATGAAGGCGATGTCGGCCGCGGAAAAACGCGCGATCTCCGGCTTCCTCGAAGGGGCCCACGACCTCGACGACGTTGTGCAACGCAGCGTCCGGCTGCTCGCGCAGCTGACCCAGCAGGTAGCGATCGTCCAATACCCGACGCTGACCAACTCGAGCGTGCGCCACGTCGAGCTGGTGGCCCTGAGCGCCTCCCGGGTGTTGGTCGTCCTGATCCTCTCCACTGGCCGGGTCGAGCAGCGCGTGGTCGAGCTGCCCGTCGAGCTCACCGACGAGCTCCTCGGCGAGCTCCGGCTCCGCACCAACACCGCGGTCGCGGGAGAGCGGATCGTCGATGCGGCGACGGCTCTCGGCTCGCTGCCCGAGCAGGTGAAGCCCGAGCTGACCAGCATCTTCACTGTGATCGTGGCGGCGCTCGTCGAGGCGATGTCCAACCACCGCTCCGACGAGCGCGTCGTGGTCGGCGGTACCGCGAACCTTGCTCGTTTCGGCGACAACTTCGAGCAGACCGTGAAGCCGATCCTGGAAGCGCTGGAGGAGCACGTCGTGCTGCTCAAGCTCCTCGGCGAGGCCACCTCGTCGTCCCAGGTGACGGTGCGGATCGGCCACGAAGGCACGATCGAGGGTCTCTCCTCCACCTCCGTGGTCGCCACCGGGTACGGCGCCACCGACGACGCGCTCTCGGTACTGGGCGTCGTCGGTCCCACCCGGATGGACTACCCGGGCTCGATGGCGGCCGTTCGCGCGGTCGCCCGTTACGTCTCCACCATCCTCGATGACGCCTGAGAAGGACTTGTGACCACCGGAATGACCATGGACCCTTACGCAACGCTCGGCGTCGAACGGGACGCAGACGCAGACACCCTGAAGAAGGCCTACCGGCGGCTCGCCCGCCAGTACCACCCCGACGTCAACTCCGACCCGGGTGCTCAGGAGAAGTTCAAGCAGGTCTCGGCGGCCTACGAGATCCTCTCCGACCCCGAGAAGCGTCGCGTCTTCGACCTCGGCGGCGACCCGTTCGGTGGAGCCGGGGGCTTCGGCCAGGGCGCCGGGTTCTCGTTCACCGACATCATGGATGCGTTCTTCGGTGGCCAGCAGGGTGCCGGCCGCGGCCCGCGCTCGCGTCAACGTCGCGGTCAGGATGCGCTGGTCAGGCTCGACCTGGAACTCGCCGAGGCCGCCTTCGGAGCGACCCGCGAGCTCAAGGTCGACACCGCCGTGGTCTGCACCACCTGCCAAGGCTCCGGTGCTGCCGAGGGTTCCCGCCCGATCACCTGCGAGACCTGTCACGGTCGCGGCGAGGTCCAGCACGTGCAGCGCTCGTTCCTCGGTGAGGTCCGGACATTGCGACCGTGCGCGGCGTGCCGCGGGTACGGCGAGATCATCCCGGACCCCTGCCGCGACTGCGCCGGTGACGGCCGGCTGCGTTCGCGCCGCGCGATCACCGTGAAGATCCCTGCCGGTGTCGACACCGGGACCCGGGTCCAGCTCAGCGGCGAGGGCGAGGTCGGCCCCGGCGGCGGACCTCCAGGCGACCTGTACGTCGAGGTGCAGGTGACACCCCACCAGACCTACAGCCGTGACGGGCTCGACCTGCACTGCCGGGTCACCGTGCCGATGACTGCTGCCGCGCTCGGGACGAGCTTCGACCTGCCGCTGCTGGAGGCAGATCTCGACACCGAGGAGATCGCCGTGGAGACGTCGGTGAGCATCGACGTCAAACCCGGCACCCAGTCCGGGACCGAGCAGATCCTCCGAGGTCGCGGCGTGCCGAGCCTGCGCAGCCAGGCCCGGGGTGACGTCGTGATCACTATCGAGGTCGAGACCCCGAGCAAGCTCGACGAGCGGCAGGAGACGCTGCTGCGTGAGCTGGCGGAGCTGCGCAACGAGGAGTCCCCCGACGGGCAGATCCAGCCGTCCCACAAGGGTTTGTTCGGTCGGATGCGGGACGCCTTCAACCCGCGATGAGCAGGACCTGAGATGACCTTGCCGGTGTTCCTCGCCGACGGCCTGGCTGGCGTCAGAAGCGGCGACCGGCTGGTGCTCGACGGCGACGAGGGTCGGCATGCGGCGACGGTGAAGCGGATCCGTGCCGGCGAGCAGGTCATGCTCACCGACGGCGCCGGAACGACCGCCACCTGCACCGTGATCGAGTCTGCCAAGACGTCGTTGGGCCTGCAGGTGGAGGAGACGTCGTTCCTCGACCGCGAGTCGCCGATGGTGACCGTGGTGCAGGCGCTGCCGAAGGGCGACCGCGGAGAGCTGGCCGTCGAGGTGCTCACCGAGGTCGACGTCGACCGGATCGTCCCGTGGGCGGCTTCGCGCTCGGTGGCGGTCTGGAAGGGTGAGCGTGCCGTCAAGGGTTCGGCGAAGTGGCGTGCGACCGCCCGGGAAGCCACTAAGCAGGCGCGCCGGGCCTGGGTGCCCGAGGTGACTCCCTTGGCAACCACCGACGAGGTGGTCGAGCTGATCGCCCAGGCAGACCTGGCCGTGGTGCTGCACGAGGCCGCCGAGCTGCCGCTGGCCGACCTCGACTTAGACGGCGTCCGGCACCTGCTGGTGATCGTCGGGCCGGAGGGCGGCATCAGAGAGGAGGAGCTGGCGGCGTTCGCGGGGGCGAAGGTAGTCCGGCTGGGTAGCTCTGTGCTGCGCACCTCGACGGCCGGCGTGGCTGCGGTCGCGGCGCTGCTGTCCCGCACCGACCGCTGGCGCTAGGAAGCAAGCAGCGCCTCCACCCGCTCGATCTCGGCACTGATCTGACGTTGCTGCGTCTTCGTCGGGGGTCGGAACGGTTCGACCAGCACGCGGCCGTCCTCGACGCGCCACAGCCCGCCGAGGAGTCCGTCGACGAACATCGCCGCTCCGACCCCGCCATTGACGCCCATCCAGCTTTTGCGGACCTCGTCCGGCGCGATCCGGTCGCGGTCAGCGTGGGAGAGGAAGACGTTGTCGTACATCCCGAGCAGGGTCACCGGCAGCACCAGGTCCTCGACGATAGGGGCGCCCGGGGCGTCGTACAGGGTGCGGCCCTTATCGTCGGTGACGGCGACCAGGCGACCGTCGGCGTGCATCGCGGTGAAGACGCCCCCGAGCCTGGTAACCAGCGACCACGTGGTCATGTCCGCCGCGGTCGCCGGGCCGTACGACGCGAGGTAGCGCAGCACCAGCGTCTCCAGGTCGGCCTCGGCGAAGGGAAGACCCAGGAAGCGGTCGGCGAAGGCGTAGACCACTGCACCGCTGCGCTTCCACTGTCCCCGCGGTGGTGCCTGGAGCAACGGGAGCCGCTCGCGAGTGACGTGCTTCAGCGCCACCTCCGGGACGTCGGGGAACGCCGCGGCCAGGTGCTCACCGATGGCGGCGAGCGGGGTGCCGTCGTCGGCGATGAACGCCCGCAGGGCAGCGTCGAGTTCCTTGGTGCTGAGGTGCTTCGCCGGGCGGCTGGTCTGGTTGGTCGCACTCTGCCGGTCCAGCGCGGGCTGTACCCAGCCCCGCAACGCCAGGGCGTCGTCGCCGGTCAGCACGTGCACCGTGCCGCGCATCGTCAGCATCCGGACCAGCTCGCGGGAGCCCAGCAGCTCGGAGAGGTCGGCCGGGGTGAAGTCGTCGAGCCGCGCCGCCAGCGAGAGGTACGGCGGCAGGTTGTCCTGGGCCTGCAGCCCGATCAGGTGCGCCACCATCGCCGGAACCCCGGAGACGGACCGCTGACCCGGAACCAGCTGCTGGCGGTGCCAGAGGGTCCGGGTCAGGGTCGCTGTCGCGATGGGGGTCGGCACCCGGTGATCATCGCGTCAGTCGACGACAGTTTTATTCGACGACGATCTCCTTGGTGTCCTGGTTGACCGGCCGGCCCTCGCCGGACTCGTCGGTGTCGTGCACGACCAGGGTGTAGGTCCCGGGTTCGAGGGTCAGGTCGAACGAGTACGGCGCGAGTCGGCAGCACTCCTCAGCCGTGGTGAAGCCGCTATCGACCACGGCGTCGCCACCGACCAACAGTTCCCAGGTGACGTTTGCCTCGAAGGCGGCGGCGACGCCGGTAACCGTGAACTTCTCTCCGGCCGGCACGGTCTGGTTGTTTTTCGGGCTGGTGATCTGGACCAGGGCGAGGACGTCCAGATCGGTTCCGCCGGTCTGAGGGGTACTGGTGTCGACGCCGAGGACCTGGTCAGCAGGCTCGTCGGCGATCAGGAACTCGACACCGGCGTCGCTGTCGTAAGCAGCTCGTACCGTGCGGACCAGGGCGTGGACCGAGGCTTGGGCTTCCTCGGGACTTGATCCTCGGGGTTGTTCGGCAGCAGACCCGTCGGCGAAGGAGACCCGGATGGTGTCGCCACCGTCCTGCACGCCTTCGACGCTGAGGCCCTCGGGCCAGCCGGTCCGGTAGTCGGCATCCAGTGGGGGACCAGCGATCGCGGCGGTCGCTGCCGCCAGTCCGATGCCGTCAGCGTCGTCGGCCTCGAGCTCACGGGACTCACTGAACAGCCGCGGTTCGCGGGCACCGTCGCCGAGGTAGAAGACCGCAGTGTTTCGGGTGATCTTGTCGGCGGGACTGCCGGTCGCGTCGACAGTCGGAGACCCGGCCGGCCCCGGTGTACTGGGCCCGTCGTTGTCCCGGGTGGCGAAGAACGCCCCGCCGATTACCAGCGCCATTACGGCTGCGGCGGCGAGGGAGGGAACAAACCAGCGTCGTGCCATCGGGTCCACCTTCTCGGTTCGGATGCGGATCTCGTCGAACGTGCCCTGCGGGCGGATGTCTGCGGTCGCGTCGTCGAAGAGCTGACGCAGGTCGTCGTCGGCCGGCGGGTTCTCGGGGTGGGTCATGACTGCTCCTGGGAGAGGCGCTGACGGAGAGCGGCGGCGCCGCGGGAGGCGTGGCTCTTGACTGCTCCCTGGCTGATGCCGAGGGCGTTGGCGATCTCGCGTTCGGAGAGATCGAGGTAGTAGCGCAGGACGAGGACCTCGCGCTGCCGGGTGGGCAGGCCGGAGAGGGCATCCAGGACGGCGGTGCGGCGCTCGGTGACGAGCACCGAGGCGTCGGCCGGTGCTCCGTCGGGGAGTGGATCGGGTCGGTGCCGGTCGGCGACCGATCTGCGTCGCTGGGCGCTGCGGGAGCGGTTCACCACGGTTCGGGCGAGGTAGGCAGGGGCTGTTGCGGGGTCGATCCGCTTCCAGTGCCGGTGGATGGCCACGAAGGAGTCCTGGACCACGTCCTCGGCGAGCCCCTGGTCACGCAGCAGCAGGACGCCGAGCCGGACCAGGCGTGCGTAGTGCCCGGCGTACAGCTCCGCGAGGGCAAGGTCAGCGTCGATAACCGACTCCTCTGTGCTGATGACTGCGATCGAGTTCACGCTACGTCTACGCTGAGGTGCACCTGTTGGTTTACCCACGCGCCGGAATACCGGTGCGATTCTTCTCAGCCTGCCTATGCTCAACCCATGAGCGCGGCGGCCGGGTCAGACCCGGATTGCATCTTCTGTCGAATCGCCGCCGGAGAGATCCCGGCCGAGAAGGTGTACGAGAGCGCGACGACGATCGCGTTCCGCGACCTCACGCCGCAGGCGCCGACGCACGTCCTGGTGATCCCCCGCAGCCACTATCCAGACGCCGCGTCGCTGGCAGCGGGCGAACCGGGGACCGCGGCGCACCTCTTCGACGCCGCCCGTGAGGTGGCGGACGCCGAGGGGCTCGGTAACGGCTACCGGCTGGTCTTCAACACCGGGGCGGACGCGCACCAGACTGTCTTCCACGTGCACATGCATCTCCTGGGTGGCCGAGCGATGGGTTGGCCACCGGGATGAGGCGGGCAGGTCTCACCCTCGCCGCCGGGCTCCTGGTCCTGGCGACCGCAGCCTGCGGGAGCACCCAGGACCAGGCGGGTCAGAAGGCCGCCGGGTCGACGCCGACTCCCAGCGCGACCCATTCCGGTCACAGCAACACCGTGCCCGCGGTCGAGATCCCGATGCGTGCCGGAGAGGAACGCGTCGACATCCGGATGCCGGAGGCGTACACCCCGTCGGCCCCGACCGGGGTCGGCAACGACGACTACCGGTGCTTCCTGCTGGATCCGAAGGTCGCGAAGGACTCCTTCGTCACCGGCTTCAATGTGCTGCCCGGCAACCCTGCGGTCGTGCACCACGTGATCCTCTTCCGGGTCCCGCCCGACCGGGTGGCCGAGGCGGAGGAGAAGGACTCCGAGACCCCCAGACAGGGCTGGACCTGCTTCGGCACCTCCGGACTGGGCAACGACGCGACCATCGACGACGCGCCGTGGCTCGGTGCCTGGGCGCCCGGTGGTTCCGAACAGCTCTACGGAAAGGGCCTCGGCCAGGAGTTCGACGCCGGCTCCAGGGTGGTGATGCAGGTGCACTACAACCTGCTGGCCGGCATCGAGCCGGACACCAGCGCTGCGCAGATCCGGCTGAGTCGCGATCCGGCGACGAAGGTGCTGCAGACGAAGCTGATGCCGGCTCCGGTCGAACTGCCGTGTCGCCCCGATCGTGGCAACAACAAGCTCTGCGACCGCGCCGAGGCGTTGGCGGACGTCGAGGCGCGCTTCGGCCCGATCGGCAAGCTCGCCAACTACCTGCACCTGCTCTGCGGCAACGACCCGGTCGGTGCCGTGCAGACTTGCACCCGCAAAGTCCAGACCGCCGAGACCATCCGAGGTGTCGCTGGGCACATGCACCTGCTCGGGAAGTCGATCACGATCGAGACCAACCCGGGGACACCACGGGCACGTACGGTGCTGCACATCCCGGTTTGGAACTTCGACGACCAGAGGAGCACCCCGACCGAGGCGATCCGGCTGCGGCCGGGCGACACGGTGAAGGTGAGCTGCAAGCACTCCCAGGAGCTTCGCGATCGGCTGCCGGCGTTCGAGGGGCAGCGCGAAGACCGCTACATCGTCTGGGGTGAGGGCACCACCGACGAGATGTGTTTGGGGATCCTGCTGGTGACCCGGCCCTGAGGCCCGGAAGCGGTAACCAGATGCTCCGGCGGGTGTGCTCCCGTAGCATGGAAACCGTCAGCATCCCCAGCAGAAGGGCAGCCCATCCCGGGCATCCATGAGTGAGACGAGCAAGGCGAACGGCGCCGACGCCGACCGCCCCACCACGGTGCACACCGTGGTCGTGCCGCAAAGCATCAACATGGTCTTATTGCTCGGGCCGGGCGACGAACACCTCGGTCTCATCGAGCAGGCGCTCGAGGCTGACGTCCACGTTCGCGGCAACCAGATCACCCTGCGCGGTGAGCCGGGTGAGGTCGCGCTGGCCGAGCGGATGCTCGACGAGCTGATGACGCTCGTCCGCACTGGCCAGGGACTGACCCCCGAGACCGTAGAGCGCGTCGTCGGCATGCTCCGAGCCGAGACCAACGAGCGACCCGCCGACGTCCTCTCCCTCAACATCCTGTCCAGCCGCGGTCGCACCATTCGCCCGAAGACGCTGAACCAGAAGCGGTACGTCGACGCGATCGACCGGAACACCATCGTCTTCGGCATCGGTCCTGCCGGTACCGGCAAGACCTACCTGGCGATGGCCAAGGCCGTTCAGGCGCTGCAGGCCAAGAAGGTCAACCGGATCATCCTGAGCCGACCGGCGGTCGAGGCCGGCGAACGTCTCGGGTACCTGCCCGGCACCCTGAGCGAGAAGATCGACCCGTACCTGCGCCCGTTGTACGACGCCCTGCACGACATGGTCGATCCCGAGACGATCCCTAAGCTGCTCGCGTCCGGCACCATCGAGGTCGCTCCGCTGGCGTTCCTGCGCGGTCGCTCGCTCAACGACTCGTTCATCATCCTCGACGAGGCGCAGAACACGACCCCCGAGCAGATGAAGATGTTCCTGACCCGGCTCGGGTTCGGCTCCAAGATCGTCGTCACCGGTGACGTCACCCAGACTGACCTGCCCTCGGGCACCAAGTCCGGTCTACGGGTGATCGAAGGGATCCTCGACGACATCGAGGACATCTCGTTCAACCGGCTCACCGCCAGCGACGTCGTCCGGCACCGACTGGTGGGCAAGATCGTGGAGGCCTACGACGAGTTCGACGCGCACGCCGAAACTCGCCGTCAGAACCTGCGGGGCAACGAATGACTGTGGAGGTCGTGAACGAGTCCGGCCTGGACGTCCCCGAAGTCCGGCGTACCCAGCAGCTGGCCGCGTTCGTCCTCGACGAGATGCGGGTGCACCCGCTCGCCGAACTGGCCGTCACCGCGGTCGACGAGGACACCATCGCCGAGCTCAACAGGACCTGGATGGAGAAGGACGGACCGACCGACGTCCTGGCCTTCCCGATGGACGAGCTGCGCCCGGGCAAGGTCAACGAGGAGCCCGAGGAAGGCATTCTCGGAGACCTGGTGCTGTGCCCGGCCGTGGCCGCCCGCCAGGCCGAGGAGGCCGCCGCCACCGGTCAGACCGGGTACACGGTGGTCGATGAGCTCGACCTGCTCACCGTGCACGGCATCCTGCACCTCCTCGGGTACGACCACGCCGATCCCGGGGAGCACGCCGAGATGTTCGGTCTCCAGGCCCGCCTGCTCGCGGCCTGGCAGGGTCACCTCGGCGACCAGTCATGAGGGCCGACAGTCCGGGCTTGCTGCTCAGCGTCGTCGCGCTGATCCTCCTCGCGGGTCTGCTCAGTGCGGCCGAGGCCGCACTCGCGGGGTTCTCCCGGTCCCGCGCGGAGGGCTTGGCTGCCGACGGCCGTCCCGGCGCCCAGCGGGTGCTGCGGATCCTCGACGACGCCGCGCACTACTTGAACACCGCGCTTTTCTTGCGGCTGCTAGCCGAGACCAGCGCCGTGGTGCTGGTGACCTTGATGGTCGCCGACAGCATCGGGACCGACCGCTGGCTGACCGTCGTGGTTGCGGTCGCGATCATGCTGGTCGTCTCCTTCGTGGTGATCGGCGTCGGCCCACGCACGCTCGGTCGCCAGCACGCCGAACCGATCGCGCTGGGCTCGGCCGCCGTCCTGATCGCGCTGACCCGCGTGCTGGGACCGGTCCCGCAGCTGCTGATCCTGATCGGCAACGTCCTTACGCCTGGCAAGGGCTTCTCCGAAGGTCCGTTCAGCTCCGAGGCCGAGCTGCGCGAGATGGTCGACCTGGCCGAGGCGAGCAGCCTGATCGAGTCCGACGAGCGCGCGATGATTCACTCCGTCTTCGAGCTCGGTGACACGATCGTGCGCGAGGTGATGGTGCCGCGTACCGATGTGGTCTTCATCGAGCGGCACAAGACCCTGCGCCAGGCGATGTCGTTGTTCCTGCGCAGCGGCTTCTCCCGGGTGCCGGTCATCGGCGAGGACCTCGACGACATCGTCGGGTTTCTCTACCTTAAGGACGTCAGTCGCCGCGTCTTCGACCGCAAGAGCGCCGAGTCGACCGAGCACGTCGAGAGCCTCATGCGACTGGTCCACTGGGTGCCGGACTCGAAGCCGGCCGACGACCTGCTGCGTGAGATGCAGGCCTCGCGCAAGCACGTCGCCATCGTCGTCGACGAGTATGGCGGCACTGCGGGCCTGGTCACCATCGAGGACATCCTGGAAGAGATCGTCGGCGAGATCACCGACGAGTTCGACCCGGACGAGGTCGCGGTCGAGTCGTTGCCCGACGGGTCGGTCCGGGTCTCCTCGCGCTTCCCCGTCGACGACCTCGACGAGGTGGTCGGGGTGGGGATCGACGACGACGAGATCGACTCGGTCGGCGGCCTGATGGCCAAGCACCTCGGCAAGGTCCCGATCCCCGGCTCCGAGGTCGAATTCGCGGGGCTGGTCTTCCGTGCCGAGGAGGCGAAGGGACGCCGTAACAAGATCGGCACGGTACTGATCACCCGCGTCACCGTCCCCGGACCGGCCGCTGCGGCGAAGGCCGAGCCGGTCGCTCTAGACTCGGCCCGTGGATCCTGAAAACCTCGGAACAGGCGACCCCGAGGACGCCAAGCTGGTCGTCCTTGCTCGGGCGACCCGCGCCCGCACCGGCGCCGCCGAAGGGGCGGCACTGCGCGATCTCGATGGTCGTACCTACGCTGCCGCCACCGTCGCCCTGCCCTCGCTGAAGGTCTCCGCGCTCGGGGTGTGCATCGCGATGGCCGTGGCGAGCGGGGCCAAGGGTGCCGAGGCGGTGGTGGTGCTCGGGGAGACGGGTCTCTCCGAGCCCGACCTGACAGCGTTGCGCGACTTCGCGGGGACGGACGTGCCGGCGTACTACGGGGCCCCGGACGGGACGATCGCCGCCGTAGTGGCCAGCTGACCCTCGGAAAGTCCTTGCGGAAGCGACCTCCGCTGGCGCTATCGTGCTGAGGTGGGCTTGATCGGGACCGCCGAACACGAGGCAGCCGTCGACCGGTTGCGAGCGTCCTATGCCGCCATTGCGCCCGGCGGGACGGTGCGGCTGGCCAAGAAAACCTCGAACCTCTTCCGGCAACGCGGTTCCACCATCGGTGCAGGGCTCGACGTCTCGGGACTGCGCGGGGTCATCGCGATCGACTCCGGGGACCAGACCGCCGACGTTCAGGGCATGTGCACCTACGAGGACCTGGTCGCGGAGACATTGAAGCTCGGGCTGATCCCGTACGTCGTGCCCCAGCTGAAGACGATCACCCTCGGCGGCGCCGTCACCGGTCTCGGCATCGAAGCGACCTCCTTCCGCAGCGGCCTGCCGCACGAGTCGGTGCTGGAGATGGACGTATTCACCGGCGACGGCAGCGTGGTGGCCTGCGCCCCCACCGGGGATCACACCGACCTGTACCGCACCTTCCCCAACTCCTACGGTTCGCTGGGCTATGCCACCCGGCTGCGGATCAAACTCGAACGGGTCCCGCCGTACGTCGCCCTGCGGCACGTGCGCTTCCACGAAGCCGACAAACTCGCAGCCGCGATCGCGGACATCACAGAGAGTCGCGAGTGGGAGGGGACCCGGGTCGACGCGCTGGACGGGGTGGCATTCGAACCGGGGGAGTACTACCTGACGCTGGCGACCTGGACGGACCAGATCTCGACAGACTCGACCGCCAAGGTTCCGTCGGACTACACCGGGATGGACATCTACTTCCGGTCGATCCAGGAGCGGGCTTGTGACGGCAACGGGAACGACCTGTTGACCATCCAAGACTATCTTTGGCGCTGGGACACCGACTGGTTCTGGTGCTCGGGTGCCTTCGGCGCCCAGGACCCGCGGATCCGTCGGTTCTGGCCACGACGGTGGCGTCGCTCGGACGTCTACATGAAGCTCCTCGCCCTCGACCTGAGATTCGGGATCGCCGACCGGCTTGACCGGCGAGCCGGACGACCGGAGCGGGAGCGGGTGATCCAGGACGTCGAGGTGCCGGTTGAGCGCCTGGGCGAGTTCCTGGACTGGTTCGACGACGAGATCGGGATGCGGCCGGTGTGGCTTTGCCCGCTGGTCTCGACCGGGACGCCGTCGGGGACCGGGTGGCCGTCGTACCCGCTGGAACAGGGACGGACCTACGTCAACGTGGGCTTCTGGGGAACCGTGCACGTCGGCCCGGACCGGGTGAACGCGCCGAGGAACAGGGCCATCGAGGCCCGGGTCCACGAGCTCGGCGGTCACAAGTCGTTGTACTCGGACTCCTACTACGACCGGGAGACTTTCGACCGGCTCTACGACGGTCGGAATCTCGCGGCGGTGAAGCAGCGTTATGACCCTGATGACCGATTCCTCAGCCTGTACGAAAAAGCGGCCCAGAAAGGCTAGGCAACGACGATGAGCATCCTTGCGCCCACGGCCACGATCGCTGAAGCATTCAGCTCGTTGTTGATCGGGGAGATCCACTTCCACTTCACCGCGTACGACGGCAGCAGCGCCGGTCCCCCGGACTCGGCGTTCGGTCTGCACCTGAGGAACGAGCGCGGCCTGGCCTACCTGGTCACCGCACCCGGCGACCTCGGCCTGGCCCGGGCCTACGTGAAGGGCGACCTGGTGATGGTCAACGCCCACCCGGGTGACCCGTTCGCAGCGCTCTCGCACATCAAGGGCAGCAAGACCGGCCTCAAGTTCCGTACGCCGACCCCGCTCGAGGCTCTTACCCTGGTGCGATCGATCGGGATCGCCAACCTCAAGCCGCCGCCGATCCCGATGCAGGAGCACGCTCCACGGTGGCGCCGGTTGGTGGAGGGCTTTCTGCACTCCCCGGAACGTGACGCCGAGGTGATCCACCACCACTACGACGTCTCCAACCGGTTCTACGAGCTGGTCCTCGGGCCCTCGATGACCTACACCTGCGCGTGCTTCCCCGAGGAAGCGAGCACCCTGGAGGAGGCGCAGTTCCACAAGTACGACCTCGTTGCCCAGAAGCTCGACCTGAAGCCGGGGCAGCGGCTTCTCGACGTCGGCTGCGGCTGGGGTGGGATGGTCCGGCACGCGGTCAAGCACTACGGCGTCACCGCGCTGGGGGTCACGCTGTCGGCCGAGCAGGCCTACTGGGCGCAGCAGCGGATCAAGGAGGACGGCATCGAGGACCGGGCCGAGGTGCGGCACCTGGACTACCGGGACGTGACCGAGAGCGGTTTCGACGCGGTCAGCTCGATCGGGCTGAGCGAGCACATCGGCGCCGCCAACTACCCCGCCTACTTCGGGTTTCTCCGCGACCGCCTCAGGCCGGAGGGTCGGTTGCTCAACCACTCGATCACCCGCGCGGACAACAAGCGGACGGCCACCGGCGCCTTCATCGACCGCTACGTCTTCCCGGACGGCGAGCTCACCGGCTCTGGACGGATGATCACCGAGATCCAGGACGCAGGGCTCGAGGTGCACCACGAGGAGAACCTCCGGATGCACTACGCCAAGACGCTCGCAGGCTGGAACAACTACCTCGTCGAGAACTGGGACGAGTGCGTCGCGGAGGTCGGTGAGGAGACCGCTCGCGTCTGGGGCCTCTACATCGCGGGCTCCCGGATGGGGTTCGAGACCAATGAGATCCAGCTCCACCAGGTGCTGGCGACCAAGACCACGGCTGAGGGCAGCAGCGGGTTCCCGTTGCGGCCGACCTGGCAGGTCTGAATCACCGAATCCCCACGCCGGGTGAGGATCTGACGCAGCATGGAGTGATGCACCTGCCCTGGCGGACGCCCGCGGCCCTGCTCGTCCTTACCCTCGGTGTCGGCGTGCTCGGCACCGCAGCCCAGGCGCGTCCTGCCCCGGTCGGGCAGGATCCGATCAGGCCGGGTCAGATCTATGCCGGAGACTTCCCCGACCCGGCCGTGCTCCGGGTCGGTGCCGTTGCGTACGCATATTCGACGACCAGCGGCGGTCTGAACGTCCCGGTGCTGACGTCGACCGACCTGCGCACCTGGCGCGCCAACCCCGGAACCGCGACGAATCCGACCGGGGACGGGCTGCCGCGGACTCCGGTCTGGTCGGCAGGCATGGAGCGCCGGGACGGCCGTTTCAAGGCGCCGACCTGGGCGCCGACGGTCACCCGGCTGGGCGCGGGCCGGTTCGTAATGGCGTACGCGACCCAGGTGGCCGGAGCACCCGGGCAGCGGATGTGCATCTCGCTCGCGTATTCCGCTACGCCGGCCGGGCCCTTCGTCGACACCACCACTAGACCCACGATCTGCCCGGCCCGAGGTGCGATCGATCCGCAGGTCTTCCTGGCACCGTCGGGGTACCCCTGGCTGGTGTGGAAGATCGATCGTCAGCCGGCGATTCTCTTCACCACCCGGATGAACGCGGCTGCCACCGTCGTCTATCCGCAGACCCGTCGCGTACTCGGACGGGTCACCCAGGCGTGGGAGGGCAACATCATCGAAAACCCGGCGATGATCCGGTTCAGGGGTCGGTTCTACCTGTTCTACTCGGCGAACTCCTACGCCTCGACCCGGTACGCGATCAGCTACCTGGTCTGCAAGACCTGGTACGGCGGTTGCACGAAGCCACGGACGACGCCGTTGCTGGCCTCGGGCAAGTACCTAGCCGGGCCCGGCGGCCCGATGCCGTTCGTCGACACGCTGGGTCGGCTCCGGCTGGCGTACCACGCCTGGAGGGCCGGAGCGGTCGGCTACCCGACCACCGCCGACTGCCGGGAGACGGCGCTGGGTTGCGGTCAGCGCCGGCTCTACATCGCTACGCTCGCGGCCGGCAGGACCGGGGCACTGAAGATCGTGCGGTGGAACTAGGCGCCGTGCCTTCCCGTTAGCCTTGCCCGGTGAACGCCCGTCCAGACGCCCGAGCCCACAGCGGCACGGTCACGCGCCGAGAAGTGCTGGGCGACCACCTGGTCCGCGTCGCGATCTCGGGCCTGGACTCCTTTCGTAGCACCGGCGTCCCCGACGAGTGGGTTGCACTCACGGTGCCCGGGCAGTTCCAGACCCGGTACTACACGGTGCGCGACTGGCAGGCGGGCGAGCTCGTCCTGGATGTCGTCGTCCACGACGCGGGTCTGGTCACCCAGTGGGCCCAGACCGACTGCGTCGGCGAGGTGGTCGGGATCTCGGAGCCGAAAGGCTCCTTCGCGCTCCCGCCCGGGGCGACCTGGGTGGTCCTGGTCGGCGACCTGACCGCGTTGCCGGCGATTGCCCGCATCGGCGCCTCGGTCGACCTGCCGATCGCGGCGTACGTCGAGACGCCTGACGGACCGCTGGAGGGCTACACCGCGCTGCCCGTTACGTGGGTCGCACCCCCGGCGGCGGAGGAGAGCGGGCTGGCGAACCTGGTCCACGGTCTGGACTGGCCCGCAGGCACCGGTTACTTCTGGATGGCGGGGGAGTCCTCGCAGATGCGCGACATCCGCAAACACATCCGTCAGGACCTCGGGATGCCGTCGGCGTCCTACGACGTAATGGGCTACTGGAGCGGCACCCGCGGGCGTCGGGCCCGCTCCGTCGATCCCGGGCCGATCTACGCCGCCGGGAAAGCCGCGGGCAAGAGCGACGACCAGATCTGGAACGACTACGACAAGGCGCGAGGAGATTCCGTTGGTTGATCCGGTCGAGACCCACCCGCCTGGCTACAAGAGCGGCTTCGCATGCTTCGTCGGACGGCCGAACGCCGGCAAGTCCACGCTGACCAATGCCCTGGTCGGGTCGAAGGTCGTGATCACCTCCTCCAAGCCGCAGACCACTCGTACCGTGGTCCGCGGAATCGTGCACCGCGACGACGCCCAGCTGGTGCTTGTCGACACCCCGGGCCTGCACCGGCCGCGGACGCTGCTGGGTGAGCGGCTCAACGACCTGGTGAAGGCGACCTGGTCGGAGGTCGACGTGGTCGCGGTCTGCTTCCCGGCGAACGAGAAGCCCGGTCCCGGCGACCGGTTCATCGTCAACGAGCTGGCGAAGGTCCGGAAGTCGGTCAAGTTCGCGATCGCCACCAAGACCGACCTGGTGGCTCCCGAGCAGCTTGCCCAGCACTTGCTCGCGATCGCCGAGCTCGGGCGTGAGACCGGCACCGAGTGGGCGCAGATCGTGCCGGTCTCGGCCAAGGCGGGCGACCAGGTCGGCCTGCTCGCCGACCTGCTGGTCGAGCAGCTCCCGGTCGGCCCGCAGCTCTACCCCGACGGCGACTTGTCCGATGCCCCCGAAGAGGCGATCGTCGCCGAGCTGATCCGGGAGGCGTCGCTGGAGGGCGTGCGCGACGAGCTGCCGCACTCGATCGCGGTCGTGGTGGAGGAGATGGGTCTGAAGGAGGACCGCCCGGCCGACAAGCCGCTGCTCTACATCCACGCCAACCTGTACGTCGAGCGCGACTCCCAGAAGGGCATCATCATCGGCCACAAGGGATCCCGGCTCCGCGAGGTTGGCACCGAGGCACGCAAGCAGATCGAGGCCATCCTCGGCACCCCGGTCTACCTGGACCTGCGGGTCAAGATCGCCAAGGACTGGCAGCGCGACCCCCGGCAACTCCGCAAACTCGGCTTCTAACCTGACCTGTCGTGAAACTGCAGGTGCCTTGCGCTGACCTGTCGTGAAACTGCAGGTGCCGTGGGTTCTCCACAGCCGTCCCGCGAATGTGACCGTCCCCAGCTCCGGCCCGTTGGGCTGCTCGAACCCCGGACGGTACGACGTACTTCGGCATGCACCCACGCGATCCGCTCCAGCTACTTTTGGCCTCCGGCCTCGACCTCGGTCGCCCCTTCACCACCAGGCAGGCGCGGGAGGGTGGTCTTGACGCTCGACGCCTCCGTACGGCGGTTGAGGCAAATCTCCTGAGCCGTCCTCTCCGCGGGGTCTTCGTCGCGACTCATCTGCCCGACACGCTGGAGCTGCGAGTGGAGTGCGTCCGCCTCGTCGTGCCGCCCGACGGCGTGGTCACCGACCGCACAGCAGGATGGTTGCACGGCACCGACATGGTTCTCGCGCCGAACGACCACCTCGTCGTCCCGGCTATGTCGGTGTTCCAAAGCCCGGGCAAACGGCTCCGCAACGACGTCACGGCCAGCGGCGAGCGGCGCCTGCGCCGTAGGGACGTGATGGACCTGAGCGGCGTACGGCTGACGACGCCGTTGCGCACCGCGTGCGACCTCGGCCGTTTCCTGCAGCGCGACGCGGCGCTGGCAGCCATGGACGCGATGATGCGCGTCGGCGGGTTCTCGCTCGACGAGCTGCTGACGGAGACCTCCCGCTTCAAGGGGTACCGCGGCGTACGTCAGCTGCGCGCCCTCGCCCCGCTGGTGGACCTCGGTAGTGAGTCGTTCGGCGAGTCCGCACTGCGACTTCGTTGGTACGACGCCGGGGGGCTGCCCCGGCCGGAGACCCAAATCTTCGTCGAGCTGCCTAACCTGCTGACCCATGCACGGCTCGACATTGGATCGCGCGAGCTGCAGTACGCAGCCGAGTACGACGGCGCTGCCTTCCACGGACCGGACCGGGCCGAGCACGACGCCGTTCGCCGAGAGTCACTCCGCTCGGAGGGCTGGATCGTGAGTGTGTTCACCAAGGATGACGTGTTCGGGCGCCAGCAGCGCGCCGAGTCGATTCTGCGCCGGGAGTCTCGGCCGGCCGCCCTGCGGGTCATGACAACCCGAGCGGGTTAGGCACCTGCGCTTTCGCGCCGGGTCAGTGCAAGGCGCCTGCCCTTTCGCGCCGGGTCAGCGCAAGGCACCTGCACTTTCGCGACGGGTCAGCGGAAGGCTGGTTCGCCCGTCAGCGCCTGGCCGATCACCAGCTGGTGCACCTCCGAGGTGCCCTCGTAGGTCAGCACCGACTCGAGGTTGTTGGCGTGCCGCAGCACCGGGTACTCCAAGGTGATGCCGTTGGCGCCGAGCAGGGTGCGGCACTCGCGGGCGATCGCGAGGGCCTCCCGGGTGTTGTTCAGCTTGCCGAGGCTAACCTGCTCGGCCCTCAACGTCCCGGCGTCCTTGAGCCGGCCAAGGTGCAGCGCCAGGAGCATGCCCTTGCCCAGCTCCAGGCTCATGTCGGCGAGCTTGGCCTGGGACAGCTGGAACGCGGCCAGCGGTCTGCCGAAGATCTCCCGGTCACGGGTGTACGCGATGGTGGTCTCGAGACAGTCGCGGGCGGCGCCGAGGGCGCCGAAGATGATCCCGAACCGGGCCTCGGTCAGGCAGGACAACGGGCCTGCCAGTCCCTCGGCGCCGGGGAGCATCGCTGAGGATGGCAGCCGGACGTCCGCGAGGATCAGCTCGCTGGTGACCGACGCGCGCAGCGAGAGCTTCCGGGTGATCTCAGGAGCGGTGAAGCCGGGGGTGTCGGTGGGGACCAAGAACCCCCGCACGCCTTCGTCGGCCCGAGCCCAGACCACGGCGACGTCGGCGACCGAGCCGTTGGTGATCCACATCTTGGTGCCGTTCAGGATCCAGTCGCCCGCGGCGTCGCGGCGCGCCCGGGTCCGCATGCCACCGGGGTCGGAGCCGAAGTCCGGCTCGGTCAGCCCAAAGCATCCGATGGTCTCGCCGGTCGCCATCTGGGGGAGCCACTCCTGCTTCTGCTCCTCGCTGCCGTGCTGCCAGATCGCAAACATCGCCAACGAGCCCTGCACCGAGACGAGGGACCGTAGCCCGGAGTCACCGGCCTCCAGTTCCATGCAGGCCAGGCCGTACGCCGTGGCCGAGGTCCCGGCGCAGCCGTACCCATGCAGATGCATGCCAAGAAGTCCGAGCGCTCCCATCTCGGCTGCGAGCTCCCGGGCCGGCACGGTCCCGGCCTCAAACCAGTCGGCGATCTGTGGGCGGAGCCGGGCGTCCACGAAGTCGCGAACGGTGTCCCGGATAGCTCGGTCTTCGGCGCTGATCAGGTCGTCGGTGCCGACGAGGGCGAGCGGGGACTGGGGACTCATGGAGTGATCCTCGCATCCGCGCCGAGGGCGGTGAGTAGTCTCGGCGCGTGACCTGGGAGGACCTGTACGACGACGACGCCCGAGCGCGTCTGGTCGACGAGCCGGTGAAGCGGGTGAATGCCCCGGCGAGGACCCCGTTCGAGCGGGACCGCGCCCGGGTGGTGCACTCCGCCTCGCTACGGCGGCTGGCGGCGAAGACCCAGGTGCTCGGGCCGCAGGCGGACGACTTCGTCCGCAATCGGCTCACCCACAGCCTGGAGGTCGCCCAGGTCGCCCGCGACATCGCACACCCGCTCGGCTGCCATCCCGACCTGGCCGAGACCGCCGCCCTGGCCCATGACCTCGGGCACCCGCCGTTCGGGCACAACGGCGAGCAGGCGCTGGACCAGTTGGCGCAGGACTGCGGTGGGTTCGAGGGCAACGCCCAGACGCTGCGCATCCTGACCCGGCTCGAGGCCAAGTCGGTGGACGCCGAAGGTCGCTCGATCGGGCTGAACCTGACCCGGGCCACCCTGGACGCCTGCACGAAGTACCCCTGGGCCCGTGACAGCGGTCCTGCTCCGACGACGAAGTTCGGCGTTTACGCCGACGACCTCCCGGTCTTCACCTGGCTGCGGTCGGGCATCGAGGGTCCCCGGCGTTGCCTCGAGGCGCAGGTGATGGACTTCGCCGACGACGTCGCCTACTCGGTGCACGACCTGGAGGACGGCATCGTCGGAGGCCATATCGATCTGGCGGTCCTGGAGTCTTCCGAGGAGCTCACCGGGGTCTGGGGGACAGTCCGGGACTGGTACCTGCCCGAGATCGAGGACGACGCCCTGGCAGCCGCACTGGCCCGGGTCCGGGCTGTGGGTACCTGGCCGACAGCGACGTACGACGGCAGCCGGCGTAGCCTGGCCTTGCTGAAGAACCTGACCAGCGACCTGATTGGTGTGTTCTGCGGCAGCGTGCACACGGCGACCAGGGCCGCCTACGGGGAGGGCCCCCTGGTCCGGCACGCGGCGGACCTGGTCGTGCCGGTGAGTACCGAGCAGGAGATCGCGGTGCTGAAGGGGATCGCGGCGCACTACGTGATGCGCTCGGACGAGCGCCGGGTGCTGATGGACCGGCAGCGGACGCTCATCGGCGAGCTGTTTGCTGCCCTGGTGGCGACCGAGGGGACAGCGCTCGACCCGAGCCTGCGCGACGACTTCACCCTGGCGAGTGACGACGCCGGGCGGACCCGGGTCGTGATCGATCAGATCGCTTCGCTTACCGATGCCAGCGCGGTCTCCTGGCACCAGCGGCTCTGCCGCTAGGGCGTCGACCGCTGGTAGGGGTTCGAGTGGGGGACGAAGGTCTCCTCGGCGGTGTGGTCGCCCGGGGTGGCCTTGTCGACGAGAGCCGCGCCGTGCTGCTTCGCGAACTCGGCCGCCTCGGCGGCCGCCTCCTGCACGTGCGGGTCGTTCTTGATCCCCAGTGCCAGGCGGCGGATCTGCTCGTACCGTTCCCGGCCGGCGTGGGCTCCGGCGACGTAGCCCGCGCCGAAGGCGGACAGGGCGATGGCCTTCTTGATCATGACCGTCCCTCCTCAGCCGAGCAGTCGGCGGACGAGGAGGAGGCCTGCGATCGCCAGGACGGCGCCGACCAGCAGGTTGCGCTTCCCGGTCTTCGTGTTCGCGGTCTCGCGGAGCTCACCGGCGCCGGCGGTGGCGCGCTCGCGGAGCGTGTCCGCGATCTCCTGGGTGTCGATCTTCTCGGCCAGCGCGCCGACGGTCTCGGTCAGCCGTTCGCGCTGCTGGGCGATCTGAGCGCTGATGTCTGCGGTCTTGCTGGACATGGGCGACTCCCTTCTCGAGTGGATGCTCTGCTTTTACCCGGAATCGCAGATCCGACACCTGCTCCGAGGAGGCGCCCAGTCCGCGGACGACATGGTCGTGTCCGCACCCGGACATAGACTCACCCCCGTGGCGGGCCGCATCAAGGACGAAGACATCGCGACCGTGCGCGAGCAGGCACGCATCGACGAGGTGATCGGCGCTTACGTGACGCTGCGCAACGCGGGCGGCGGCAACATGAAGGGCCTCTGCCCCTTCCATGACGAGAAGTCCCCGAGCTTCAATGTGACACCGAGTCGGGGTATGTACCACTGCTTCGGCTGCCAGGCCGGCGGCGACGTCATCAAGTTCTTGATGGAGATGGACGGGCTCTCGTTCACCGAGACCGTCGAGCGGCTGGCCGAGAAGGTTGGGGTGCCGCTGCGGTACGAGGACGGTCCGGGCCCGATCCGCAACGCCGGCGGTCCTCAGCGTCCCCGGTTGGTCGAGGCGCACAAGATCGCTGCGGCGTACTACGCCGAGCAGCTCGCCACCACCGACGCGATGACGGCGCGGCAGTTCCTGGACAGCCGCGGGTTCGACCAGGACGCGGCCGAGCACTTCGGAGTCGGCTTCTCCCCGCGCGGCGGCGAGGAGCTCACCAAGTACCTGCGTGCCCAGGGGTTCAAGGACGACGAACTGGTCACCAGCGGGCTGTCGGGCAAGAGCGAGCGTGGGCTCTACGACCGCTTCCGGGGCCGCCTGATGTGGCCGATCCGGGACGCCAGCGGGGACGTGGTCGGCTTCGGCGCTCGCCGGATCTTCGAGGACGACCGGATCGCCGCGAAGTACCTGAACACCTCCGAGACCCCGATCTACAAGAAGAGCCATGTCCTCTACGGCATCGACCTTGCCCGCCGCGAGATCGCCCGGGGTAGCCAGGCGGTCATCGTCGAGGGCTACACCGACGTCATGGCCTGCCACCTGGCCGGGGTGAAGACGGCGGTCGCCACCTGCGGTACGGCGTTCGGCGAGGACCACAGCCGGGTGATCCGACGGCTGCTGCAAGACCACGACGAGTTCCGGGGCGAGGTGATCTTCACCTTCGACGGCGACGAGGCCGGGCAGAAGGCAGCCCTGCGTGCGTTCGAGGGCGACCAGAACTTCGCCGGACAGACCTATGTCGCCATCGAGCCGTCCGGGCTGGACCCGTGCGACCTGCGCCTCTCCTTTGGCTCCTTGGCAGAGGGTGACGCGGCGGTGCGTGAGCTGGTCGCACGCCGGGTGCCGCTGTACCGGTTCGTGCTGGGCAACGTGGTCGGTCGCTACGACCTGGACCGTGCCGACGGCCGGATCGACGCGCTGCGTGAAGCCGCCAAACTGGTGACCGCGATCCGCGACCGCTCCAAGGTCGACGCCTTCGCCCGTGAGCTCGCCGGGATGATCGGGGTCGACCCGAACGACGTCCAGCGCGAGGTCAAGCGGGCAGCGAACCGGGCGCAGGCAGCGTCTGCCGGAGCCCCGGCAGCGCCGACTCGGTCGGCAGAACTGCCGGACCCGCGGGACCCCCGGATCGCTCTGGAAAGGGAGACCCTCAAGCTCGTCATCCAGCTCCCCGACGTGATCGCGCCGGCCCTGGCCGAGGTCACCGGCGACGACTTCACGCACCCGGCGTACAAGGCGGTGTGGGCGGTCGTGACCCTGGTCGGCGGCGTCGCCGCTGCTGATCCGCAATGGACATCCCGACTCCAGGCCAACAGTGCTGACGAGCGGGTCCAGTCGCTGCTCAGCGCGCTGAGCGTCGAGGCGATGCCGACCAGCAAGGTCCCGGACGCCGGGTATGCCGCCCAGCACGTGCACCGCCTTCGCGAGCTGACCGCTCTGCGCCGGATCTCAGACGTGAAGTCGAAGCTCCAGCGCACCAACCCGGTCGACGAAGCGGTCGAGTACAACCGGATGTTCGGCGAGCTTGTCGCTCTGGAGCAGCACCGTCGTACGTTGCGCGAGTTGGCGATGGAGCAGCAGCAGTGAAGCTGTTCACCCGGGCCGAGCGTGCTCCGGTCCAGGTCGTCACCGCTGCCGGGCTCGGCCGTGGAGAGAAGGTGCTCGCCCACGCCCAGGACGGCGAGCGCTGGCTACTCGGCACCCGGTACGCGCTGGTCGTCGTGGAGTCCGGCGCCGACCCGGTCAGGCTCGCGTGGGAGCAGGTGCAAGCAGCCGACTGGGACCAGGACGCCTCGACCCTCACGGTCACCGAGGTCGGCGAGTTCGGCCGGACGCGTGGTGCGTTCGTGTTCGCGCTGGACAACCCGGTGCTGCTGCTCCAGCTGACCCGTGAGCGGGTCACCGCCAGCGTGGTGCTCCAGCGCGGCTACCTGACGGACGGGAAAAGCGGTTTCAAGGTGATCGGGCGGCGTTCACCCGATGGCGGCCCGATCGTCTGGATGCACGAGTACGACGCCGGGATCGACCCCGATGATCCGGCGGTGGTCGCGGCTGCGGCCGACGCCCTGGAGCGCGCCCGCGCCGACGTCGGCGAGTAGTCCGCCCCGGTCCCCGAGGTGTCGAGACGCGGGGAGGGATCCGATTAGCGACCCTGGTAGGACGCTTGCTAACCTTTCCGGGCGCGATCCCCTGTAGCTCAATTGGCAGAGCATTCGACTGTTAATCGGAGGGTTGTTGGTTCGAGTCCAACCGGGGGAGCAACACAGGGCGGCTCGTGACTTGCGGAAACGCAGGTCACGAGCCGTTCTGCGTGTCCAGGTGCAGCGGCTAGGCATCGTTCGCGTCCACCGTGTCGTCGCCTCGAGACGCTGAGAGCGACTACTACACGCTCGCTGTGCCTGCGTCAGACTCGGCACGCGACATCTGCTGGCGGCAACCTCTGGTAACTCTGACGGATCACGAGCATTCCCCACCATCCCCACGAAGGTGGCCGTCCTCCAATAACGCAGTGCCAGCATTCACGCGTTGCCGGCTGGCAACAAGCGGGCTGCTCTCCTCTGCGCGTTCTTCTTTTCCTCGAACCCGAACGGTCTGGCTTGTCGGAGACACGGGAAGTTTTGCCTCGAGCCTAAGCCAGCCCCCGCCGCCACGGCAGTGCAAGGCGTCGCCCGCGGCAATCGCGCCACCTGGATCCGCCGCAGCTCGAGGCCCCTGGGCCCACCACCACGAATGCGTCGGTCGGCAGGACGACACATCGGCGTGCATCGCCGCGCCAGGCGAGGGTATCCGTCACCCAACGGGGTCGGAGAGGACAGCAAGGTCACGCTGCCTGCGCTGCGTCTTGACGGCGTACATCGCGTGGTCCGCCTGGTGGAGCAGAGCGTCTGCCTCGGTGTCGCATTCAGCGACGGAGATGCCGATGCTGGCCCCGACCACCACGTGGTTGCCTTCGATCGGCATGCTTCGGTTCAACTCGGCCGCGATCCGCTCGGCGGTCTGGCTCGCGATCTCCATGTCTGCCTCCTCGCACAGCACTGCGAACTCGTCCCCTCCGAAACGGGCGATGGTATCGGTCTCCCGGACCGATCGACGGAGCCGATTGGCCACCTCGACCAGAAGCGCGTCTCCCGCGGCGTGGCCACAGTCGTCGTTGATCTTCTTGAAGTCGTCGAGATCGATGAAGAGGATCGCGCAGGTGCCGTTGCTGCGCCGGAGGTGTGCAAGTGCGTGATCGAGGCGGTCCAGGAACAGCCGGCGGTTAGCGAGCCCGGTGAGCGGGTCGTGGAACGCCAGGTGAGCGATCTCGTCCTGGAGGCGTCTGCTCTCGGTCACGTCGTGGCAGGTACCACTCATCAGCATGACTTTTCCGCGGTCGTCGGTCACCGTCTCGCCGAGGGCATGGATGGTGCGAACGATGCCGTCGGGTCGGACCAGCCGGCACTCGAAGTTCAGCTCTGCCCGCGACTGGTGGGCGTGGTGGATCAGTGCTCCGACGCGCTCGCGATCCTCCGGGTGCATGAGGTTGAGGAACGCGGGGATCGAGGGGGTGAGCTCGCCACGGTCCACTCCGGCGAGGACGTACAGCTGGTCGGACCAGGTGACGGTGTCCGAGGCAATGTCCCAGTCCCAGCTGCCCATCCCGGAGAGCTCTTGTGCGCGAGCCAGGTCGCGGTGCGCCTGTTGTGCCGCGACCGTGGAGGCACGCTCTCGCTCGAGAGCCTGATCGCTCGCCCTCCAGTAGACGAGGCACGCCACGCTCTCGGCCAGGATGAACCCGCCGTGCACCAAGCCCCAGAGCCAAGGGTTGCTCACTGCATCCGGGTGGTTGTACACCGACTCCGGTGCAATGCTCCCTGTCACGCTGTGGTGCACCACGACGAACACGAGCGCGAGTAGGAACGGCATCCACGCCTGGTAGAGGGCGACGACGGCCACCATCACGAAGAAGTGGAAGTGCGCCTCGATCACGCCATTGAACAGGTGCACGGCCGCGGCGGAACTCGTGACCAGCCCCAAGGTTGCCGACGCGGACCTGACCGAAGCGCTGAACCCGCGCGCCTGGGCCCCGACGGCGAACAAGGCCACCACGGCAGCCTCCGTCACGCTGTGTAGCACGCCCTGGCCACGCAGCAGGCTGAGGAACAGGAGCACCACTGCGTGCGCCCACAGAAGGACGCAGATCCCGCGATGACGCGCCCTCCACGCCTCTGGCCCCAGGCCACCGCCCCGCGGCAGCCAGCCGACCACGTCTGGTAGCCGCCTCGGCACGCGGAGAGCTACGAAGATGCTCATAAGCCATCATGGCGTGAACTGGTCCAAAATGGGACACAAATGCTCAAAAGGGCTCTTTCTGAAGAGCCGTCGAAGTCCCTGGGCGGGTTGACGAACGGGTCCGCGATCTACCACCCGGCCTGTGGGCAGACAGGCGGTGAGCTCCTCGCGCAGCGCACCGCGACCGCGGAGGACAACCAGGAACGCCTCAGTCTGCGGACGTCCCGACCCTCAGTCGCCCCAGCCCAACGGGATCACTTCGAACGGTGCGGCGAAGCTGACGCCGATCCGACTGCCGGTCGCGCGCGCCATCCCTTCGAGGAACTCGCGCGGGTCCCAGTTCTCCCAGCCCAACCCGTCGATGTACGCCGCGTGCGCCTGCAGCGACTCGACCCCGGTGTCGAAGGTGTCGGTGGTGTCGACCGCGTGCGTGGAGGCGGGGGAGCCGAACGCCCACACCTGCCGGACACCGCCCCACGGCTCGAGCTCGCCGCCGCTCCCGTTGAGCTGCTCGGGAAAGATCCAACGGTTGCCGGCGTCGCGGACTGCGTCGAGGACGGCCTTCCCGACCGCGATGTGGTCGGCCTGATTGAGGTTGGACCCGCCCCAGGTGTCGCGGTAGTTGCCGGTGATCACGATGTCCGGGCGGTGCCGGCGGACCTCGGCGGCGAGCGTACGGCGCAGCGCCACGCCGTACTCGATGATGCCGTCGGGTTCGCCGAGGAAGTCGACCACGTCGACGCCCACGATCCTGGCCGACTCGATCTGCTCCTTCTCGCGCACTCCGCGACACTCGTCAGGTGCCAGCCCGTCGATGCCGGCCTCGCCGCTGGTCACCATCGTGTAGCCGACCCACTTGCCCTGGCCGGTCCAGCGAGCCACGGCCGCGGCTGCGCCGAACTCCATGTCGTCGGGGTGCGCGACGATGCACAGCGCGCGCTCCCAGGTCTCGTCGAGGATCTCCAGCGGCTCAGGCTTGTCCATATTTGCGACCCTAGACCAGTTCGGCGCATTGCTCCCAGCGCATTTCCTGGCACCACTCCGTCGGGAGGGATGTGGTCGGAAACACTGCTCCCCGGGCGCCGGAACGACCTCACGGAATAGGTCGCAACGGCGTGCGGCACTACCCTTGATCGGTGACCGAGACTCCTACTTCCCTCACGTTCGACGACCTCGGTCTTGACCCCAAAGTGCTCAAGGCCATCAAGGACGTCGGCTACGAAACGCCGTCCCCCATCCAGGCCGAGGCGATCCCGCCCTTGCTCGCCGGCGGCCACGTCGTCGGACTGGCCCAGACGGGCACCGGCAAGACCGCCGCATTCGCGCTCCCGATCCTGTCCCGGATCAACCTGAGCCAGAAGACTCCCCAGGTGCTGGTGCTGGCGCCGACCCGTGAGCTCGCGCTCCAGGTCTCCGAGGCCTTCGAGAAGTACGCCGGCCAGATCAAGGGTCTGCACGTCCTGCCCGTGTACGGCGGCCAGGGCTACGGCGTCCAGCTCTCCGCGCTGCGCCGCGGCGTCCACGTCGTGGTCGGTACGCCGGGCCGGGTGATGGACCACATCGAGAAGGGCACGCTCGACCTCAGCGAGCTCCGTTTCGTGGTCCTCGACGAGGCCGACGAGATGCTGAACATGGGCTTCGCGGAGGACGTCGAGTCGATCCTCTCCGGTACCCCGGAGGACAAGCAGGTCGCTCTCTTCTCGGCAACCATGCCGCCGCAGATCAGACGGATCGTCAAGCGGCACGCCCCCAACGCCACCGAGGTCAAGGTCAAGTCGACGTCGACGACTGCGGCGAACGTCGAGCAGCGCTTCCTCAAGGTGGGGCACCCGCAGAAGTTGGACGCGCTCACCCGGATCCTCGAGGTCGAGAACTTCGACGGGATGATCATCTTCGTCCGCACCAAGCACGCCACCGAGGAGCTCGCTGAGCGTCTGCGCGCCCGCGGCTTCTCCGCAGCGGCCATCAACGGCGATGTCGCCCAGGTCCAGCGTGAGCGGACCGTCGACCAACTGCGCAAGAGCAAGCTCGACATCCTGGTCGCCACCGACGTCGCAGCCCGGGGCCTCGACGTCCCGCGGATCAGCCACGTGATCAACCACGACATCCCGACCGATACCGAGTCCTACGTGCACCGGATCGGGCGGACCGGCCGAGCCGGGCGCCCGGGTGTGGCGATCTCGTTCGTCACCCCGCGGGAGAACCACCTGCTCCGGGCGATCGAGAAGACCAACCGGACTACCTTGGAGGAGATGCGCCTGCCGTCGGTTTCCGACGTCAACGCCTTCCGGGTCACCAAGTTCACCGACGCGATCAGCCAGGCGATGAGCGACCCGCAGTTAAGCCAGTTCCGCGAGCTGATCGAGGACTACGAGCGCAACAACGACATCCCCGCCCTCGACATCGCAGCAGCCATCGCCGTGCTGTCCCAGGCCGGCCAGCCGCTCTTCCTCGAGGACATGCCGGAACCAATGCGCGTCTCCCACAAGGAGCGCTCCAACGACCGGGGCCCGCGGTCGAACGACCGGCGTGGCTTCGCCAGCTACCGGATCGAGGTCGGCAAGCGGCACCACGTCGAGCCGCGACAGATCGTCGGCGCCTTGGCTAACGAGGGCGGACTGTCCCGCGAGGACTTCGGCAAGATCGAGATCAAGCCCGCGTTCTCCATCGTGGAGCTGCCCGTTGACCTGGATCCAGGGGTCCTCGACAAGCTTTCCGGCACCCGGATCTCCGGCGTGCTCATCGCGATCAAGCCGGACAAGTTCGACCGTGGCCACAAGCGCGGCCACACCGGTCCGTCCGGTAGCCCCAATAAGACCTGGACCGCGACCGGCGGTTCGTCGTACTCGGGCAAGAAGAAGCCGCGCCACAAGAGCACCTGAGGGCCGCTGACATACGATCTGGGGACCTACTCCCGGGAGCCTCGATGCGTCGTCTTCGCCTTGCCCTGTCCTGCCTGCTCGCCGTCGTCACGCTCGGGCTAGCCGGACCCGCGGGCGCAGCGGACACGCCGCTTCCGGTGCCGTACCAGTTCCTGCCGACTGCGATCTTTGGCGGACTGCCGGACGCGAACGCGCCGGGCACCAACGATTGGACCTGCAAGCCCACCGCGGCGCACCCCAACCCGGTGGTGCTGGTGCACGGCACGGCAGGCAACCGGAGCACCAACTGGCAGACCTACGGGCCGCTGCTGAAGAACAACGGCTACTGCGTCTTCGCCCTGACCTACGGTGCGACTTTCCCGGTCCCGTACCCCGGGGCGCTGGGTGGCTTCGGTGATATGAAGACCAGCGCGGTCGCGCTCGGCTCCTTCGTAGACCAGGTGCTGGGGGCGACCGGCGCGGCGAAGGTCGACCTGCTCGGTCACTCCCAGGGCACCCTGATGCCGAACTATTGGGTGAAGTTCCTCGGCGGTGCGCCCAAGGTCGACAAGTACGTGTCGCTGGCGCCGGTCTGGAACGGGACCCGGCTGGCCGACCCGATCACCCTGTTGCGCGGCGTCTTCGGAGTCCCCGAGGACCTCAACCCGTTCTGTACGGCGTGCGCGCAGTTCGCGACCGGGGCCGAGTTCATCGCGCAGATGAACGCTGGGGGAGCAGCGGTGCCCGGAGTCACGTACACCAACATCATGACCAAGTACGACGAGCTCGTGGTGCCCTACACCAGCGGGCGCGCACCGGGGATGACCAACCTCGTCGTCCAGGACGCCTGCACGTTCGACTTCAGTGAGCACTTCCAGATCGCGGCTGACCTGAACGCCGCGGTGATGGTGCTCAACGCCCTGGACCCCGCCCACCCGCGACGCATCCCGTGCGTGCCGGTGCTTCCGTTCGTCGGCGGGCTTTCCTGAGCCCGTTGGTCCCGCCAGCGCTGCGCTCTCCCAAGGAGATTTACGAGACTCTGGCGATTTGATTCGCACGGGGTGTCAGGGATGCTAGTTTCCGTCTTGGGTTGAGGGACTCGAACGCACTGCGGTGCTGGACGTAACAGGACAATTTGATGCGACGTTCCCTCTTCACCCTCATCTTCGCGATCGCCGGGATCGTGACGTTCCCGCAGTTGGCGGCAGCGCATGTCGAGCGACCGTCGTACTGGCCGGTGCCGGCGGCGGACTGCGCGGTTGCGCCGTGCGCGGGGGGTTCGATTCCCAAGATCCGCAGCCTCAGGTCGTCGCTGGACGCGAGCCGGGTCGGCACGACCCGGGTGGTCTGCAAGGCGAACTCGCTGACCATCTTGAAGCGCTCGATCACCAGGGCCCGCGCCAACGGCTATGCGATCCGTCCCAGCGACCGGCGTTCGCTCGGCAGGACCGCGGCTGCCAACCTGCTCAGGACCAACCGGGCGCTGTTCAAGAAGTGCGCCTACCGGCAGATCCAGCCGGCTGTGACCGCCTCACGCAACAACGATCGGGTCGTGGTGATGCCCGGGCTGTACACCGAGCCGACCTCGCGCTCGAAGCCGACGTTCGACCCCTCCTGCGCGAAGTACAGGACCAAGTCTGACGGCGGCGATCCGGGCGCACTGTCGCACGAGTACCAGATCAACTGTCCCAACGACGCGAACCTGGTCGCGGTCATCGGTCGCGACAAGGGCGCAGGTGTCGCCGGTGATCCGGCCAAGCCGATCGAGGACCGGCACGGCATCCCGAACGCCGGCAAGTGCATCCGCTGCAACCTCCAGCTCGAGGGCTCCGGGGTCAGTGCCAACGACGTGATCGTCGAGGTCGGCGACGCGAGCAAGGGCAACGGCGGCCCGTCGGCCGCGGGACACAAGAAGGACGTCGGCATCTTCGCCGACCGTGCTGACGGCTTCGTGCTCCGCAACGTGACCGTCCGGCACGCCCGCGAGCACAACATCTACGTGGTCGAGACCGACGGCTACGTGCTCGACCGGTTCAAGGTCTACTACGGCGGCGCGTACGGCGTGCTGACCTTCGTCGGTGACCACGGCCTGATCCAGAACTGCGACGCCGCCGGCAGCGGCGACTCCGGCCTGTACCCGGGCTCGGGCGCCCAGACCCTGGTCGACCGCAAGACCTCGTTCTACCCGACAGCGCGCTACAGCCAGACGATCCGCCGGTGCGACGCGCACCACAATGCCAGTGGCTTCTCCGGGACGAACAGCCACGGGACGCTCGTGACCCAGAACAACTTCTACGACAACGCCCTGGGCTACACGACCGACGTGTTTACTGCGGCTGGTCACCCGGGTTTCCCGCAGTCGGGCAACGTCGTGGAGAAGAACAACTTCCACAGCAACAACTTCAACCCGTTCAAACCGGGCTCCGACGTCGTGCCGTTCATCCCGGCGCCGGTCGGCACCGGCCTCTGGCTGGCGGGGGGCAACGACAATGTGATCCGGCACAACCGGTTCTACAACAACTGGCGCCGCGGCACGATGTTGTTCGCCGTGCCGGACGCGACCGTCTGCGGCCCGGTCCTGGGTGACACCACGACGCCGATCCCGGGCTGTGAGATCGCTGGGATCTCGACGTCGTACGGCAACGACCAGTACGGCAACCAGATGGGTGTCGCGCCCAACGGCGCGGTCCGCCCCAACGGTCTCGACTTCTGGTGGGATGCCTTCCCGGGCAACACCGGCAACTGCTACTGGGCCAACACGGCGGCTCCGGGGAAGAAGATCACCAGCAACCCAGGCTCGCTGCCGAACTGCAGCAACGGCGCGAACCCGAAGTCCAGCGTCGGTCTCGGCAACCTGAGCGCTGAGGCTGAGCTCCTTACCTGCCTGGCCGGCCTCCAGTTCGGCAACTACCCGGGCGGCACGGACGCCGTCTGCAGTTGGTCGATCACGCCGAGCAAGCCGGGAACGGCAGGGGCCCGGGCCACCAACACCTCCCAGGTCAACACCCAGAAGCAGGTCTTCGCGACCTTCTGCGAGAACGGCGTGGGCAAGCGCACCTGCCGGCCGTACAACGCCGGGTTCAGCGGTATCTCGCTGCTGGAGAACCTGCTGGCCCCGCTGACTCCGACGCCGTTGGCGAGGCCGTCCGCGTCGACCAGCAAGCCGCTGAGCCTGTACACCTGCAGCTGGTGGCGCAAGGCGGTCCCGAGCCAGAAAGTCGAGCTCGTCCAGCGTCTGCAGCACTTCGTCTCCGGTCCCGTGGACGGCAGCAAGCGCCTCGGGTACGGCGCGACGCTGAAGGACCCCCAGGCGATCCAGCTCTTCGACGGCCGTTGCAGCACCAGCTACGCGGGCGGCTTCGCGCTCTACAAGCTGTACGGCGCCGCAGCAGCCTTCACGGCCGCCAACTCCTGAGCCTGGGTTGTTCCGGTGGGCTCGGCCCAGGTCGAGCCCACCGAACCCGGCCGTACTCGATAGGCTCCGCACGCGGGTCGTGCCCGCGCAGGGCGGTAGCTCAGTCGGTTAGAGCAGAGGACTCATAATCCTTGGGTCGTGGGTTCGAGCCCCACCCGCCCTACCTGCAAGAACGCTCGTCGCACGCGTGATTTACGCTCAGCGGCGAGCGTTCTGTATGTCGCGGGGTTACCCGATGTTGCACCAGGTCGCCTACCCATTTGCAATGGAGTTGCAATGGGAAACGGCCGGATGTACAAAACCGGCAGTGCCTTTCGCCCAGAATGACGCGGCCGAGATGCACCCAAGGGGGATCTGAACGAAACGGTCGATGAAGCCCTGACACGGTCCACGTGGGTCGACCTTTGCTGCCGCTTCGTAGAGACAATGTTGGACGAACCAGCGTGTCGGTCCTCACGGCTATCGTGCTGCCCAGCTCGTAGGGAGGACCGAGACTCGACGAATGGCTCGAAGGTGGCAGTTCATGGCGAAGGCACAAGGGAACCGCAGGCGTAACGCGCTGCGCCGCCACATCGGCCAGTTCGACTCGGAGAGCCTCTGGCTCCTACTTGCAGCAGCTGGCGCCTCACCCGCAGTCAGGCACAAGTGGGTTCGGGTCGGCCACCTTGTTGAGCTTGCATGTAAGGCGGCGGGCCTGTCCGGTAAGCCCGCCGACTCCGGTGTCCTCCACGACCTCCTCGAACGAGCCGCCGATTCGATCGGCAACATCTACATGTACGAGGACTACCTCCCCGAAGACCCGCGCGACGACGTTCGGATCCGAATCTCGGACTACACGCTGCGTATAGGCCCTGGCGACATCGAGCGGCCGGTCGCCGACATCGACCGTGCTCTGTTGGTTTCCAAGGCGATCGATCCGATCTTGATCGACCGCGTCGGCTTCGGAGTCCGGGATCTGCTTGACGTGGTTCTTGGCTATCAGGACGCGGGGATCGACGCAGTCGCAGATTCGTGGCCGCAGGGTGAGATCGACCTCGACGCGGACTCGGTCGTGACGGTCGAGGAAGTCGCCGCAGCGGAACGGCTCCTGGCCCTCGGCACACCGGCACATATTCTTCCCTCCGATCGGCACCGCCTCGCACTGGACTGGATCACTTGCACGTCAGCCGCACTGTCGTACGACCCGGGATCCCAGCAAAGTCCAGTCGGACGCTTCCTTCGAGTTGACGACGCGTCTTGGGCGGAACCGCGCTGGTTGCCGCTCCACTTCCTTCCTGGCGCGCTGGGTCACGCAGTCGGCGAGTTGGCCGCCCAGGTGGCGACCGATCCGGATACACGCCGGCGATTCGCAGAAGTCGCTGCGGACGAGGTTCGCAACGCCCTGTGGCGCTTCGGGGAGGTCTTCGGGCCTCCCGATATTGACGGCGCTCCGATTGCTTCCCCCCGGAACGTCGTCCAGTGGGCATCCTCAGCAACGCCGAGGCACTCCGTTCTCGTTCAGGTAATGAGTGAACTGAGCATTGAGCTGTTCGCGATGCCGGACGAGCCGGAAACACTACGCGCCACACGGCATGCCGCCTCCGATCCAGCCAACCCAGGCAAGGTCGCCATGACGTACGGCGAGATGACGATGAGAACCGGAGCCGAGGTCGTCCCCCTCCTCGTCGCGGCGAGTCCGAGCCACATCGCCGCGTTCGTGCGGCCCGGTCTACCCGCGGTCTCATTAGACGACCTTCGATGGATGTCGAAGTCGGCGGACTCCGAGTTGGACCTCTTCAACTACTGCCGCGATATGAGCCGCCCCGGCCTTCCCCATTTCATGGGCTGGGAGGCCATCAACATCTGGGAGTGGTGGCGATCCAACGGTAAGAGCTTCTTCTCTGGCGGTCAGGCGCCGGGCTTGATCACGATTGCCCCTCACTGGGGAACCGCCGAGTGGAAGCTTGCAGCAAAGCGAGCCCCCGTCGAAATAGCGCTTGCCCGCCTGGGCTTGCCCGCCCTGCGAGACCTCGAAGGCGACCCCGAAGACGACCACGTCGGCCCCCGACTGCTCGCGGGACGCATCCGAGACGCGACACCGCCAAAGGTCTCGAAGGGCCGTCACAAGGCACCGGAACCCAAAGCTTGGTCGATCCACATCAGTCAGGTCCCCGTCGCCGTCGAGGCGCTGCGGAAGGGGTGGCCAAAGGACAAGTTCGCTTTCCTGTCCGACCTGGCCATCGGCCTGTCCTACGCGTTCGAACAGATCGCCGATGTCTGGGTCGAGGCCCACAGCGACACAGGCGTGCGCGGATACATCTTCAACCTGGGCGTTGGGACCACGGGCGGAGAGGTGCTCCGCCTTCTTGGAACGTCGCGTTCGGGCAGTTCAGGCACTCCCGACGAATCGGAAGCCGTCATCACCGTCGAGGTTGAGGTCGACCTGGACCCGACCCTGGACGATGACCTCGACGTAACGGCGGTGTTCCAGACGTCGATGGCGGACGTGATCGCTAACGCCGCTCGTGCAGCTGGCGTGTCCAGTGACGCGAGCAACGCGATCAAGGCGGCGATCATGGCTGAAGCTCCGACCTTCGCCGTGGAGACGATTCGCCCGTTGACCACAAGGAACGACTTCAGCAACCCTGTTCCTCTCAACGAGGCCCTCGTCTCGCTCGTCGACCGCCAGGTCGCTGAAGCTGTGAGCGGTGCCGGCATAGAACCCGGTTCATACAGCGGCGATCGTGCCAAGGCAATAGATCGAGACGTGCTCGCACCCGCCGCTCTCGCCCTCCTGGAAGCCGCTCTCGCAAGTCACTCAGTAGACGAACTCCTGCAGTTCGGAATGGAACAGATCGAACGATGCCTCGCGCACAAGTCGCGGGCACAGGTGACTGCTCAGCACGCAACCGACATCTTGAGCGTCAGCTGGGACCCGATGGAACGACTTCACGCCTCCGAGAACGAACTAAACACACTCAGGCGCTGTATCGAGATCGCGACGGAGGCAGCGCTCCGAAACGTGCCGTCCGGCTCGACTCCAGTCGACGACCTCACATGGGGCGAGATCCTGGCCGGGGCGCGTGCGTACCTCGCGGCGACCACCCGCAGTGAGGCGATCCACCACCAGGTCGGTGAAACCATCCTGGAGATCAGCACGTCGTTCGAACTCTCCACAAGGTCGGCCGCTCCCAGCGACGACAGCGGGACGGTTGCTGGCGACGGGTCCGGCTACAACTTCGACAACCACTCGTACGCTCGCGCCCGCCTCGCTCCGACCCTGAAGGACGGCAGCGCCCGAACGAGTGACGCGACGGACGCTGATGCGGGCCCGATCCCTGCGGGCATCGACGATGCCATGTTGGAGGCCTTCGGAGCATCTGCGACCGATGTGTTTGGCGTTCTGACGACCGCTGGCGGTTGGCCCGTTGAGCTGGCGGATCCGGATGCTGTTGCGATCTCTGCGGACGCACTGGCGGATCGGGTCGTGGAGTACTCGGTCTACTCCGACGGCGTGACGACCGGTGAGGCGAAGACCCACACCCTCGAGGCGATCAGGTTAGTCACGAGCACCTCGGCCGATCTCTTGGATTCCGACTGGAAGCCGTGGCAGGCCCGTAGCCGTAAGCGCAGGCTGCTAATTCAACCCCTCGCGCAACGCTCTGATGGTCTTCTCGTCGTTTCTCCGCGCCTGTGCTTCGCGACGGCGAACATCTACCTGCAGTACTTGCAGCAGGGCCAACTGCCTTGGAGCCAACCGCCGCCGCCCCCAGAGCTGAACACGGTGCTGGAAGAGACCCGCGACGCGCGCAACAAGGCACTCGAGCGCGAAGTCGCCGACGTTCTGGCGGCCGCTGGCTGGACGGTCATCACGAACGTCAAGGAGTCGAAGCCGGAGAGGCTGAACGTACCGTCGCTGCAAACGGAGATCGACGTCGTAGCAGGGCGTGCGGGTGATCCGAACATATGGCTTCTCGAGGTCAAGGACCCTTCCGATGTGTTCGCGCTGTCGGACATCCGTCGCATGCTGGATCGCTTCTATCTCGACAGCAAGAAGCCTTCGTATGCCACCCAGGTGTCGCGGAAGTTCGCTGACCTTTCTCCGCACCCTGAAGCAGTTGCCGCGGCTCTCGAGTTGCCCGACCCCGATCCGGCAGCTCCTTACAAGGTCCGCGTCCTGTTCGTGACCCGCGAGCCGACGCCTGCACAGTTCGTCGGCGGACCGTTTCGTTTCACGTCGCTCGCGAACCTGATCGAGATCCTGGAGGGTCGCCCAGATGAGCCAGAGCGGAGCCTCAGCCGGTCATGCTGAGGGTTGCGGCCGGGGCGAATACGCCTCAGCCAGGTCAGCGACGTGGTTCAGCGCCGCAGTCAGCTTCATAATCATGCGAGCGAATGCTTGCAGCGGCGACATTCCGTCGATGCCTAGCCGGGCGCTCGCGGCGCCTGCGCTCGACCCGCCGAGGTGTGCGACGCCTCCGGCCGATCGGAACGCCTGAAGCGCCGCGAAGACCTCGGCAGCGTCGTCTGTGTCACCCAAAGACAACAGCAGGCGGCGCAGGAGTGCGATCGATTTCTCACCCGCTTCACTTCCGCCGAGGTACTTCTTCAACGGTGCCGGATCCATCCCATCGACCAGTGACTTGGTCAGCGTGATCGTCGGAGCGGTCAGAGCCGATGGGTCGTTGCTCGTTGGGCCAACAAGCGCCTCGAACTCGTTGGCCGCCTGCGAATCAAGGTCGCGCCACACGGGTGACCCGAGGAGGGCACCCGTGGCTTCGGCTGCCCTGCGGCGGGCTCTCCGAAGGTCGCCGACTGGGTCAGGAGAACCAACGGACTGGTTCAAGAAATCTCGACGGAATCGCCCTTCGTCCATCGCTCCTTCCGGAGGGACGTTGTGGGCGAGCCAGTGCGCCTGCTCGCCTTCCGGCAAAGCGCCCAGTTCGCCGAGGTATACCTCGATGAGCCCTGCCGTGTTGGTGCTGATGTCGAGGCCCCATAGGTCCAGGCACCAGATCCGACTGGCTGTCACCTTGTATCGATTGGGCTCGCTCGCGTATCGGTTCAACACTTCCCTACTGAAGTAGACCGGCGTCATCGAATGCAGGCGAGAGCTGTCGGCATAATCGCCCAGCATCCTCGGGTTGCACGAGTGGCGTTTCATTTCGCCCGTGCCCGGCTCGACCGTGTACACGAACTCGACGTACCTCTTGCCCCTACTCCGTGCGTCGATCCTGCGCATCCGAGCTGTCACCGCCCCTTCGACGATGTACTTGCCCATCACGTTCGAGAACGCGGAGGCGTCGCCGATGATGCCGTCATCCATGATCGCGAACCAGTCGAAGTTCGCCCACTTCGTGGTGTGGCTGTCGTCGACCCGTTCGAACGGATCGACCTCGTCGGCTGTCAGAACGGTGTAGTCCTTCTGAACGAGCAACTCCCGACCCGACGCTGCTAGAAACGTTCGGATCTCCAGAGCTGACACGTCGACCTTCCATTCGTCCATCGAAATGGCGATCCGGATCAACTCGACGTTGCGTCCCGCTGAGTCGAGGTAGGACCAGCCTCCTTCGCTGGGGAACGCGTCCCAATACCAAAGAAAGGTTGGCGTGATCTCGAAAGTGGGGAGGACGAACCGGTGATGCTCGCGGACGGCAGCGAAGAACATCAATCCGTCGTCGCCTCCGCGGCTCGCGGTCAGGCCGTCGGAAAACCGACCGTCGCTCCAGACCTCGACCTTGCCTACGTCGCTCCACCCCGACCAGTGGGTGCCCGACTCGAGTACTTGGGCGCGGACCCCGGCGTCGATGAGGATGCTGTGAGTACCTCCGTACATGTCGTCGGAGCGGTGGAAATGTTCCTCGATGGTCAGCCAACCAGTCGGGTCTGGGCAGATGCGCTGCAGCTCCGCCCTCGGCCAGAACGTTGCGGGGTAGTCGCCGACTGGTTGGGCCCAGAGGCGTCCCAGAGTCGGCGGACCGTCGTGAACTTCGTAGCCCGGGATCGAAGGAATGTGCACGCTCGAAGTATGCGCTGAAGCACCGACAACCCTCGATTCAGTTTGCGCCTGCTCGGCATGCTTAGGCAGGTTGGTAGTCCATCCGGGTCGGGGCCACTCCGCACGCACGAGTCGTCGCAGTCATTCCGCCGCCTCACCCGTATCGGCATTCGAACCGGATACGCGTCAGTTGACTTGTATCGACGCGCGCCACGAACAGGGCTCGGGGCTATTCACGAGCACTCATGGTCGCGCATCGCCCGGACCAACGCGGTCTTACTCATGAGGTGCTGCAGCCCGATTCCCCAATGGATCCGGCAGCCACACCAGAGGCTGTGCCAACCATCGTCATGTCCACCTCGCTGATAGATCTCGACGATGCCGGCCGGACTATCTGGGCCTTGGGACCACTGAAGGTTGTGTGCGTAAAAGTAGGCTTGTTTGACCGACTCTGCGGCGATCTTGTAGGTCCGGCCCTCATAGTCGACGCTCTTGACGGAGAACCCCGTGAGGCTCGGATACAGGGTGTAGAGCTTCAATTCCCGGACCTCCACTCGCTTGTGACGTGGGATCATTATCCGCGACCTAGTCAAGCCGACCGGTTGTCGAGCCAGAGCAAGCGTCGATCGGTTCGGGGCGACGTTGAGGCGCTTGACCGAACCAACGCGGCGTAGATGACGGTACGGTCAGCCTCATGGAGGCCGCAGTCCTGATCGCCATTGCCACGACTCTCGTGACCCTCGGAATAGCCCTTGTCGGCTGGCACTTCGTCGCCAGGGCAAACTCCACTTCCGCAGAGGCACTTGAGATAGCCAAGGCGGCCGATAAGCGAGCTGCGCGCCTCGAAAGGATCTCTGTCGAGAAGAGGGACGTCGTCTGGGAGGCGAAGTTCGACCCAGGTCGAAACGGGACTGAAGCACTGTTACACATCACGAATGTGGGCACGGACTCTGCCGGCGATGTCGAGGTTGCTGTGGACCCGGACTTGGAGATCTCTCGAATCACTGAGACTGCTGGGAGCGTCGCTCCAACTGAAAGGGTCTCCGTGAACCTGGACGGTCTCGCCGAGGAGGGTCGGGACTTATGGCTGAGTCGCACACGTGACACCGGCCATGTACGGATCCCCGATCTGAACATGCGGATCAGGATCACTTGGTCTTCGGCAAGCGGCGTAGCAGCTGTGCAGGTAATCGACAGGGTTACGTTCAGTCCTTCAACCTCGGCCGTCATCCCGACTACCTAAGCGCGAACACATCGCCGCAGTCCATTGATCTCACCAGCGTCATGCCACCGTGACCTCGCGGCAGACTCCGAGGTCTAGCGTCAGCCCGTAGTGCCTCACCGTGTGTGCGGCGAACCATGATGAGGCTCGGCCTCTTTCGCCAGGTGACCCGCCATGTCCAGCACCGCGCTACTCCCGTTTCGCCCAGACACCCTGACGACGGCCCAACTGGCCGCAGTCTCCTTTCTGGCTCGCTACACCGGGCAGACCCACAAGATGTACGCATTTCAGCTTCGATGCTGGTTCGTCTGGTGCGAGAGCAACCAACTCGACCCGCTCGCTGGGATCCAGCGAGCCCATGTCGAACTGTTCATTCGACACCTCGGTGACCGCGGGCTGATGGCGTCTTCGGTCAACACCTCGATGCATGCTGTTCGCGGCTTCTTCAAGTTCGCACACATCGACGGACTCATCATCAGCGACCCTGCTGTCTACGCCCGACTCCCCAAGGTCCACTCCGACGAATCCCGAACCCAGGGCCTGGACCGCCTCGAGCTGATCCGCTTCCTCCAGGTCGCGCAGACCATCACTGTCCATCATGGGGCGTTGGCTCACCTTCTCGGCATCAACGCCTTGCGAGCCTCCGAGGCCGCAGCCGTGCGTATCGAGGACTACGCGGAGACGCTGCGCGGGCACCGCGTGCTCCACCTGGTGGGAAAGGGGAACAAACCTGCGACCATGCCAGTCACGGTCCCTGTTCTTCGGGTCCTCGAAGCGTGCCGAGGCGACCGGACATCCGGTCGCCTGATCTTGAGGCCACTGACAGGGAACCCGGTTGATCGGCGCGACATCTACCGCATGGTCCAGCGAATCGCGAAGACCGCAGGCATTCCTCGCCACATCAGTCCGCACTCCCTTCGCCACGCGGCGATCACGAACGCGCTCGATGCGGGCGTCCCGCTCCGCGACGCCCAGATCCTCGCGCGCCATGCCGATCCGCGCACAACCGAGCACTATGACCGCGCTCGCGGAAACCTTGACCGCCACGCGGTTCACTTCCTCACCGCGTACGTCGCCGGCGTTTGAGATCGCTGACGCACTCATACGCCGATGAGCATGCGTCATTGCGCCGCGAACAATGGCCCCCACGAGGCGAGCACGGCTCACGCGAAGTCTGGACCATTCGACTGGTGCGTCATTTCGGCTCCGCTTTGTGTCAAGGGGTCAGTTGAGGTGTCTTCTTTCGAGGGGTCTTCCAGGTGGGCCGAGTCCGTGGCTCGACTGGTGTGCGCGCACCCTCGTCGTTCAGGACAGCTCGGCGAGTCTGGCCAACCCTGGGCCCAGGTGCGCCGCGAGACGCTCGTGGGCGTCGTCCAACGCAGCCGAGCCCGGATAGTCCGGCGCGACCCGTGCAGGGTTGAGCGCCACTCTGCTCGACCACTCCTTGATGTCGGGCTCGCTCATGAAGGACATCACTGCCT
>JBKJHX010000002.1:0-3855 GCA_046598855.1 Marmoricola sp. | reverse complement strand
CCCTTGAGGAAGTAGTCGCGGCCCTTGACGGCCCCGAAGGCGCCCTTGTCGAGGATCGGGGTGTTCACCGCGGCCGGACAGATAGCGGTGACCCCGACCCCGTAGGCCGCGGCCTCGGACCGCAGTGCCAACGAGAGGCCGACGACCGCGTGCTTAGTCATCACGTACGACGTCAGCAGACCGGCCGCCATCAGACCTCCCATCGAGGCTGTGTTGACCACGTGCCCGCTGCCCTGGCGGATCATCACCGGGTACGCCGCGGCGACGCCGTGCACGACACCGCGGATGTTCACGTCGATGATCGAGTCCCACTGCGCCAAGGTCAGGTCCTGGGTCTCTCCGATCAGGCTGATCCCGGCGTTGTTGAACATCAGGTCGAGGCGCCCGTGCTCGGCGACCACCTCATCGACCAGCGTCTGGACCGCCGCGGCATCGGCGACGTCGAGGGCGGCGCCGCGCGCCGTACCGGGGCCGTGGACGTCGGCGGCGACCTTCTCGGCCGCGGTCGCGTCGAGGTCCGCGAGGACCACGTGCGCACCGGCTGCGACCAGCGCCACCCCGAGGGCTGCTCCGATGCCCGATCCCCCGCCGGTGACGATCGCGGTCTGCCCGGCATACCAGCCCGGCGGCGGCTGCCGGCGGCTCATCCGAACGCCTTCATCACTAGGCCGTGCAGGTCGGGGTAGCGCTGCAGGTGCGCTCCCCCGTTGACGTCGATGTTCTCGCCGGTGATCCAGGCGGCGTCATCGGAGAGCAGGAAGCGCAGCAGCGCGGCGATCTCCTCGGGCTCGCCGCTGCGTGCCAGCGGGGTGTTCTCCAAGTAGCTGTCCCGGACGCCGGGGATGTCCATCGCCGGCGCGGTGAGCGGGGTCACCACCAGACCGGGCGAGACCGCGTTGACCCGGATGCCGCGAGCGGCCATCTCGAGGGCGGCCACCTGGGTCAGCATCACCAGTCCCGCCTTGGCCGAGCAGTACGCGACCATCCCGGTCCCGGGCTGGCGGGCGTTGAGTGAGGACAGGGAGATCAGCGAGCCACCGTCGGCAACTCGCGCACCCGCGTGCTTGAGCACCAGGAAGGCGCCGGTCAGGCAGACGTCCACCACTCGGCGGAACTCGGCCGCGTCGTGGTCGACGACCAGGCTCAGGGTGCTCACCCCGGCGCAGTTCACCACACCGTGGAAGGCGCCTGCCCCCTCGAAGAGCGCCTGGACCGACGCCTCGTCGGCGACGTCGACCGCGACCGCGCGGTGGGGCTCGCCGAGCTCGGTGGCACGTGCTTGCGCAGCATCGAGGTCGATGTCGGCGACCACGACGGTATCGCCCGCCTCGGCGAGTGCGCGGGCGGTGGCCCAGCCGATCCCGGAGGCTGCTCCGATCACGACAACAGTGCGGGTGGGGTCACTCAAGGCATGCTCCTGACGGATGTCGAAAAAGTTTGACACGTGTCAATCTAGTGCCTAATGTGGCCCACGTCACCCCCTCAGTCAGATCCCTTTCCCAACCTGTGGAGACCTCGTGCCTGACCAAAAATCTGTCGCCATCATCGGGGCCGGCATCAGCGGCCTCACCACCGGCAAGATGCTCGGAGACTACGGCGTGCCCTACACCTGCTTCGAGTCCTCGGACCGGATCGGCGGCAACTGGGCCTTCGGGAACCCCAACGGACACAGCAGCGCCTACCGCTCGCTCCACATCGACACCTCCAAGGAACGGCTGTCGTTCCGCGACTTCCCGATGCCCGACCATTACCCCGACTTCCCGCACCACACCCAGATCAAGGACTACCTGGAGTCCTACGCCGAAGCCTTCGACCTCAAGGACAACATCGAGTTCGAGAACGGCGTCGCCCGGGCCACCCGGCTCGACGGCGGCGGCTGGGAAATCCTCGACCAGGCCGGGACCGTCCGGACCTTCGAGCACCTCGTCGTCGCCAACGGTCACCATTGGGACCCTCGCTTCGCCGAATTCCCCGGTGAGTTCTCCGGCGTCGCGATCCACTCGCACCACTACATCGACCCCCAGACCCCGCTGGACTTCTTCGGACGACGGATCCTCGTAGTCGGACTCGGCAACAGCGCCGCCGACATCGCCGTCGAACTCTCCTCTAAGGCGCTGCAGACCCAGGTCACGCTCTCGACCCGCTCGGGAGCCTGGATCGTGCCGAAGTACGTCTACGGCAAGCCGTCGGACACGATGTACCGCACCACGCCGTACCTGCCGCTGTCCTGGCAGCGCAAGCTCATGCAGAAGGCGCAGTTCATGAACGGCTCGAACGGTGCGCTCTACGGGCTGCCGGAGCCCAACCACAAATTCTTCGAGGCGCACCCGACCCAGTCGGTCGAGCTGCCGCTGCGACTCGGCTCGGGCGACGTCGTACCGAAGCCGAACGTGGCGCGGCTCGACGGCTCGACGGTCCACTTCACCGACGGCACCAGCAGCGACTTCGACATCATCGTCTACGCCACCGGCTACAACATCACCTTCCCGTTCTTCGACCGCGACTTCCTCAGTGCGCCGGACAACCACCTGCCGCTGTTCAAGCGGATCTACAAGCCCGGGATGCCGGACCTCTCGTTCGTCGGGTTCGCCCAGTCGACCCCGACACTGTTCCCGTTCGTGGAGAGCCAGGCCCGCCTGGTCGCAGCCCACCTGATCGGCGAGTACGCACTGCCGGATCAGGACGAGATGGAGCGGGTTATCAAGTCCGACGAGCAGCGCTACATCGGCCACGTCCTGAAGACCGCCCGGCACACCCAGCAGGTGGACTATTTCATCTACGAGGAGGACATCCGGGCCCGAGAGATCCCGGCCGGTCGGCGGCGCGCCCACCAACGCGAAAGCCTGGCCACGAGGTGACCGAGCCGGACGAGGAGAGCGGTGACTGGAACCGGTTGGTCGACCGCCGCGGCTCGAACCGTGGTGACGCCCGCCGGGAAGCCCTGCTCACCGCCTTCGACGAACTGCTCCGCGAGCAGTCGCTCGAGGAGGTGAACGTCGCGGAGATCTCCGGCCGAGCCGGGGTGACCCGGTCCGCGTTCTACTTCTACTTCGAGAGCAAGGCCGTCGCGGTGCTGGCGCTGATGCAGGGCCTGTACGACGCCGCGGCTGACGCCAACGAGCTGCTCGTCAAAGCAGAGGGTGACGCGACCGACCGGGTCCGGAGCGCGATCACGCTGCTCTTCGACTCGGTCGACAGCAGCCCGCACACCTACCGGGCCCTGCTCGAGGCGCGGGCGTCGAGCCCCGCCGTACGGCAGATGTGGGACGCCGGTCGCGCCGACTTCGCAAGCGTGATCGCGGGCATGATCGCCACCGAGCGCGCCGCCGGCCGGGCTGGTGATGGGCCTGATCCCGACGCCCTCGCCTCGGTCCTGCTCGACCTGAACGACCACGCGGTCGAGCGGCACTCGCTCGGCTCCGGTCCCCCACGGGACCAGCACATCGAGGCGCTGACCTTCCTCTGGTTGCGCTCCATCTACGGATCTGACGGGCCGAACACGGCCGACCCCTCTGACAGGAAGCAGCGATGACTCCCGAGAACCTCACCTTCACCTCCCAAGGCACTGCCTGTGCTGCCTGGTTGTTCCGCGCGGCCCACAACGACTTGGCGACCGCGGCCGGCCGGCCCGTCGTGGTGCTGGCGCACGGGCTGGGCGGCACCAAGGACTCCGGACTGGCCCCGTTCGCCGAGGCGTTCGCCGCCGCCGGTCTCGACGCGGTCGCCTTCGACTACCGCGGGTTCGGCGAGAGCGACGGGCACCCGCGCCAGACGGTCTCGCTCTCGGCCCAGCTGGAGGACTGGCGTGCTGCCATCACCGCTGCCGCCGCCCTGCCCGGTGTCGATCCCCAGCGG
>JBKJHX010000068.1:0-77301 GCA_046598855.1 Marmoricola sp. | reverse complement strand
TGGCGCTGGAACTCGGGGTTCTCGTCCCGCGTCGCGAAGTTCTTGCCGAGCTCGAGGTCGTAGGCGGCGATCCCGTACTCGAAGAAGCAGGCGTTGATGAGGTTCCAGAGCGGCTGGCCGAGGTAGAACGGGAGCCAGCGCTGCTCCTCGTCGACGCGCATGATCCCGTAGCCGAGGTCGTTGTCCTTGCCGACAACATTCGTGTACGTGTGGTGCAACTCGTTGTGCCCGTGCTTCCACTGGTCGGATGGGCTGGCGTTGTCCCACTCCCAGGTCGTCGAGTGGATCTTCGGGTCCCGCATCCAGTCCCACTGGCCGTGCATGATGTTGTGCCCGATCTCCATGTTCTCAAGGATCTTGGCGATGCTGAGGCCGGTGGTGCCGGCGAGCCAGGCGGGCGGGAAGATCGAGAAGAGCAGCAGCGCGCGGCTACCCGCCTCGAGGCCACGCTGGGTCTTGATCACCTTGCGGATGTACGCCGCGTCGTCCGCGCCGCGGGAATCGAGGATCTCCTGGCGGATCGCGTCGAGCTCGCGCCCGAGCGTCTCGATGTCCTCCGCGCTCAGGTGGGCGATCGGGTTCTCGGACTTCTTCTGGATCGTGGTCATGTCGTGACTCCTTCTCGTTGGTGGAGGAGGGCCGCCAGGCCCGTCTCGAAACCGTCAGCGGTCGATGGTGCAGGCGCCGGCAGCGGCGCTGATGCAGGTCTGGATCGGGACGCCGCCGCCGGCCGAGGAGATCGGGTCGGCGATGGTGATGGTTCCGTTGCGCAGGTCGCGGACGGCACCCTCCTTCAGCGGCAGGACGCAGCCGAAGCAGACGCCCATCCGGCAACCGCTGGGCATCAGTACGCCAGCCGCTTCGGCGACGTCGAGCAGCGGAGTCGCCCCGTCGGCCTCGACGGTGCTGCCATCAGCGAAGGTGAGCGTGCCGCCATCACCCGCTTCCAGGAAACCAGCGCGGAACTGCTCGGTGAACAGCTCCAGGCCAGCGGCCTGGTGATGCGCGGTCAACGCGTCGAGCAGGCCACCGGGACCGCAGGCGTACGTCGTCCGCTCGGCCAGGTCGGAGACCAGAGTGCTCAGCTCGGCGACGTCGAGCACACCGTGCTGGTCGTCGTACCGGGGGACCAGCGTAATGGCGCCGTGGGCGGCGAGCTCGCGGAGGTTGTCGAGGAAGATCGAGTCCGGCTCGCTCGGTGCGACGTGCACGACCACGATGTCGAGGTCGGCGCTGCGCGGCAGGTCGACCACCCCGGATTCGGTCACCGGGAACAAGTTGCGGAGCATCCCGATCACCGGGGTGACTCCGGAGCCGGCGGTGACGAACAGCAGCTTGGTCGCCTCGGGGGCGAGCACGAAGTCACCGGCCGCCTGCTCGAGGTGGACCAGCGTTCCGGGACGCGCGGCGTGGACCAGGTGGTTGCTGACCTTGCCGTCCGGCACTGCCTTCACGGTGATCGAGATCAGGCCGTCGGCGCGGGGACCGTGGGTCAACGAGTAGGCGCGCCACTCGCGGACCCCGTCGACGTCGATACCGATGCGCAGGTACTGGCCGGGCACGTGGCCGGCCCAGTCCGCGCCAGGCTGGAGCACGATGGTCGCGGCATCGCGGGTCTCGGGGTGCACCGAGACGATCCGGGCCCGGAGGTCGGTGCCGGAGCGCAGCGGCGCGACGACATCGAGGTAGTCGGCGGGCAGCAGCGGCGTGGTGGCCGCTTCCGCGACGCGGACCAGCCGGGAACGCCAGGAGCGGTCCAGGTCGACGCCCTGGGGGCGGGCGCTGCGCGCCGTCCTCAGAATGCGCGCCGCGGGGATGGTGTCGGTCATGCTTTAAGTTTGACGCCCGGTTGGGTTAAAGTCATGACCTGAGCACGTGAATCACCGGGTCTACTTTGTTCGTTTCGAACAAGAAAGCAGCACAATGCCGTCCGATCACGCTCCTATGGCTCTCCGACTCCCGCCGGAAGTGATCGCAGTCATGCGCGAAGACATCGGCGGCGTCGCCGAGCAGACCATCGCAGCGGTCATCGGAGAGGTCCCCAGCTACCGCGACCCGTTCCGCGGCCAGATGGGTCGCAACATCGAGGTCGCGGTTAAGGTGGCGCTGGACGGATTTCTCGACCTGGCCGCACGCAGCGAAGGCATTGATGCCGGCGACCAGATCGAGGACGTGCTGGAAGCCGCCTACGCACTGGGTCGGGGCGAAGCGCGCAGCGGCCGGACCATGGACGCGCTCGCCTCCGCCTACCGGGTCGGCGCTCGGGTCGCGTGGCGGGACATGAGCGCCGTGGCGGTCAAGGCAGACCTGCCTGCGACCGCGATCGCGCGGCTGGCCGAGCTCGTGTTCGCCTACATCGACGAACTGTCTGACGCCAGCGTCAGCGGTCACGCCGATGAGCTCGCCACCTCGGGCCGGCTACGCCAACGGCGGCTGGAGCGGCTTGCCGCGCGACTCCTCGACGGCGAGCCGGAGGCTGAGGTGGCCGCCGCCGCCGAGCGCGCCGATTGGAAGCCGCCGCCAGCCCTGATCGCGGTGATCCTGCCCGAGGCCAGAATCCGTTCGGTGCGCGTCCACCTCGAGGCGCGCACCCTGCACGTCCCCGAGGACGCCCCCGGGTTGGACCTGGAGAGCGGGTCGAGCCTGCTGTTGGTCCCGGTGACCGCGAAGCACTCCCGCAAGGTGCTCGTCCGGGTGCTCGCCGACGTCGAGGCACTGATCGGTCCCGCCCGACCCTGGGTCGAGGTGCGAGCGTCGTACCTGCGGGTGCTGCAGGCGCACCGGCTCGGGCTCGGCGGCGACACCGACCTGCACCTGGCTCGGTTGGTGGTCGGTGCCGACGCCGACGGGCTGGCCGATCTGCGCAGCCGGGTACTGGCGCCGCTGTCGGACCTCACCGCCACCTCACGCGACAAGCTCACCGAGACCCTGCGGGCCTGGCTGGTCCACCAGGGCCGGCGCGACGACATCGCCGAGGCGCTCTTCGTGCACCCGCAGACGGTTCGTTACCGAATGACCCAGCTGCGCGACCTGTACGGCGAGCAGTTGCGGGACCCGGACTTCGTACGGGACGCGACCATCGCACTCGGCTGAGCTCAGCCGGACCGGCCGCCGACGGACGCCAGCCCCAGCCAGGTGTGCGGGTTCCCGTCCCAGCACCAACCGAGCTTCGGTGCGCGTTCGCTGATCCACAGGGCCGGCACCCGACGGTCCCCGGGGAGTCCGCTGCGCCGCGAGCCCGCGAGCATGAAGCACTTGTCCTTCTCCAGGGTCCGGGGTGCCTGGGTGACCAGGGCGATGCCCTCTTCGATGGTGAGCGGGCTACGGCCCCTGCCGAGAACGACCGCGGTCGCCTCCTCGGGACGGACGTCGCAGAACTCCTCGCCGCGCTGGATGTCGGTGAGCAGGTAGGCAGCCGCAGGCGGGCGGCTCTGCTCGATCGGGTGGTACCGGGCGAGGTCGCCCTCGCCGTGGTTGCGGTCGACGACGCCGGGCTTGGTGCCCAGCCCCTGCGGACCCTGCAGCCGGAGCAGCGGGACGGTGTCGTACGGGTCGACGACGTCGCGGGTGAGTACTACGACGTACGGGACGCTCGCGGCAGAGGCTTCGGTGCCAAGCGCGTCGAGACGCTCGGCCTCGGGACGCAGGGGTTCGAGGAGTTCGGTGAAGGCGGGCTCGGAGAGACCGGCGAGCGCCGGGTAGCCGAGCGTGACGAGTCGGGCGACCTGGCTATCGAAATCTGCGGCGAACGCGGGAATGGAGACCTCCGTGATCAGGGGAACTGGCGGAGGTTCAACGCACCGCCGACCGAGGTGGTTCCCGACCGCTCCCGCCCGTCGTCAGGTGCAGGTCGCCAGGACGGCCCCGACCACCGCCGTGACCACCAGCCCGACGACCCAACTGCCGGTCGCCCAGACCGTGGCTGCGAGGACGAGTGCCAGCACCAGCACGATCGCCCCGAAGATGATCCAGCCGGTCGCGAACTCGGGGTCGTTCCTGAAACCGGTGCGCCGATCCATGCCTGAAGGCTACTCCGGCTGGACCGCGGCGCCGCTCTCGATCAGGGCCTCGATATCGTCGATGCCCCAGGCCGCCAGTGCCTCGCGGGTATGCGCGCCGGGGCCGGGGGCAGGAGGCAGGCCGAGGGTTGCCGTGGTGCGGGAGAACCTCGGCGCAGGCTGCGGCTGCATCAGTCCCTCGTGCTCGACGAAGACGTCGCGGCTCTTCATGTGCGGGTGCTCGAACGCCTCGGTGAGCGGGATGATCGGCGCCACGCAGGCATCGGTGCCGTCGAAGATCGCGCACCACTCGGCCTGGGTCTTCTCGGCGAACCGGGCGGTGAAGACGGACCGGAGCTCGTCGACCTTCTCGACGTCGAACCGGTCCGGCACGGCTTCGCGCACCTCGAGCAGGTCCAGCAGGATCTCGTAGAACTGCGGCTCCAGGGCGCCGACCGACAGGTGCTTGCCGTCCGAGGTCTCGTATACGTCGTAGTACGGCGCGCCACCGTCCAGCAGGTTCGCGGCGCGCTCCTCGGAGTAGTTGCCGCCAGCCAGGAACGCCGCGGTCATCGCGTTCAGGTGGGCGGTGCCGTCGACGATCGCGGCGTCGACGACCTGGCCCTGGCCGCTGAGGTTCGCCTCCAGCAGGGCTGCGAGGATCCCGATCACCAGGTACGTCGACCCGCCGCCGAAGTCGCCGACCAGGTTCGTCGGGAACTGGGGCTTGGTCTTGTCCTGGCCGAGGCCGAAAAGGGTGCCGGTGATGGCGATGTAGTTCATGTCGTGACCGGCTGCCTGAGACCACTCGCCGGTCTGTCCCCAGCCGGTCATCCGGCCGTAGACGAGCTTCGGGTTGCGGGCGAAGCAGTCCTCGGGCCCGATCCCCATCCGCTCGGTCACCCCAGGTCGCATCCCTTCGACGAGGACGTCGGCGTCCTCGACGAGCTTGAGTACGGTCTCGACCGCGGCCGGGTCCTTCAGGTTCAGGGCGACGCTCGGTCGCCCACGGTTGAGCAGGTCATGGCTGCCACCGGTCAACAGCTGGCCACCCGGCCGCTCGATCCTGATCACGTCGGCACCGAGGTCGGCGAGAATCGTGCACGCGTGCGGGCTCGGCCCGATCCCGGCGATCTCGACGACCTTGATCCCCTTGAGCGGGCCGGTGCCCTGTCCCAGCTGAATACTCATGGCGGGATCATGACAGGCCCACCGTCACCCTCGGCAGCAACTGACCGGCTGGCGGAACAGGCCCGCCCTACCAGCCTGCCGCAGCTACCCCTGGGGTATCTGTTCCGGAGCCGCCCGACGGATCTCGATCCGGGGCGCGACGGCGAGCGAGCGGCCCACCACGCAGTAGCGCTCGGTGGCCGTCGCCAGCTTCGCCAGCGCTCCGTCGTCGGCGTCGGTGTCGAGCTCGAAGGTGACAACCACCTGCTGGATCTCGACCGGAGACTCCCGGTCGACGCCGAGCGTCCCGCGGGCGTCGAAAGCCCCGGTGGCGGTGCCCGTGGCCGCCCGCAGCTCGAGGCCCATTGCCGTCGCCACCGAACGCAGGGTCACCCCGGCACAACCGAGCAGTGCCTCCATCAGCATGTCGCCCGAGCAGGCATCGGACCCGTCCCCGCCGGTCGCCGGGTGCAGGCCGGCCCTGGTCGAACCGGGGAACTGGTCGACCTCGAAAGCGATCCCGTCGACTACCCGCCCGACAGCCGTCACCGGCGTCCACGCGGACGACGCATCCTCCCGGTAGCGCTGCTTGAGAGGAGCCTGACGAGTACGGAGTTCGTCGGAATCCATGGAACCGACGTTACCGCTGTGTGAGGCCCGCCACTATGCAACTAGTTGCATAGGCTCGCGATCCAAGGCAGAGTTCTCGCTGTGGCTCTCGAACACGCGCTCCTCGTCGCCCTCAGCGAACGTCCCGCTGCGGGGCTGGAGCTCGCCCGCCGCTTCGACAGGTCGATCGGCTTCTTCTGGAGCGCCACCCACCAGCAGATCTATAAAGTGCTGCGCCGGATGGAGGCTGACGGCTGGGTCACCGCCCGGAGGGTCGAGCAGGCGGGCCGCCCTGAGAAGCGCGAGTACACCGTCACCGAGGTGGGCACCAAGACACTCGCCGACTGGATCTCGACGACCACCCCGCGAGCCGGCTTCCGCAGCGAGATCGCGGTGAAGATCCGGGCCGCGTCGTACGGCGACCGCGAGGCGCTGCTCGCCAACATCGGCGAGCTCGTCGCCGATCACCGGACCCGCCTGGCCCACTACGAGGCGATGGCCGAACGCGACTACCCCCACCCCGACCGACTCACCGAACAGGACCTGGACACCTACCTGGTCCTGCGCGGCGGGATCCTCCAGGAGACCTTCTGGATCGCCTGGCTGACCGAGTACCTGGAGGCACACGCATGACCCGCAACGACGCACCGAAGTACAGCCATCTGCTGGAACCGATCACGATCGGTGACGTGACCCTGCGCAACCGCGCCGTAATGGGCTCGATGCACACCGGTCTGGAGGACTATTTCTGGGACCTCCCGAAGCTTGCCGCGTACTACGCCGAGCGGGCGGCCGGAGGAGTCGGCCTGATCATCACCGGCGGGTACGCGCCCAACAAGCGCGGGTGGCTCAAGCCGTTCGCCAGTGAGATGTCGACCCGGCTGCACGCCCACCGGCACCAACAGGTCACCGGCGCCGTGCACGAGGCCGGCGGCGCGATCGCGCTCCAGGTGCTGCACGCCGGCCGTTACGGCTACACGCCGTTCTCGGTCTCGGCGTCGGCGAAAAAGGCCCCGATCAACCCGTTCAAGCCGAGCGCGCTGTCCACCAAGGGCGTCGACGCGACGGTCTCTGACTTCGCTCGCGCCGCCGGGCTGGCCCAGAGGGCCGGGTACGACGCGGTGGAGATCATGGGCTCCGAGGGCTACCTGATCAACCAGTTCCTCGCGACCCGGACCAACGAGCGCACCGACAAGTGGGGCGGGTCCGCGGAGAACCGGATGCGGTTCCCGGTCGAGATCGTCCGCCGCACTCGCGAGACCGTCGGCGACGGCTTCCCGATCATCTACCGGCTCTCCCTGCTCGACCTGGTCGCGGGCGGCCAGACCTGGGACGAGGTCGTCACCCTCGCGCACCTCGTCGAACAGGCCGGCGCGACCGTGATCAACACCGGCATCGGCTGGCACGAGGCCCGGGTCCCGACGATCATTACCCAGGTCCCCCGCGGGGCCTGGACCTGGACGACCGCCCGACTCAAGGCCGAGGTCTCGATCCCGGTCTGTGCCTCCAACCGGATCAATACCCCCGAGCTCGCCAACAGCCTCATCGCCGACGGCACCGCCGACCTGGTCTCGATGGCGCGGCCGCTGCTCGCCGACCCGGAGTTCGTCAACAAGGCGGCTGCTGAGCGGGCTGACGAGATCAACACCTGTATCGCCTGCAACCAGGCCTGCCTGGACCACGTCTTTGCGAACAAGCTCGCTTCCTGCCTGGTCAACCCGCGCGCGTGCCGGGAGACCGAGCTAGTGATGACGCCGACCATCCGGCCGCGCGAGGTCGCCGTTGTCGGTGCCGGACCGGCCGGGCTCTCCGCTGCGGTCGCCCTGGCCGAGCGCGGTGACCAGGTCACCCTGTTCGAGAAGAGCGCACACCTCGGCGGCCAGTTCCGGCTCGCGATGCAGGTCCCCGGCAAGGAGGAGTTCGCTGAGACCTTGCGGTACTACACCCGACGCCTGGAGGTGCTCGAAGTCGACGTGCGGCTCTCGACGGCAGCCGAGGTGGCGGCACTGGCCGGCTACGACGAGATCATCATCGCCACCGGGGTCGAGGGACGCACCCCCGCGATCCCCGGGATCGACCACCCCAAGGCGGTCTCGTACGCCGACGTGCTCACTGGCGCCGTGGTTCCCGGCCGCAGGGTCGCGGTCGTCGGTGCCGGTGGCATCGGCGTCGACGTCTCGGTCTTCCTGACCCATGACCCGAACGAGACGACCGAGGAGTGGCTCGCCCACTGGGGTGTCGGTGACCCGTCGCTGCACGCTGGCGGCCTGACCGCAGAGAAGGCCCGCCAGCCGATCCGCGAGGTCACCTTGATCCAGCGCAAAACCGGCATGATCGGTGCTGGGCTCGCCAAGACCTCGGGCTGGGCGCACCGCGCTGTGCTCAAGCAGTCGAGCGTGACGCAGATCAGTGGCGCGACCTACCATCTGATCGACGACAGCGGGCTGCACATCTCCGTCGACGGCACCCCGCAGGTCCTCGATGTCGACCACGTCGTGATCTGCGCCGGCCAGGAATCGGTGCGCACGCTGTACGACGACCTGGTCGCGGCCGGCCGGCCGGTGAAGATCATCGGCGGTGCCGATGTCGCCGCCGAGCTCGACGCCAAACGGGCGATCGCGCAGGGCGTGGAGCTGGCTGCGGGGTAGGTCGGGCCAGCTCCATCTAGGCCTGGGCGACGAGCACCACGACCGAGGCGGACGCGAGTACGGCGATCGAGACCAGGTCGGCCTTCAGCACGTTGCCGATCTTCGGACCGTGGTCCCGGTGCGACCAGCAGAGCAACGCGAACGCCACGTCGCTGGTCAACCCAGCAGCAATAGCGGGCCAGCGCAGGTCCTCGTCGAACGCGGCCCAGACCAGCAACGACCCGAGCACACCGAAGAGCACCGCCCGGTGCCTCATCAGGACGGCCAGATCCGGGCCATTGATCGTCGTAGCGTAGGCACGCTCCATCCCCGCTACACCCAGCACCCCGAGGACGGGCGGAAGATGGATGGCAGCTGCGATCAGAAGCAGCACAGCAACGACGACGTCGGAGTTCATGAGCCCAGCATGGACCCGACGGTCCGACCTCGGGGCGGGAGTGATCGCTGCCGGTGTGACGACCTGTCTGTGGGCGGGTACGAATGCAGTGCATACGACGGACATCGCGCCACCGTGCAGCGCGATGAGCTCTTTCTTGTGCAGCAATGCCTGAACAGCGGCGGGTCTCGCTTCACCTACGCACGGACAGCACCGGTGCGATCCAGTTCTACCTGTGCGAGTTCTAGGGCCTCCGAATCCCATCAGTTCCATGGAGTCGGAAGCCGCCTTTGGAACGCTCCTTCGTTTTCCCGGATTCCGGCGTCCCACGAGTGCTTGGCGGGCTCCGAGGTGGGTACTCACACCACATGACAACCGACAGCGCGATCACAGTACGGCGGGAGATTCCGGCATCGTCCAAGGCGATCTTCGAGGTCATCACCCTTCCTTCTCGGCACGCGGAGCTAGATGCCTCCGGTTTCGTCCGCAGCGACGAGCGCACGAACCGCATCACCGAGGTGGGCCAGACCTTCCGGATGAACATGTCGGGTGACCACATGGGCGGCGAGTACCAGACTGACAACCTGGTGACGGGGTTCGACCCCGACAAGCTGGTGGCGTGGAAGACCGCGCCAGCGGGTCAGGAAGCTCCCGGCTGGGAGTGGCTGTGGGAGCTGGAGGCGAAAGGACCTGACAGCACCGAGGTGACGCTCACCTACGACTGGTCGAACGTCGACCCGTCCTTTCTGAAGAAGGTCTCGTTCCCGTTGGTGCCCCAGTCGGCGCTCGAGGAGAGCTTGGGCCTGTTGGCCAGTACGGTCAGCTAGTCAGCCGGACGAGCCTGCTTGGCGGCGTGCACACGGGCATCGAGCCGCTATCCACAAACGGCGCCTAGATCCACGGATTCTTCGCGCAGATCCAGAGCGGCTCAGAAACGGAGGCCCGGGCGCCTGAACCGAGCCTCGCCAGGCAACGGTTCTACGTCAATGAAACAAGCAGTCGCGATCCGAGCGCGGTCTCACAACCGCAGGTTTGTGATCGCGCTGCGCTGATACTCGTGAGGAGGAAGCCTGGGCGGGCGGGTTAGTGCCGGTCGTTGGTAAACGCCGTCGACCGTCTCCGACTGGACGGGGTCCGTCGCAAAGTCCGTGTGCGAAACAGCTGTCGCAGAATCAGGCACCTCGACGGGTTTGTGAACACCATGGTGTTGACCCACCGAAACCCCTCAGGGCTTCGAAAAAACTGTCGGTGCTCCCTGGTTGATTCGTCCTAGCGGATTCGGCCGCTGATCTTGGGAAGCAGGGCTACATGGACAGTGTCAGCAACAGTTTCAACACGGCGGCGTTGAGTGACCACGACCTCCTCTTAGGCGGTGTCCTGGACCTGGTCGAGGAGAACCGGGCCTCGGGCCGGAGGTGGGCCAGGTTGGTTGAGCTGCACTACCGCAACACCGCCCGGCACGAACGCGCACCGGAGCGGGTTTCGGTGACGCCGGGGTGGGGGCCGATGACCCCACGGGAGTGGACCGCGCAGAAGACCAGCGAGACCTGGGCACAGGGCGACCAGCACGCCCGCACCCAGCTGAACGTCGCACTGTTCCTGGCCGAGTACCTCCCCGGGGTCTGGGAACTCTGTACCGCCGGAGCGCTGGATCGGTTCCGGGCCACCACTGTCGCCGACCTGATCCGACACCGCCTCGAGGACCCCGAACACATCGCGACCGTCGCGACCAGGATCACCGCGTTTCTGCGCAAGCACCTCCGCACCTACGCCGAAGTCAACACCGAGATGGTGACCTGCACCCTCACCCAGCTCCGCAACCGCCTCAACTACGAGATCCGCAAGCTCGTCACCGCTGACGAGGAGTTCGCGAAGACCTACGCCGACCGCACCGTGCACGCCATCGAGACCGGCGAAGGCGTCGGGGTCCTGGGCATCACCAACTCGATCGACCAGGTCAAGCTCGCCCGCCACCGGCTGCACCTCAGCGCGAAAGCGTTGAGAAACGCCGGTGACCCCCGCACCATCAACCAGCTCATGGCCGACCTCGCCCTAGACCTGATCGTCGGCCGCGCCGACGGACTCCCGGTCCCTGCCTACGCCCGCCCGATCATCAACGTCACCGTCCCCTACGAAACGTTGGCCGGGATCAATGATGATCCCGGACAGCTCTCCGGCGGGACCGTCATCCCGGCCGATCTGGCCCGCGCGATCGCGACCAGCGAAGGCGCGACCTGGTACCGGTTGCTGACCGACCCCGCCGGCGACCCCGTATCACTGTCGACGAAGTCGTACGCACCCACTGACGCGATCTGGCGCTACGTCGTAGCCACCACCCCCACCTGCGTCGAGCCGAGCTGCGACCGGCCCTCCGTCGAGTGCGAGCTCGACCACGAGGCGCCCTGGCCGCACGGGACCACAAACCCAGACAACCTCGCACCCCGATGCCGCCGCCACCACAAGGTCAAGCACGCCCGCGCCAACAGCCCGGTGCGCCTTGAGATCGAATGGGAGTACGCCTACGCGAGCTAGGCGTGCTCGGTGTCGTGCTCATGCTCGCGGTGGGACTCGGGCTCGACTTGCAGCGTCGCGTGGTCAATGCCGAAGTGGGACTCCACGCAGCCGGTCAGGTCGTCGAGGATCTGGCCGACCCCACGAGCGGCGAGCGCGGCGTCGGTCACGGTGACGTGGGCCGACAGCGCCGGCATCCCGCTGGTGATCATCCAGGCATGCAGGTCGTGGACGTCGACCACTCCCTCGACCCCGCACAGGTGTCGGCGTACGTCTTCCACGTCGAGGTCCGGCGGGGTGGACTCCAGCAGGATCCCGCCGGCCTCCCGCAGCAGGGCCCATGCTCGCGGGAGGACCATCCCGGCGATCACCAATGAAGCGATCGAGTCGGCACGCAGGAAGCCGGTGGCCAGCACCAGGACACCCGCGACGATCGCCGCCACCGACCCGAAGGTGTCGCTGAGCACCTCCAGGTAGGCGCCCCTCATGTTCAGCGAGTTGTCCTTGCGCCGGGCCAGGATCGCGACCGAGACCAGGTTGGCCAGCAGACCGATGGCGGCGAAGATCAGCATCTGGCCGGCCTCCACCTCGACCGGGTCGATCAGACGCCGGGTGCCGGCGTACGCGAGGTAGCCGCAGAGCCCGAGGAGGATCAGCCCATTGACGACGGCGGCCAGGATCTCGACCCGGTGGTAGCCGAACGTACGGCGCGAGGTAGCCGGTCGGCTCGCGATCAGCGAGGCAGACAGGGCGATCAGGATCCCGGCGGCGTCGGTGAGCATGTGGCCGGCGTCGGCCAGCAGGGCCAGCGATCCGCTGAGCCAGGCTCCGACCGCCTCTACCAGGACGACCGAGGAGGTGACCCCGAGGACCAGCAGGAGTCGCTTCCGGTCCGCCGCGCGCCCGCCCGCGTGCCCGCCCGCGTGCCCGGGGGTCCCTCCGTGGTCGTGCGAATGACCGGCGCCCATGACCCCAGGATAGGGATCGGGAGGTCTACCGTTCTCGGGTGGACACCTCCGCGTTCGACGCCGCAGCACCATCCCTGCCGATGACCGGGATCGTGATCGGCGTACGCGAGGCCGAGACCGTGGTGCGCTCCCGGATGCTGCAGACCCAGCCATTGCTGCTTCCCCGAGACCGCAGCCTGGTCGCGCACATCACCCTGCTGGCGCCGTTCCACCCCGAGGGCGCGCTGGAGGACAGCGTGCTCGACCACCTCGCCGGCTTGTTCGCCGAGGTGACGCCGTTCGATTTCGAGCTCACCGAGGTCTGCGAGTTCCCGGGCGGGTTGACCTACCTGGCGCCCGAGCCGGCCGGCACCTTCCGACGTCTGACCTCCGAGCTCCACCGGCAGTTCCCGGAATTCCCGCCGTACGGCGGAGCGTTCGACGAGGTGGTGCCGCACCTGACTGTGCCGCTGGCGCCGGGCGAGTCCACCGCCAACCTGCGTGCCGCGATCGGCGCGATGCTGCCGCTGCACGCCTATGCCGTCGCGGCCACCCTCGTGCATGTCGAGGAGGAGGCCACCCACGAGATCGCGACGTTCCCGTTCGGGACGACCGCCGCATGAGCCTGGAGGTACGTCGCCACGAGGACCGTCCGGTGACCCGGGCCGAGGGCAGGACCACGCTGCACTCGTTCGCCTTCGGTCAGCACTACGACCCGGCCAACGTCGGCTTCGCGGCGATGGTGGCGCACAACGACGAGTATCTTCCGCCAGGGACCGGCTACCCCGAGCACGCGCACGTCGACACCGAGATCGTCACCTGGGTGATCGAGGGTGCTCTCCGGCACACCGACAGTGCGGGCCGCAGCGGACTGCTCCTGCCCGGCGACGTCCAACGGATCAGCGCCGGGTCCGGGATCGTGCACGCCGAGATGTCCGAGCCGGGCGTCCGGACCCGGTTCGTGCAGACCTGGCTCCGACCCGACCGGCCCGAGGGCGAGCCGTCGTACGCCGTCGCCCGAGGTGACGCAGGCTCCGGCCTGGTCGAGGTCGTCGGCCCGGGCAGCCTCGGTGTCGGCGTCGCCGGGGCACGCCTCTTCCTCGGCACCGGGGCCGAGATGACCCTCCGACTCCCCGACGCCCCCCAACTGCACGTCTTCGTCGCCTCAGGGTCGATCGTGCTCGGCGACCACACCCTGCGCAGCGGCGACGCTGCTCGTCTGACGGGGGCCGGCCAAAGTGACCTGGTGCTCACGGAAACAGCCTCAGTGGCGGTCTGGGCCTTCGGCACGTGACGCGTCGCCGATCGCCGGTATCGTTCGGGCGAGCACCCGCCCACCGAGGAGATCACACCGAAGATGAGTACCGAGGACCGGACCGGTCGGTTGGCAGAACGAGCGAAGGTCGCCCTCCGCTCGGCGCTGCACAAGCGGAACCTCGACCTGGTGCGCAACCCGTTCCCGGTCCAGGTCGCGACGGCCCTGAAGTCGCTGGATCTTGGCACCGCGCTCGACATCGGCGCCAACATCGGCCAGTACGGCCAGGCCCTGCGCGCCAGTGGGTTCGGCGGTCGGATCATCTCGTGCGAGCCGTTGAGCGACGCGTACCCGTTCCTGGAGCGCCGGGCGGCCAACGACCCGCAGTGGACGACGCTGAACACGGCCGTCGGCACCGAGGCGGGCGAGATCGAGATCAACGTCTCCGAGAACTCCTACTCCTCCTCGATCCTGCCGATGACTGACGCGCACAGCCTGGCCGCCCCTGGGTCGTCGTACGTCCGGGTCGAAAAGGTCGCTCTGACCACGGTCGCCGAGATCCTCACCAGCCAGGGCGTCGACCCGCGCCGGACCCTGCTCAAGGTCGACACCCAGGGCTACGAGGGCCAGGTCCTCGACGGCGCCGGTGCCACCTTGAAGGACTTTGCCGCCGTCCAGCTCGAGCTCTCGATGGTCGCCCTGTACGACGGTCAGCCACTGTTCACCGACCTGCTCCCGCGGATGGAGCAAGCCGGGTTCGGCATCTTCGCCCTCGACGGCGGCTTCAGCGACCCCCGTACCGGCCGGATGCTGCAGTGCGACGGGTTCTTCGTACGTCACGATCTGATGCCTGCGGACAGCGGCAACTTCTAACGCCGCGGGGTACGACGAGTACCGGACCCTTAGGTCACCTCAGGGGATCAGGACTCCGGGGTTGAGTACCCCGGTCGGGTCCATCCGCTGCTTCACCGCACGCAGCATCTCGACGCCGACCGGACCGATCTCCTCGGCGAGCCACGGCTTGTGGTCGCGTCCGACTGCGTGGTGGTGGGTGATCGAGGCGCCGTTGCGCACCATCGCGGCCGAGACCGCGTCCTTGGCGACCAGCCACTGGGCCAGCGCGTCGGTGGCCTGCTTAGTCGCGACGGTGAAGTAGAGCGAGGCTCCCGTCTCGTAGACGTGCGAGATATGGCAGAGCACCAGGCTATCGGCGCCGAGCGAAGCGGCGACCGCGTCCTTGACGCTGGTGTAGACGTGGTCGAGGTTGGACCAGAACGTCACCGTCTCCATCGTCTCGGCGAGCACGCCGACGTCGAGCAGCGAGTCGCGCAGGTAGGGGCCGTGGAACCGGCCCTCGGCCCAGGCCTCGCCACCCTCGGTGCCCAGGCTGACGCCGCCGACACCGGTGATCAGCGCCGAGCACGCCGTACGACGCGCGTCGACCGCTGCCTGGGTGCCTTCGTAGCCGGTAATCATCAGGCAACCCCCGGCGTTCTCGCCGCCGACCTCGGCCGGCTTGGCGAGATTTATGGCGGTCTCGTTCTCGTCCGAGAGTCGCAACACCGTGGGGAGCAGTCCGGACTGGACGAGGGTGCGCATCGCGGTGACACCGTCGGCGAAGGACTCGAACCGCCAGGACTCGAACGCCTTCACCGCAGGCACCGGGCGGACCCGGACGCGGACGGCGGTGACGACACCGAAGGTGCCCTCAGAGCCCATCACGAGCTCGCGCAGGTCAGGGCCGGCGGCGTTGGCCGGGGAGTTGCCAAGCTCCAGGGTGCCCAGTGGGGTGGCGACCTTGAGACCGACCACCAGGGAGTCGAACCGGCCGTAGCCGGCAGAGGACTGACCCGAGGAACGAGTCACCGCGAAGCCGCCGATCGTGGCGTACTCGAAGGACTGCGGGAAGTGGCCCAGGGTGACGCCCTCGGCCTGCAGCAGCGCCTCGGCCTGGGGGCCGCGCAGGCCCGGCTCGAGGACGGCGGTCATCGAGACGTGATCGACCTCGACCAGTTTGTCCAAGCGGATCAGGTCCAGAGAGATGACACCGGCGAAACCGTCGCGCTGCGCGACCAGCCCCCCGACCACCGAGGTGCCGCCGCCGAACGGGACCAGGGCGACGTGACGCCGTACGCACCAATCGATGACCGCGGCTACCTGGTCGTGGTCGGCCGGGCGGACCACGGCGTCCGGGGAGTCCGTGCCGTCACCGCGGCGCAGCCGGAGCAGGTCGGGGGTGGATTTGCCGCGGGTGCGGTGCAGGCGGGTGGTGTGGTCGGTCAGGACCTGGTCGGCGCCGACGATCTCGGCCAGCTCAGCCAGCAGGTCGTCGGCCAGCGGCGTACTGAGCTGGACGTCTGCCTCGTCGACCGCAGGGGTCTCCCGGGTGCCGATGAAGGCATCGACGAGAGCGAACGCGCTCTCAGGCAGCGGGCCGGCCTGCGCGGGGTCGCCCCAGCGGGACCAGTGCATCTCGGGAGCGGTCGGGTAAGTGGTCATGTGTTACAGTGTTACACATGACGTCACTCCGTAACAACCCCCTGGATACAAGATCCTCCGAGGACCTTGCCCTGGACGCCGCTCGCGAGGCGATCCTCGCCGTCGGCTGGAGGCGTACGACGCTGACCGACATCGCCCGCCGGGCCGGTCTGTCACGGATGACGCTCTACCGCCGGTGGCCCGAGATGAACGCCCTGCTCGGCGACCTGATGACCCGCGAGTGGGTGGGTCTGGTCGACCTCGGCACCCGCTCCACCGACCATCGCGAGCGCCTGGTCGACGGCATTGTCGGGACCGTCACCGCGCTACGGGCCAACGTGCTGTTCACCCGGATCATCGAGCTCGACCCGCAGATGCTCCTGCCTTACCTGCTCGAGCGTCGCGGCCGCTCCCAGGAGCTGGTGCTCGGACTACTCGAGGGTGAGATCGCCGCCGGGCAGGCCGCCGGTGAGATCAGGGACGGCGACCCGCGGCTGCTAGCGCGAGCAGTCGTCCTGGCCACGCACGGCTTCACGCTCTCCTCCCAGACCATGACTGGGCCCCGGCTCACCCCCGCTGACTTCGACCGTGAGCTCGGACTGCTGGTGGAGAGGTACCTGCTGCCATGACCGACGCGCCCACGACCGACCGCGGCCGGATCATCGCGGGAAGTACCGGCATCCCGGAGACCACCGACGTCCTGGTCATCGGCCTCGGCGTGACCGGTGCCGGGGTCGCGCTCGATGCGGCCGCACGCGGTCTGGACGTCGTCGCGGTCGACGCCTTCGACGTCGCCTGGGGTACGTCGCGGTGGAGCTCCAAGCTGGTGCACGGCGGACTGCGCTACCTGGCGAAGGGCCAGATCGGAATCGCCCACGAGAGCGCGGTGGAGCGCGGGATCCTGATGGAGTCGACAGCGCCGCACCTGGTGCGCGCGCTGCCGATGGTCATCCCGCTCACCGGCGACATCAGCGGCGTCCAGGCCTGGCTCGCCCGCCGCGGGGTCGGGGCCGGCGACCTGCTCCGCCGGGTCGCGCGGACTCGGCGCGAGACCCTGCCGAAGCCCCGACGGATCAGTGCGACCGAGACCCGCGCCCTCGCCCCGGTCAGCCGTAACGACATCCGCGGCGGCATCCTGTCCTGGGACGGCCAGCTTGAGGACGACGCCCGGCTGGTGCTCGGGATCGCCCGCACCGCCGCGACCTACGGCGCTCGGATCCACACCCGCACCCGAGTCCTCGAGGTCACCGGCACCTCAGCCCTGCTCCGCGACGAACTGACCGGTCAGGAACGCAGGATCCAGGCCCGCACCGTCATTAGTGCCACCGGCGTCTGGGCCGGCGACCTGGTCCCCGGTATCACCCTGAAGCCCAGTCGCGGTAGCCACCTCGTGCTCCGGGCTTCCTCCTTGCCGGACGTGCGCTGCGCGATCATGGCGCCGGTACCGGGCTCCTCGAACCGGTTCGTCTTCGCGCTCCCCCAACCCGACGGCCGCTTCTACGTCGGACTGACCGACGAGGAGGTCGACGGCGATATCCCCGACGTTCCCGAGGTGCCCGAGCAGGACATCACCTTCCTGCTCGACGTGATCTCCCGGGTGCTCGCCCGTCCACTCACCCGCAGCGACGTCGTCGGTGCGTATGCCGGCCTGCGACCGCTGCTGGACAACGACGGTGCGACGGCTGATCTCTCCCGCAAGCACGCGGTCCTCACCTCCTCGACCGGCGTCGTCACGGTCGTCGGCGGCAAGCTCACCACCTACCGCCAGATGGCCCAGGACGCCGTCGACGCCGCGCTCGACCACGCCGGCATCACAGCGGGTCCGTGCCGCACCAAGTCGCTCCCGCTGCTCGGCGCCGGCGACCGCGCCACCTTGGCCGCGGTGGCCGCACCCGAGCGACTGGTACGCCGCTTCGGCACCGAGGCCCCCGCCGTCCTCGCCAACGCGCTGGCCGCCGGTCTGACCGAAGCCCAGGCGCTGAGCACCGTCAGCGAGTCGATCCCTGTCACGTTGGCCGAGCTCGTCTTCGGGATCACCCACGAGGGCGCCGCCGATGTCGACGACCTCCTCGACCGGCGTACCCGGATCGGACTGGTACCGGCCGACCGGGAAGTCGCCGAGGCCCTCGCGCACCGGGCCTTCGAGGTCGCTGACCCGGCGTGAAGTGACAGGTCCTGCTCGCTGACCCGGCGTGAAGTGACAGGTCAGGTTCCGGGGCGGACCAGCCCGTGGTCGTAGGCGTAGACGATCGCTGCCGGCCGATCGCGCAGGTCGAGCTTGGTGAAGATCCGGCCGACGTGACTTTTGACCGTCAGCTCGGAGATGAAGAGCTGCCCTGCGATCTCGGAGTTCGAGTTCCCAGCCGCCATCTCGCAGAGGACCTCTAGCTCGCGGGCCGTGAGCACGTCGGCCGCTTTCGAGGGTTCCGGGACAGGCGGTGCGCTGGTCCGATAGCTGGTCAACACCCGACCGGTGACGGCCGGGTCCAGCCACGAGTCTCCGGTAGCCACGGCGCGCACCGCACGGATCAGGTCGTCGGCCGAGGAGTCCTTGAGCAGGAACCCAGCGGCGCCCGCGCGCAGCGCCCCCGACAGCATCTCGTCGTCGTCGAAGGTGGTCAGCACCAGGACCGGCGGCGCGTCCGGAACGGCGCTCAAGGCTCGAGTGGCCGTGATCCCGTCGACCTCGCGCATCCGCAAGTCCATCAGCACGACATCGACCCGGTGCCCGGCCGCTTCAGCGGCCTCCAGCACTGCCGGCAGCTCCGAGCCGTCGCCGCACTCGGCGACGATGTCGAACCCGTCGCGCCGACGCAGGATCCGGCGCAGCCCCGAGCGCACCAGCTCCTGGTCGTCGACGAGAACCACCCCGGTGACCGCGGGTCCGCCGGGATCCTTGACCGAGGCGGTCACCAGGCGAACCCGTGACGCAGCGGGCAGGAGAGCAGGCCGTTGCGCTCGCGCAGCGGCACCTGCAGGTCGACCAGCCAGTCGCCGGCATCCGGCTTCGCAGCCAAGGTCGCGCCGAGCTGCTCGGCGCGCGCCGCCATCCCCGCCAGCCCGGATCCGCCATCGACGGCACTGGCGCCGGCAGGCAGCGCGTTGCGAACCGTCAACCGGGCCTGCCGCGGGGTCACGCTGAAGCACACCCGGGCGGTACTGGCGGGAGCGTGCTTGGCGATGTTCGCCAGCGACTCCTGAGCGATCCGGTAGAGACCAAGTCCGGTCGCCTGCGCAAGCCGCTTCGGGTCGCCGCTCTGCTGGTACTCGACCTCGAGTCCGGCGCGCTCCATCTGTGCCACCAGGTCGTGGATGTCAGCTCCCCCGGGCAGCGCCTGGGTCTGTGCCGGGCCGTCGGCCAACGTGCTGACGGTCTGCCGGATGTCGGCCATTGCCTGGCGGCCGACCCGCTCGGCGTCCGCCAGCGCCTCGTCGACCTCGCCCACGGTCGCGGCAGTCGACCCGGCAGGGTCCTCGAGGTCACGCAACGCGTGCCGGGCTCCGGTGATCTGGAGCAGCGTGACGCTGAGCGAGTGCGCGACCAGATCGTGGATCTCGCGAGCGATCCGACCCCGTTCGGCGAGGGTCGCCCGGGCGCGTTCCCCTTCGCGCGCCTCCCGCTCGGCAGCGAGGGCACGCATCTGCCACAGCAGCATGTAGCCAACGGCGAAGCCGAGCGGGACGTCGACCAGGTGCACCGGCGTCCCGGTCAGACCGGGCCCCGCCGCCGCCGCGATGATCATCGCAAACGAGACCGCCGAGACAATCAGCCCGTTGCGGACCCCGTCGCGCGCCACCACCTCGGCGGTGATGAAGGCAAGCAGCACCGGCGCGGTGTCGATCGCCGAGCCGGCACCGACCGGATCGGTGAGCAGGATCGCCGCCGCGGCGAGGGCCGCCAGCGTCTCGAACAGGTGCGGCAGGTGCCGCCCAGCGCCGATCATCAAGATTCCGGGCATCAGCACCAACGGAGCGGCCAGCGCCAGCCACGTCGGCGACCAGAGCGCATCGCGAAGGGCCAGCGAGATCATGACCGCGCCGAACTGGCCGGTGATCGAAAGCACGGGGATCCACCAGGGGTACAGCAGGCCGTGCGCCTCGATGTGCTCCTCGATCCGGGAGCGCAACCAGACCGGACCGGAGTTCACGGTCTCGGCGAGCGGGGAGTCCTGCAACGGGCGCACAGGTCCAAGAGTAAGGAGCGCGGGCCGTTCCGGCATCCGCCTGGAGTGGCGGCAGGACTCCTACCAGGGTCGTAGCCCGCATAGGTACTGCGGGGCGATGGGCGCCGCTGCCCGGATCCGTAAGTTCGAATCATCCACACGTTACGAACGACCGAGCCGACCTGGCTCACAAGCAGATCGAGGGTGATCCCCATGAGCTATACCGAGACCCGGCGCCGCTGGCAGGCGCTGCAGGAGATCGAGGCACTCGCGAGTGCCGGCTGCGAGGAGCTCCCCTGGAACCAGGACTACGCAGAGATCTTCGGTGACGCCGATGCCCTGGTGGCGGCCCTGCGCTACCGGTGGAACCTGGCCTGCGACACCCAGCTCGACAGCCACCTCTCCGAGGCGGTCCTGGACGAGCAGCGTGCCCGCCTCGAAGCGCGTAACGCGGGCGTACTCCGGCTGCTTCGCCAACACGCCGTACCCGCCGCTCCCCGCCGGGAGCGGCTCACCCTCGCGCCGCCGCCGGTACCGTCGGACCGCATCTCCGCGTAGCTCGAACGTCTCGCTGCCTAGGTCGTACGGCACCTGGCTGCTCTCGCACGGTCTCCAGCGCCGCGCCCTGCAGGTGGAAGCGCTCCGCCGACCTGATCGCGACGTACGAGCGAGTGCGCGAGCAGACCCGGGTCGTCGGCGGAGCGCTGGTCAGCGCCTGAGCCGCAGCCCTGGAGTCCGGCTTTCGGCAAGCGGGGCATCGGAGTTGGTTTGTCAGGATATCGTGGCGCGGTGGCAGGCAAGCTGGGACTGGTCGGCGGCGTGGGGGTCGCCTGGCTGTTGACGTTCGTCCTCATGGGGGGCGATGTTCTGCCTGCGCTCTCGGCCGACGACTCACCGGCGGCGTCGCCCTCGGCCACCGTCACCTCGGCGCCGGTCTCGCTCGGTTCGATCACACCAAGCCCGACCAGCACCAAGGCGGTCAAGCGCAAGAAGATCGCGCTCAGTGCCGAAGCACTCGCCGGCTCCATCCCGATCGGCGGCAAGGTCCTGGACACCCGGCCGAAACCGCGCCGCTCTGCACCCCCGGTGCTGACCTTCCGGATTGCGACCTACAACATCCTCGGCAGCTCGCACACCGCTCGCAACGGACCCCGGTCGGGCACCACGCGGGCAGCACGCGGCACCCAGTACGTCTTGGACAACAACTTCTCGGTCGTCGGCTTCCAGGAGTTCCAGGCCGACCAGCGGGCGACCTTCAGGAACCGGACCAACAACAGCTGGGGGATGTACCCCGACAACCAGCTGCGCCGAGGCGACGGCGACAACACGCTGGCCTGGCGCGAGGCTGACTGGGAGCTGATCAGCACCGACAACACCCCGATCCCGTACTTCGGTGGTCGCCCTCGCAATATCCCGATCGTGCTTCTTCGCCACCGGCAGACCGGCATCGAGGCCTATTTCACCAACTTCCACAACCCGGCCGACAAGTTCGGCAAGGTCCAAGGCCTGCGCAACGAGGCCAAGCGCCGGCAGATCGCGCTCTTCCGGGACCTGGCCAGGACCGGTCGCCCGGTCTTCGTCACCGGGGACATGAACGAGCGGAACTCCTGGGGCTGCCAGATCGCCGTCGGCGCCGACATGCGGATGGCCGCCGGTGGTCACGGTCGCGGAGGCTGCAGCGTCACCACCTCCCGGGTCGTTGACTGGGTCGGAGCGTCGTACGGCGTGCAGTTCAGCAACTACGTCGAGGACCGCAGTTCCATCGTCGACTACCTGACCGACCACCCGATCATCTGGGCCGACGCCCGCATCGACAGCCGCGACTACCCGCGCTCGGTCACTCGGTAGCGCTGCCCGACCGGCTGCTGAGCCCTACTTCGCCGCCCGGAGGAACGCTTCCAGCACCGGGCCGGCCGTTCGGGAGCCGGACTCGCCATCGGCCACGAAGACCGCGACCGCCAGGTCGCCTTGGGCGCCGACCATCCAGGCGTGCGTCGGCAGCGGCGGCTTGTCGCCGTACTCCGCGGTGCCGGTCTTGGCCAGCACATCCGGCGGCTGCAGCCCGGAGAGGAACGAACCGGACCCGTCGGTGACCACGGCGCGCATCAACGTCCGCAGGCTGGCCGCCTCGGCCGGGGTCAACGGTGTCGGCGGGTCCGCGGCCGGAGTCGGGAGTCCCTTGACGAGCACTGGTACCACCGTGGATCCGTCGACGACGCTGGCGACGACGGCCGCCATCACCATCGGCGAGGCCAGCACCTTGCCCTGACCGATCAGGTCTGCGGCGGCTTCGGTCTCACCCTCCGGCTCCGGGACCTGGCCGAAGTAGGCGGGGAAGCCGAGGTCGCGATCGACGCCGAACCCGAGCGCGGCTGCGGCGTCGGCGAGCTCGGTGCCCTTGACCTTCGCGCGGGACGAGATGAAAGCGGTGTTGCAGGAGTTCGCGACGGCGTCGCGCAGCGTGATCGTGCCGAGCCTGCCCGAGGGGTAGTCGGAGTAGTTCTTGAACTGCTTGCCGTTGACGCTGACCGTGGCCGGACACGGGACCGAGGAGCCGGGTTTCAACCCGGAGCGGAGCAAAGCCAGCGAACTGATCACCTTGAAGGTCGAGCCCGGCGCGTACTGGGCGAAGGTCGCGGTGTTGTAGCCGTCCGACCCGGGCCCGCTGGCCGCGACCAGGATCTCCCCGGTCGATGGCTTGATCGCCACCAGGGCGCTGGCCGGGCCGTAACGACCAAGCAGCTCCTGAGCCTTGGTCTGCAAATTGCGATCGAGGGTAAGGCGCAGCGGTTCCCCGGCGGTCGGCTCCGCGGTGAACAGCGCTCGTGGTCCGGCATCGGACGCCTGCGCCGGGAGCGCGCTGACCTTCAGCCCGGGAGTCCCGCCGAGCTCCTGGTCGTAGCGGGCCTGGAGTCCGGAGAGCCCGGCGTCGTCGCCTGCCCGGAGCCGGCCGTCGCTGTCCTTCACGATCTCCGCGGTCGCCGGACCGACCGTGCCGAGCAGGGCAGCGGCGAAGTCCTTGGCCGGCGCCAGCGGCAGGTTGTCGGAGATGCCGACAGCACCTTCGATCGCCTCGACCCGGGCGAACAAGGCCTGGGTGACCTCGGAACGCCGGACGACGACCGCCTGCACGAACGCCTTCGGGCCGGCCTTGGCCACTTCGCGGGCGAAAGCCGCCGCGTCGATGTCGACGGCGTCGGCGAGCGCGCGCGACGACGAGGCCGGGTCACCGGTCAACCGGGTCTTGTCGATCCCGAAGCGAACCACCGGCCTCGGCACGACCAATGGCTGGTCACCGTTGCCGAGGATGTCGCCGCGTTCCGCCTTCACCCCGGAGACCCGCAACGTCTCGCCCTCGACGAGGGAGGACTCCAGGAGTGACGGCTTCCAGACCGCCTCCCAGGACTCGCCGCTCTTCAGCAGGGCGACCTCGGTCGTGTGGTTCCACTGCGCACCGTCCCGGGCGAGGGTCCAGCGGAGCGTAGCGGTGGCGCTGTCGTCGTCTGTCTCGACTCCGGCGACCTCGACCTCGGTGGTGAAGGACTTCAGCGGGGCGGCCAGCTCCTGGTAACCGGTCGCAGCGTCCGACGTGGTGAACGGCACCGAGGTGAGGTCGCCGACCTTCAGCGCCGCTGCGAGCCGGTCGGCGAGCTTCTCGGCGCCGTCGTCGTCGCCACCGAACGGCCCGCAGCCCGAGGCAAGGACCGCGAGAGTCACCAGGGCGGGAACGAATGGCCGGAACCGGCGCCGAGAGGTCATAGAAGGAGTCGACCAGACCGGGGGCCGTCGTTCAACTCCGCAGGCGTAACCTCCCGTGGTGCAGATCAGGGACCTCTTCGCGGACACCACCCCGCTGCGCAACGCCCACTTCCGCCGGCTGTGGACGGCCAACATCGTCACCATGGTGGGTGCCCAGCTCACCGTCGTCGCGGTCCCTGCGCAGATCTACGCCGAGACCGGTTCCTCGGCGTACGTGGGGCTGACCGGGTTGTTCGGCCTGGTGCCCCTAATCGTCTTCGGGCTCTGGGGCGGCGCGCTGGCCGACGTGATGGACCGCCGAATGCTACTGATCATCACCACCGTCGGACTGATCGCCACCAGTGCGGCGTTCTGGGTCCAAGCTGCTGTCGGCGCCGGCAACGTCTGGCTGCTGCTCAGCCTGTTCGCGGTCCAGCAGGCCTTCTTCGCGGTCAACCAACCGACCCGAAACGCGATCCTGCCGAAGCTGCTGTCCCCCGCCGACCTGCCGGCTGCGAACTCGCTTAACATGACCGTCCTCCAGGCAGGCGCGATCGCCGGACCGTTGGTGGGCGGGGCGCTGATCCCGATCATCGGGTTCTCCTGGTTGTACCTCGCCGACACCATCGCTCTGTTCGCCACCCTCGGTGCCGTCGTCCTGCTGCCGAAGCTGCCGGTCGAGGGCGCCGCGGGGACCCCGGGCCTGAGCGCAGTCCTCGACGGGCTGCGTTACCTGCGCGGACACCCCGTGCTGATGATGTCCTTCGTGGTCGACCTGATCGCGATGGTCTTCGGGATGCCGAGAGCGCTCTTCCCCGAGATCGCGGACCTCGACTTCGGTGGGCCCTCAGAAGGCGGACTCGCCTTCGCCCTGCTCTTCGCTGCGATCCCTCTCGGCGCGGTGATCGGCGGAGTCTTCTCCGGTTGGGTCTCCCGGGTGGAGCGCCAAGGCCTGGCCGTGGTGGCCTCGATCGTGGTCTGGGGTCTGGCCATCGTGGGCTTCGGTCTCGCCGTGTCCCTGGCAGACAACGGCGCACGCACGGCGATGCTCATCCTGGCCGTGCTGATGCTGGTGATCGCCGGTGCGGCCGACATGGCCTCGGCCGCCTTCCGGATGAGCATGCTGCAAGCCTCCGCGTCCGACGCGGTCCGTGGCCGGTTGCAGGGCGTCTTCATCGTCGTAGTCGCCGGCGGGCCGCGGATCGCCGACGTGGCGCATGGCGGAGCTGCTGCGGTGGTTGGCACCGCTGCGGCCGCAACCGGAGGCGGGGTGCTGGTGGTGGTGCTGGTGATCGTCGCGGCCTTCGCGGTCCCGACCTTCATCCGCTACAAGTTGACCCCCGGAACGATCCCGGACAGCTCCCGCTGACCGCGCGGTTGTCCGGTGCCGGGCGTCCGTGCAACTGGCGCAGCCCGTCTAGCGGCCCTTCCACCGGGGCTCGCGCTTTTCGGCGAACGCGATCGGGCCCTCCATCGCGTCCTCGCTGGTGAAGATCGTCATCATCGCCGCGTCGCTCGCTGCCCAGGCCGCGTCCTCCGCAGGCACCGCGTAGCTGCCCGACTCGCCGGTGATGCCTGCGGCGACCCGCTTGCTGTGCTGCACCGAGAGCGGCGCGTTCGCAGCGATCCGGCGGGCCAGGTCCAGAGCAGCGGGCAGCAGCCCGGCAGCGGGGACCACCTCGTTGACCAGGCCCCAGCGCAACGCGGTGGCGGCGTCGATCGGGTCGCCGGTGAGGATCGCGTGCATCGCGACCTTGCGCGGCAGCTGGTCCGGAAGTCTCAGCACGCCGCCAGCGGCAGCGATCAGACCGCGCTTCACCTCGGGCAGCCCGAAGGTGGCGTGCTCGGCCGCGATCGCGAGATCGGCTGCCAACACCAGTTCGGTGCCGCCGCCGAGGGCGCCGCCGTTGACGGCCGCGATCACCGGTTTGGAAATCGGGTGCTGGGCCATGCCCGCAAAACCCCAGGCCTCGGTGCCCGGCGGGTTGAGGCTCTCCCCGCGCGAGATCGCCTTGAGGTCGGCGCCGGCACAGAAGGTCTGCTCACCGGCCCCGGTCAGGACGACCACGCGGATCTCGAGGTCGTTCTCCGCCTCCTCCAGTGCGGTGCCGAGGCCGAGGGTCAGGTCCGCGTTGACGGCGTTCCGGGCCTCGGGTCGGTTCAGGGTGACGATCAGGACGTGGCCGTCGCGCTCGGTGAGGACTGCTGGCTGGGTCACGTGTCCTTCCTCTCCGCGGTCAGAGTTTCATGGATGGCGACGCGCATGGCCTCGCCGCCTTCCCGGGAGGACTCCCCTGGTCCGTCTTGCCGAGTCACCTGGTCGACGAAGGCACGGGCGACCTCCGCGAACTCGGCAGGTCTCTCGAACTGCGGCATGTGGCCGGTCTCGGCGAACAGGTGGGTGACGGCGTCCGGGAGCGCGGCCTTCGCCGCGTCCAGGTGCTTGACCGGGAGCAGGTTGTCGGTGTCTCCCCAAACGACCAGGACCGGGAGCTCGGCAACGGCGAGCTTGGCCAGCAGGGCTCGTCGCCAGCCGGCCCGGACCCCCAGGACCGGAGCTCCCAGCGTCAGGGCGGTACCGAGAAAGCTCCCGCGGAAGTCTGTCTCCCGGGCGAGTGCATTGGCGTGCTTGATGTGCTCAGGGGTGGCCAACGACCGGTCGAAGAAGAGCGCGCGGAGCGCCTCGGCGCCGGCTTTGCGGGCCAACGGTGCGAAGGTGCCGCGCAGGCCGGGGAGCGCCGCGAGGGTGCCATACAGGATGGGCAGCGGGGAGATGTTGACTTCGCTGCCGAACCCCACGCTGTTGACCAGGGTGAGGCTGGCGACCTTGCCGGGGTGGTCGACGGCCAGCGTCATCGCGACCGCGCCCCCCAGCGAGTTGCCCATCACGTGCGCCGGTTTTCTCACGTCGGCGGCGTCGAGCAGGGCAGCCATCGCGCGTCCGAACGACGCCAACCCGGGACGCTCGCGGCCCTTGCGGCTGTACCCGAAGCCGGGGAGGTCGGTGCTGATCACTCGGTACTGCTCCGCAAGCAGGTCGTGCACCTCGGTCCAGTCCTCCAGGCTGCGCGCAATCCCGTGGATGAGCAGGACCGGTACGCCGTCGGCCGGTCCGCTGATCCGGACCCGCAGGTCCACGCCGTTCACCTCGACGGTGACGGTGTCCTCGCCCTTCACGCGGACGCCTTCTCACCGGCCGGGTGCGACGCCTTCGCCGAGGTGAACCGGAGGGTCTTGTGCAGGTCATGGCGCATGGTGGTCGCGGAGTCGATCAGGTAGTTCTGCCGGACCCGCCAGGCACCGCGGTGACCCTGCTGCGGCAGGTCGCCGAGGGCGCGCTGCACGTAGCCCGACGCGATGTCCAGCAGCGGCCGACCCTCGAGCGGACCTTCCGGCACCGGGATCACCGAGACGGCACCGACCTTGTCCATCTCGTTGATCACCTTGCAGACCAGCCTCGAGGTGAGGTCACCGCGTAGCGTCCAGGACGCGTTGGTGTAGCCGACGCAGAGCGCGAAGTTCGGCAGCCCGGTGAGCATGCAGCCCTGCCACACGAAGTTCTCGTGCATGTCCACGGACGCGCCGTCCACCGTCGGGACGATGCCGCCGAAAAGCTGGATCTTCAGACCGGTCGCCGGCACGACGATGTCGGCCTCCAGGACCTTGCCGCTCTTCAGCCGGATGCCCTCGGGGACGAAGGTGTCGATGTGGTCGGTGACGACGTCGACCTTGCCGCGCCGGATCGCCCTGAACAGGTCCGCGTCCGGGACCGCGCAGACCCGCTGGTCCCAGGGGTTGTAGGTGGGCGTGAAGTGCTCGGCGACCATGGCCTCGTCCTTGAGCACCCGGGTGGTCATCCCGAGCAGCACCTTGCTGGCGAGCTTGGGGGCGCGCTGGCAGAACTGGTAGACGCCCATCTGGAAGGCAATGTTCTTGGTGCGGACGACCCGGTGTGCGACACCGGCCGGCAGCGTGTTGCGGAGCGCGTCGGCGACCTTGTCCTTCTGCGGCACCACGCCGATCCAGGTGGGACTGCGCTGCAGCATCGTCACGTGCTGAGCGTCCTCGGACATCGAGGGCACCAGCGTCACCGCGGTCGCACCACTGCCAATGATGACGATCTTCTTGCCCGAGTAGTCGAGGTTCTCCGGCCAGAACTGCGGTTTGACCACCATCCCGGTGAAGTCGTCGATCCCGGGGAACACCGGTTCGTGACCTTGCTCGTAGTCGTAGTAGCCGGAGCAGGCGTACAGGAAGTTGCAGGTGATCGTCCGCTTGCTCGCCTTGGTCCCGCGCCGGTCCTCGACGCTCACCGTCCAGGTAGAGGTCTCCGAGGACCAGTTCGCCGAGGTGACCTTGGTGCGGAACTGGATCTTCTCCTCGATGCCGAACTCGGCGGCGGTGTCCTTGATGTAGCTCAGGATCGCCGGACCATCCGCGATGGAGTCCTCGTTGCTCCACGGCTTGAACGGGAAGCTCAGGGTGAACATGTCGGAGTCCGAGCGGATGCCGGGGTAGCGGAAAAGATCCCAGGTGCCGCCGATGTCGTCCCGCGCCTCGAGGATCGCGTAGGTCTTCTCGGGGCACTCGGTCTGCAGCCGGTAGCCGGCACCGATGCCGGACAGGCCGGCGCCGACCACTAGGACGTCGAAGTCCGGGGCGCTCATGCGCTGCCCCCGATCGCGTCACCGGCGATGTTCGCCATCCAGTCGACCCCGAACTTGTCGGTCACCATGCCGTACACGTCGCCCCACATCTGCTTCTCCAGCGGCATCAGCACGGTGCCGCCCTCAGCCAGGCCGTCGAACCATCGGGACAGGTCACCCGCGTCGTCACCCGAGAGACTGATGGTGATGTTGCCGGCCGGCTTGAGCTGCATTCCCGGCGCGGCATCGGCAGCCATCAGCGTGAACCCGGACGGCGTCTCGAGCTGGCCGTGCATGATCTTGCCGGCTATCGGTTCCTCGGTCACGCCGTAGTCGCCGAACCGGTTGAGGTCGAGCTCACCACCGAAGACCTGCTGGTAGAACGCCAGCGCCTCCTCCGCAGTACCGTCGAATTGGATGTACGGGTTCAGTCGTGACGTCATCGGTCCTCCTCGCCAACGGCGGGCCGTGGTCCGGCCCGTCGCAGCGAGCGTAGTCCGGAACGGACGCAGAGTAACTGTGAGTTACGTCCGCGCCCAGGTCATTGACCCAGGCGCCCGTCGATGCATTCGCGGAGCAGATCGGCGTGCCCGTTGTGCCGCGCCTACTCCTCGATCATGTGCACCAGGATCTCGCGCTAGGACATCTGCCCGTCCCTCGGTCGACGACCACGGAGAGGTCCTCGGCCAGGTGCCGGACGAGCTCGAGCACTTCAGCTCCAGCGTGAGGCGCTGGTAGCGCAGAAATTCGACGAGGGTCTCCTTCTCGTCCCCGAGCGAGGTCACTTCGACTTCCCGCGGGTCCTCAATCGGTTCTACGAAGAAGTCGGCCCGCTGGCTTCCGGTCATGGCTCGATCATCTCCAAGGGTCCGCGCGTCGCGAATCCGATTAGCCGCCCGGAGGGCGCACACACCGGCCCAGTAGATTCGCCCCATGTCCACGCCGGAGCCGCCGCGACGCGTTGCCCGGCACCTGATCGACCCCGCGAACCCTCCACGCCGGGCAGTGGCTCGCGACGAGCAGAACCTGACCAGGGTGAAGCAGTGGGTGATGTCGGTGCTCGCCGTCACCACGATCCTGCACCTGTCGGTCGGGCTCGTCATCGCGGCCATGGTCACCGACGCCGACCGCGTCGACGCCCGGATCGGCCTGAACGTGATCGCCGCGGTCCTGATGACCCTTGCGGTCGTCGCGGCCCGGGCGATCCACGGCAAGAACCCGCTGAGTCCCTGGCTGGTCGTCGGCGCCGTCCCGGCTGCGGTCGGACTGCTGCTCACCTTCAGGTAGCTCGCTGCCTTCGTGCCAACGAGGTGCACCAGCCGCGCCGGCTCAGTCCGACCAGTTGGGCCCTTCGGGTGAATCGGGCCTGAACACTCAGACAGCACCCCCACCGGCCGATCAGGTAGCTGGCGGCGCTACGGGGGAGGCCGTGGCGCCGCTGAACAGCAAGGCTGTCTACCTGTTGGGAAGTGCGTTGTGCGCCCCGTTCCTTACCGTTCGAAGGACCTCGTCCCCGTTGCCGTGATCGCCGCGCTGACGCTCGGTCTCTTCGTCCCCATCTCGGCGCCCGCCGGCGCGCTCGGCTACTCGCCACGGGTCGACGAGGCTGCCGCCTACGAAGGACAGACGACCTGTGCCGCCTCGGCCAAGCCCGGGACCGCCGCGTTCGCCCGTCACCTGTTGCGCAGCTACCCGGCAACCCGCTCGCTGGGTTTGATGCGCGGCTGCAGCACTGGTGGACGGAGCGAGCACAAGGACGGCCGGGCCTTCGACTGGGGCGCTGACGTCGCCAACGCCGCAACGCGCCGAGCGGCGTTCGACTTCATCCGCCGGGTACTGGCCACCGACGCGGCCGGCAATCAGCACGCCCTCGCCCGGCGGCTGGGGCTCATGTACTTCATCTACAACGACACGATCTGGGCCTCCTACCGCGACTTCGTGCCGCGTCCGTACCTGCACCCCGCGTGCAGGACCAAGCGGACGTGCTCGCGCAGCCTGCGCCACCTCAACCACGTGCACTTCTCGTTGGGGTACGCCGGGGCCGCGGGGCAGACGTCCTGGTATCGGGCTCGCAATGTCACGTCCCTCCCGGTGCGCTTCCCCGAGACCCGTGACCTCGACCCGGACCGAACCGCGGTGACCGGCTTCGTCGTCGCGGCGACCGGAGTGCTGACCAGCTCGCCGTTCGTCCTGCGCGCGGGCGTCACCTACCGAATCGTCGCCACCGGCCTGGTCCGCTACGGCGCCGGCAACGCGGTCGGCGATGCGCACTGCACCAGGGCGGCCGACCAGACGACGTACGAACCGACGCCCCGGGAGCAGGCGAGCGAGGCTCCGGACTTGGGGTTCCTCGGCTGGGACGGCTGGGGTGACCCGGTGGGCAGCCTGCACGCCGCCAGCCCGTCGGCGCTGCCGCAGCCGCTCACGCACGGTCTGGTGATCCACGGAGGGCTGCGCTGGGAGGGTAGCTGCCGTGGCGACCACACCTATGAGGCCTGGTACACCCCGCCGTCCAGGCAGCGGCTGCAGCTCCAGTATGTCGACGCGCTCGGTTCGGACAACTCCGGTGCCTTCAGCGTCTACGTGGCGCGCGACGACATCACGCTGGGCTCGCTCGCTCGGAGGTAGCCCGTCCGGGTCTCAGCCGCGGTCCTGCCAAGTACACAGGCAGACCTTGTTGCCTTCGGCGTCGGCCAGCACCCAGAACGCCGGGGCCCGCTCGTCGCTGACCAGGGTCCCGCCGGCGGCGACAGCCGCTTCGATCCGCGGCTGGACCTGCTCAGGCGGTACCCAGACGTCGGGGTGCCAACGCTGCCGCGGTTCGGCGGACCCCGAGGTCTGGAACCAGATCGTCGGACAGGCGTCGTACGGGTCGACGACGTCGTTGCCTTCGTCGCCCGTGCCGCGCTCGCCGCGGAGCACGGCTGCCCAGAACGGTGCGACCGCTTCGGTGTCCGGGGTGTCCAGACCGATCTCGAACCGGGACACGGACCCCGACTCGGTCTCGGCTCCGGCTGCGCGCGCAATGGTCGTGATGGCTTTCGCCAGCGCTACATCGCGCTCGGTGATCCCGCCGACGTCGTGGCTGGTCAGACGTACGTCGACCCGGGAGTAGCGCAGGTCAAGGTCGGGGTGGTGGTTCAGCTCCTCGGCGGCGACGCCGATAGCGTTGAGGATCTGCAGGCCGGTTGCGAAGTCCTTGGTGTCGATGCGCGTCTGGAGCGCGCCGGCCAGGTTCGCCCAGCCGATCAGGGAGGCGTCGGCGATCTGCTGTCCGGTCAGTTTGTTGGTGCTCATGGCCTCATCGTTACCCAGACGACCGACAGATCAACGCAGTCAGCCCTTTGGGCGCCGGGTCGATCCCCACAGTCCGATGCCGATGCCGACCACGGCACCGCCGAGCCCGACGTACTGCTGAGACCTTGTCATCTCCCGGTGCGTGCTCCAGCCACCGAGCAGGTCGGCGGCATCCGCACCGCCGGAGGCGAGGAACCAACCCCGAGTGTCCTTGCCGCGCAGGGACGCCTGGACCAGCAGCCCGCCGATCAGCGCGTCGCGGTAACCCATCGAGCGCAGCAGCAGCCGGGTGGTGTTCACCGGCGGCTCCTTGTCGCCCCAGAGCCGGTTGGCGTGCTCAGGCGCGATCAGGAAGTGGACGCCGGAGGACATTCGGATGGTGCCGGCGACCAGCGCTGCCTTGTCGATGCTCATGCCCGGATCGTAGGGCGACAGAGCGGCGTGCGGAACTGCTCAGCTCGGATTGCTCAGCCTGACCCGTTCGAGCTCCCAGTAGGCGCGCATCGAGGTGATCAGGCCTGCCTCGTTGACGCGGTACACCACGATCAGGTCGATCTCGGCGCGGGTGCCGTCGCTGAAGGTGGTGGCGAAGGTGGCCTCCTGCGCGGCGGAGTCGCCGGTCGCGTACGACGTCCGGACCTCGACGTCGAAGGTCTCCACCGGGGCGATCGCGACGTCCCAGAAGTGCTCGGCGCCCGCGTGACCGTGGTGGCCGGCGCCGGTCGGGTCGAAGAGGCCGGGGCCGACCGGGTCGAAGATCTCGCAGTTCTCGGCCCACAGCGCGAGCCAGCCCGGCTTGTCGCCGGCGATCGCGCAGCGGAGCGCGGCCTGGTGGGCCAGACGAGCCGGGTGCGGATCCTCAGCGGCCAGCCAGTTCAGGGAGCCGGGAACGGTGCTCATGGCGTTAAGTCCATCAGTGGGTGATGTCGACGAACCGCGAGTAGTGCCCCTGGAACAGGCAGGTGACGTCGCGGATCGGGCCGTTGCGGTGCTTGCCGACGATGATGTCGGCCTCGCCAGCGCGGGCCGACTCCTTCTCGTACATGTCCTCGCGGTGCACCAGCATGACGATGTCGGCGTCCTGCTCGAGCGAGCCGGACTCACGGAGATCGGAGACCATCGGCTTCTTGTCGGCGCGCTGCTCGGACCCACGGTTGAGCTGGGCGAGCGCGACGATCGGGACCTCGAGCTCCTTCGCGAGCAGCTTGATCTGGCGGGAGAACTCCGAGACCTCGACCTGGCGGGACTCGACCTTCTTGCCCGACGTCATCAGCTGGATGTAGTCGATCACGATCAACTTGAGGTCGTGGCGCTGCTTGAGCCGGCGGGCCTTCGCGCGGATCTCCATCATCGTCATGTTGGGGCTGTCGTCGATGAACATCGGGGCGCTGGAAACGTCGCCCATCTTGCGGGCGAGCTTTGCCCAGTCCTCGTCGTTCATGCCGCCGTTGCGGATGTGACCGAGCGGGATCCGGGCCTCGGCGGAGAGCAGCCGCATGGTGATCTCGGCCTTGCCCATCTCGAGGCTGAAGATGACGCTCGTCATGTTGTTGTGGATCGAGGCGGCGCGGCAGAAGTCCAGGCCGAGGGTCGACTTCCCGCTACCGGGACGACCGGCGACGATGATCATCTGACCGGCCTGCAGTCCGTTGGTCAGCTCGTCGAGGTCAGCGAGGCCGGTCGGCACCCCGCGCAGGGTCCCGTCGTGGTTGGAGATCGACTCGATCTCATCGAGGGTGGCCTCCATGATCGCGCTCAGCGGGTGGTAGTCCTCGGAGGAACGGTTCTCGGTGATCGCGTAGATCTCGGCCTGGGCGCGGTCGACGGTGTCGTCGACCTGGCCCTCGCCGGCGTACCCGAGCTGGGCGATCTTGGTGCCGGCGTCGACGAGGCGGCGCAGGATGGACTTCTCCCGGACGATGTCGGCGTAGTACCCGGCGTTCGCGGCGATCGGGACGCTGGCCGAGAGCGTGTGCAGGTACGGAGCCCCACCGATCTTGCTGAGCTCACCGCGGCGGTTGAGCTCGGCCGAGACGGTGACCGGGTCAGCGGGTTCGCCGCGGGCGTAGAGGTCGGTAATCGCGTCGAAGATGGTCTCGTGCGCGGGCCGGTAGAAGTCGTGCGCCTTCGCGACCTCGAGGACGTCGGCGATAGCGTCCTTGGAGATCAGCATCGAGCCGAGGACGCTCTGCTCCGCGTCGACGTCCTGGGGCGGCATCCGGCCCGCCCAGTGCTCCTGATTGGCGGACTCGCTGAAGCCCGCGAAGGCGGGTGTCGGTCCGGAGGCGTCCTCGGGGTAGGCGCCGGGGTAGCCGTGTTCGCCGACCCCGGTCGACTCGGTCATGCTCACTGTCTGCCACCCCTGCGAACCTGCGTCATTGGTGCTCGTGCTCCGACGTTAGAGGGCACCCCCGGCATATCCGTGGCACTCGTCGGCAAGCCGGACTGCGTGACACTAAGCCCTGTACCGGAACTGACAAATCCCGGAATCCACAGGCACCTGTGGATAACCCTGTGTGTCGTGTGGAAGACCCAGGATTTTCTGTGCACAGGATGGTGGGTGGACTGTGGACGCCGAAATGTTCACCCTGGCCTTCGCCGTGCTGACCTGGGGTTTTGCTGCTTTCAGGCCTGTGGACAGAAGAAAGTCCGCCGGTTTCCGTTCATCGTTTCGTCATCTGGGACGGCTTGGTCTGTATGTCGACAAAGCACCTGAGAGATTCGATTACCCACAGGCTGAGCCAGTTATCCCCAGGCTGAGGTGAGTGCATAGCCTCCCCGGCAAGGCAAGCGCAAGCCCTGTGGACAGGGAGATTTTGCGACTCGCGGTCCCCGCATTTCTGGCATTGGTGACAGACCCACTCTTTCTGCTCGCCGAACCAGCGATCATCGGCGATCTGGGCGGCACCCTGGTCTGGCTGTGGACCGTGTTCGTGGTCGCGTTCCTGGGTGGCCGCGGCGTTGTACTGCTAGCGCGGGAGCGAACCACGTCGTGGATGACCGTAGGGTGACGCCCGAGCCGGAACGCAGGCTGGAGCGCACCGAGAGGGGACCGATGTCGCCGCTACAGAAGATCGCCATGGGTCTGGTGATCGTCTTCATCCCAGCGAACTTCGCGATCGCCGGCGACGTGTACGACGCTCTGCCGGACCCACTGGGCTGGTTGCTGGTGCTCTCTGGGATGACTGCTCTGCGCAAGACGCTCAACGTCGACATCGCCTACTGGCTGACCTGGCTCGCTCTGGCGGTCAGCATTCCGCTCTGGCTCCCGCAGGTGACCGATCTCCTGCCCTCCATCCCCGCGGAGCTGAAGACCCGGGCCGAGCTCGACGAGGCCACCAAGGCGGCTTCGATCGCCTGGTTCCTGAGCCTGCCGCAATCGGCGACGACCCTGCTGCTGACCCGGAAGATCGGGCAGGAAGCCATCGCCCAGCAGCCCCGGGACCGGTTCGTGGCCGGTCGGTTCGGCGTCCTCACCTGGGGGCTCATCGCAGCCATCGTGCTGCCACCGGTCGCCTACGGAGGCGACGTGAAGAACCTGATCACGCCAACCCTGATCGGCATCGGCGTGGTCAACCTGGTGCTCATCTACTACCTGTTCCGGGTGCACCGGCGACCGTGGCTGGGCGGCCCCGCTGACCAGGCTTGAAAATGCAGGTCAAACGCAACGACCCGGCGTGAAAGTGCAAGTGATCTGCACTTTCACGCCGGGTCGGCGTGGTTGTCTCAGGCGGAGACGACGTTGAGGTTGACCTTCGCCTCGACCTCGTCGTGCACCTTCACGGTGACCGTGTGCGTGCCGAGCGACTTGATCGGGTTCGCTACCACGATCGTGCGCTTGTCGACCTCGCCACCGGCTTCGACGATCGCCGAGGCGATGTCGGCCGTGGTGACAGCCCCGAAGAGCCGGCCACCTTCACCCGCGCGGACCTTGACCTGGAAGGTCGAGCCCTCGAGCTTGGCCCGTACCTCGGCTGCGTGGTCAGCGTCACGGACAGCACGCGAGTCGCGCGCCTTCTTGATCGACTCGATGGTCTTCTCGCCGCCCTTGGTCCAGCGGAGGCCGAGACCCCGCGGGATCAGGTAGTTGCGGCCGTAGCCGTCCTTGACCTCGACCACGTCGCCAGGGGCGCCGAGTCCGGATACTTCCTGCGTCAGGATGAGCTTCATCTCTTCAACTCCCCTTTCTCAGCGAGCCGTCGACGTGTACGGGAGCAGTGCGACCTCGCGGGCGTTCTTGACGGCCGTGGCGACGTCGCGCTGGTGCTGCACGCAGTTGCCGGTCACCCGACGAGCGCGGATCTTGCCGCGGTCGGAGATGAACTTGCGGAGCAGGTTGGTGTCCTTGTAGTCGATCAAGGACGCCTTCTCCTTGCAGAACTGGCAAACCTTCTTCTTCGGCTTGCGGATAACTGCCTTTGCCATTGTGGTGCTCCCTTTCGTAGAGCCCGGCTCAGCGCCGGAATGGTGGGCGGATGGATGTGTGGTTCAGGTGGTGATCAGAACGGGGGCTCGTCGGAACCGCCGGGCACTGCCCACGGGTCCTGAGCCGCCGGCTGACCGCCGGTGTTGGCTCCGGGGCCGCCCTGCGGAGCAGCGCCGCCACCCTGCTGGCCACCCCACGAGCCGCCGGCCGGAGCCGGAGCGGACGCGGGCTGACCACCGGACGCGGGCTGACCACCGGGCTGGGTGGCCCACGGGTCGTCCCCGCCGGAGAAACCGCCCCCGCCACCCGCACTGCTGCGGTTGGCGCGGGTGACCTTGGCGGTGGCGTACTTCAGGCTCGGGCCGACTTCCTCGACCTCGATCTCGAAGACCGTGCGCTTCTCGCCTTCACGCGTCTCGTACGTGCGCGCCTTCAGGCGCCCCTGTACGACGACGCGCATCCCGCGCTGAAGCGACTCGGCGACGTTCTCCGCGGCTTGACGCCAGACCGAGCAGGAGAGGAACAGCGCTTCGCCGTCCTTCCACTCGTTGGTCTGCTTGTCGAAAGTGCGCGGGGTGGACGCGATCCGGAAGTTCGCCACAGCCGCACCCGAGGGGGTGAAGCGCAGCTCCGGGTCGTCGACCAGGTTGCCGACAACGGTGATGACGGTCTCGCCTGCCATGGGTTTCTCCCTTGGGTTTCGTGCTACTGGGTGATCTGGCCCGGGCTCAGTGAGCGTCGGGACGCAGGACCTTGGTACGCAGCACCGACTCGTTCAGCGTGAGCTGGCGGTCGAGCTCCTTGACGGTGGCCGGCTCGGCCTGGAGTGTCACGACGGCGTAGATGCCTTCGGCGTTCTTGTTGATTTCGTAGGCGAGACGACGGCGTCCCCAGACGTCGACGTTCTCGACGGTGCCTCCGTCGTTGCGAACGACATTGAGGTATGTGTCGAGCGACGGTGCAACCGTCCGCTCTTCGAGTTCAGGGTCGAGGATGACCATGAGTTCGTAGTTACGCATAGCGTTCTCCACCTCCTTCGGACTTGGCGGCCACGGCATCTCCGTGGCAGGAGGGCTAGCGTTTGCCGAGCTCTCATCGGGAGAGCGCGACGCGCAAGACTAACCGGACGGCAGCCCACGAGGCCAATCGTCGAAATCCCGGGTTGTGGAGAATCCCCGGCGTGCAGTCCCTGTGAGGCGGCCTGCTGCTGCAAGGGTCCGCCTGCCGGCGACGCAGGCAAGCGCTGCGGCGAAGGCGAAGGACACCCTGAGCACCTGCTTCAGCCTGTGGATCGACGTTTGACTCGAACATATGTGCGATTCAGGATGGATTCATGCCCCCCTGGCGCTCCCGATCTCTGCCGATCCGGCAGCAGATCTGCACGCCTGCCTCGACGACCTCGACGCAGACCGACTCGGTAGGCCCCGGCAGGAGGCGCTGCTGCAGTCGCTCGCCCGGGCGGAGTCCAAGTTCGCAGCGATCAAGCTCGGGGTGATCGCTTCGGCCGACCGGACCCACGCTGCTACCGGTGCTGGGCTCACGAGCACGGCTCAGTGGGCTGCTCGGGCGGTGCGGTCCCGAGGCTTCACCTTCCACCGGCGCACGTGAGGAGATGTAGGTGTGCGCTTCTAAGGTGTGCTCATGAGTACGCAGCTCGCCATCGGTGCCCACGTCGACCAGACCGACCCGATCGCCGAGGCCAAGGCACGCGACACCACGCTCGTGCAGTTCTTCCTCGGTGACCCGCAGGGGTACAAGGGTCCCGAGATCGCCTACGCCGGCGGTGCTGCCGGACTGAAGGCCGATGCTGAGGCGTCCGGCATCGACCTCTACGTGCACGCGCCGTACATCGTCAACGTGGCCACCACCAACAACCGGATCCGGATTCCCAGCCGCAAGCTGCTCCAGCAGCACCTGGACGCAGCAGCCGAGATCGGCGCCAAGGGCCTGATCGTGCACGGCGGTCACGTGGGCAAGGACGACGACCCGGCCAAGGGCTTCGACAACTGGCGCAAGGCCATCGAGGCGACCGACTTGAAGATCCCGCTGCTGCTGGAGAACACCGCCGGCGGTGGCAACGCAATGGCCCGGCACCTCGACCGGATCAGGTCGGTGTGGACGGCGATCGGTGAAGCCGACGGCGCCGAGAACGTCGGCTTCTGCCTGGATACCTGCCACGCCTGGGCAGGCGGGATCAGCCTGACCGACGCCGTCGAGCAGGTCCACGCCATCACCGGGCGGATCGACCTGGTCCACGCCAACGACAGTCGTGATGCCTTCGACTCCGGCGCCGACCGGCACGCCAACTTCGGCAACGGCCAGCTCGACCCCGACGAGTTCGCGGCTGTCGTGCGGGATGCCGGGGCACCGGTGATCTGCGAGACCCCGGGTGGCGCCGCCGAGCACACCGAAGACTTCGCCTGGCTGCGAGCCCGGCTCTGAACGGCCTGGCCCGGCGGACGGTACTCGCCGCAGCGGCCGCACTTGTCCTCGCCGCCTGCAGCAGCGGCGACACCGGCGCGCCCGACACCACCTCAGACGGGCTCGGCAAGATCTCCTACGGCGACCACCGCGACCAGTACGGCGTCCTCGGTAAGCCCGAGAGCACGCCGAAAGGCCTGGTGGTGCTGATCCACGGCGGCTTCTGGCTCGACTCCTTCGGCGCGGCCCTGATGGACCCGCTCGCCGAGGACCTCCGCGAGCGCGGCTACGCCACCTGGAATCTCGAGTACAGGCGCGTGGGCAGCGGCGGCGCGTATCCCGCGACGTTCGAGGACGTCGCCGACGGCATCGACTACGTCGACCAACTGGGGATCGACGGCCCGGTCACCGTGATCGGTCACTCCGCCGGCGGCCACCTGGCCGTTTGGGCGGCGTCGCGCAACGAGCGCACCCCAGGCGGGGCTCCGCGGGTCGTCGCCGAGACGACGATCTCGCTCTCGGGCGTCCTCGATCTCGTCGCCGGGGCCGAGGAGAACCTCGGGGGCGGAGCGGTCGTCGGCCTGATGGGCGCCGATCCCACCGCGGCCGCGCAGACGTACGCCTGGGCAGACCCGATCCAGCTCGTCCCGGCAGCCGGCTCGATCTCCGCCGTACACGCCGTCGACGATCGCAACGTACCGATCTCGCAGAGCCGCGCGTACGTCGACGCCAACCTCGCGGCCGGTGGGGCAGCGGCGCTGATCACTGTCCCCGGCGACCATTTCGCGCTGATAGACCCCGGCAGTGCCGCCTGGGCGCGCGTGATCGAGCTAGTGGAGCAGTAGCGCCAGGCCGCGACGCCAGCGAGGGGTGCGGCGCGACCGCGTGGCCGCGTGGATAGTCTCGGCTGCGTGAACACAGCTGCCCTCGTCGTCCGCACCATCTCCGCGGCGGAGCATCTCGTGTTTCTCCGGACCCATGGCTCGGTGAGCTTCTTGCAGACGCCGGCGTGGGCGCAGGTGAAGAAGGAGTGGAAGGCCGAATCGATCGGTTGGACCCGTGACGGCGAGCTCGTCGGCGCCGCCCTGGTCCTCTACCGGCAGCTGCCCAAGGTGAAGCGCTACCTGGCCTACCTGCCCGAGGGACCGGTCATCGACTGGTCCGGCAACGACCTCGGGGCCTGGCTCACCCCGATGACCGCGCACCTGAAGCAGCAGGGTGCCTTCGGCATTCGGATCGGTCCGCCCGTCATCACCCGGAGGTGGAGTGCGGCCCAGATCAAGGACGGCATCGCCGACGACGCCGTCCTGTCGTTGACAGCACTCCCGCCGACCGAGCGCAGTCAGGCCGGCGCCGCCGTCGTCTCCCAGCTGCGCGAGCTCGGCTGGCAGCAGCAGGGCGACGGAGCTGGCTTCTCCGCCGGACAACCGCAGTACAACTTCTGGATCCCGCTCGTGGACGGGGACGTACCGAAGACCGAAGAGCACGTGCTCTCTGCGATGAATCAGCAATGGCGACGCAACATCAAGAAAGCCGCAAAGGCCGGCGTCGAGGTCCGGGTCTCCGACGGCAACGAGCAGGACCTCGCCGCCTTCCACGCGCTGTACGCGCACACTGCGGAGCGCGACCACTTCACCCCGCGCGGGCTCGCCTACTTCCGCACCATGTACGACGCCCTGAGCACCCAGGAGCAGAACAGCTCCGCGACGATGCAGATCCGGCTCTACCTGGCCACCCACGAGAGCGACCTGGTCGCGGCCACGATCTGGATCCGCGTCGGCGACCACGCCTGGTACGCCTACGGGGCCTCCTCGACCGAGAAGCGCGACGTCCGTGGGTCGAACGCGATCCAGTGGCAGATGATCCGCGACACTCTCGCCGCCGGAGCCCACGTGTATGACCTGCGCGGGATTACCGACACCCTGGCCGCCGATGATCCCCAACTCGGCCTGATCCAGTTCAAGGTCGGCACCGGCGGCGAGGCCGTCGAGTACGCCGGCGAGTGGGACCTCCCGGTGAACCGCGCGATCTACGCTGCGTTCCAGGTCTACCTGAAGCGGCGGGGGTGAACCGGTGAGCCTGGTGCTGCACGTCGACGGCGACCGCTGGCGCGCGCACCTCCGGGCGACTGCCGGGTCCCGGGTCGGGATCGTGCCGGTGATCAAGGGCAACGGGTACGGATTCGGCCTCGGCCGGCTGGCCCGCAAGGCCGCCTGGCTCGGTGTCGACACCGTCGCCGTCGGGCATCCCCGCGAGATCGCCGAGGTCGCCTCCCGCTTCGACGGCGACATCGTGGTGCTGACGCCGTGGCGGGGGTTCGAGACCGCAGGTCTCGAGGCCGCTGACCCGGACCGGATCATCCACACCGTCGGCCGGCTCGCCGACCTCACCGAACTCCTCCAGCAGCCCGGGCGACCGCGGATCGTGCTGGAGCTGATCACCTCGATGAAGCGGCACGGCTTCACCCCGCGTGGTCTGCGGGAGGCGGTGGCCCTGGTCGGGGCGCACGGCGGGGTGCTGCTCGAAGGTGTCTCGGTGCACCTGCCCCTCGCGGCAAGTGGCGGCTCCTCGGGTGGCCTGGGAGAGGCAGAGCAGCTGCTGACCGAGCTCGTCGCCGCCGGCGTCCACGACGCAACCCACGGTGCCCCGGTGCTGTGGGTCTCGCACCTCTCGACTGCGGACGTCGCGACGCTGGCCGGCCGCTACCCCGACGTCACGATCCGGCAGCGGGTCGGTACCGAGCTCTGGCTCGGCGACCGCAGCGCGCTGGGCGTCACGGCGCACGTCCTCGACGCGCACCAGGTCGACCGTGGCGAGGTGTTCGGCTACCGCCTCCGGACGCTGCCGCGTTCAGGCACGATCCTGATCGTCTCCGGCGGCACCGCGCACGGGATCGGGTTGGAGTCACCGACCGGCGAGACCAGCACCCGAGCACGGGTGAGCACGATCGCCCGCGGCGGGCTCGACGCGGTGGGCCTGGTCAAGTCGCCGTTCACCGTCGACGGCAAGAGCCGCTACTTCGCCGAGCCACCGCACATGCAATCGTCGATGCTGTTCCTGCCCTCAGGTGCTGCGGTGCCCGAGGTCGGCGAGACCGTCGCCGTCCGGGTCCGGTTCACGACCACGATGTTCGATGCGGTCGAGGTCGGATAGCGAGTTCCTGTCCAGGTCGTCGAGCGAAGGCTCTGCCTGCCAGATGTCGCGGATGATCAGCACCGCCAGGTACAGCTCGCCGAGGATCCGGATGACGATCGCCAGGTGGTAGGCCCACGGCTCGTCCCCCGCGGCCGGTGCCAGCCAGCCGCCGAGGTAGAGCCAGACCGAACCGAAGTAGACGAGCTCGCAGGCCTGCCAGATCAGCAGGTCGCGCCACCGCGGTCGGGCCAGCACCGCGAGCGGCAGCAGCCACAGCACGTACTGCGGTGAGTAGACCTTGTTCAGGATCAGGAACGCCGCGACGACCAGAAAGGCGATCTGGGCGACCTGCGGCCGATGCTTCGCAGCGAGCCCGAGCACGAAGATGGCAGCGCAGGCGAGCAGGAAACCCACCCCCGAGATCACGTTGATCCCGTTCGCACCGATGCTCAGGCCGCGTTGCTCCAGCACCAGCCAGAAGGAGCCGAGGTCGGCACCGCGGTCGGAGTTGAAGGTCCAGAAGAGCTTCCAGGACGCCGAGTTCCCCAGGAGCGCCGGCAGGTTGACCACGACCCAGGCGGCGGTGCCGGTGAGCACCGCCAAGGCGATCCGGTCCGGTCGACGGCGGCGGACGGCGTCGACCAGGAACGCACCCAGCAGGAAGAGCGGGTACAGCTTGGTGGCGACGCCGATACCGACCATCACTCCGGCGAGCGCCGGTCTGTCCCGCGCCCAGGCCCAGAGTGCTGCGGCGGTGAAGAAGATCGCGAGGACGTCCCAGTTGACCAGGGCACTGACCAGCAGCACCGGGGAGAGGGCCAGACCCATCGCGTCCCAGGGCCGGCCTGGGCTGGCGCCGGCGAGGAAGTAGACCGAGCCGAGGCCGAAGCAGAAGAGCAGCACCGCAGTGACCAGGAAGTAGGTGTTGACCTCCTTGGCCATCCCCGGCAAGCCCCACAGCGCCCCGGGGTCGGTGCTGGCGCGCACCTCTTGGGACGGGCCCGAGGGGATCCAGGAGGTGACCTCGGAGGCAGCCCAGGCGAAGTACGAGATAACGACCGGGTACTCCATCGGGCCGTACCGGCCGTCGCTCTCGCCGTACGGCCAGCGGTTCTCGGCGAATCCGCGGCCGGTGTAGAGGTACGGCACGTCGGAGTAGCACATCCGGCTGTAGCGGACGTCCTCGTTCGACCAGTCGGTCTTCCCGCACGGGTACTTCTGCACCAGGCCGACCGCGAACACCACGGTGAATGCCGCCAGGATCACCCGGACCGGTGTCCACCACGACCCGGAGCGCGCGTGGTCACCGACCGGTCCGCCGACCACCTCGCTGAACGACTCGGCGACGCCGTCCTCGCGAGTCGGCTCGTTCACTGGGGGCAGGGGGGGACGAGACAGGTCTCCGGCGGTCCCGAGGGCGTCGGGGTGGGCGCCGGAGTCGGGGTCGGCGTCGGCGTCGGCGCCTGGGTCGGCGTCGGCGCGGGAGCCCGAGTCGGCGCCGGAGCCTGGGTCGGCGCGGGGGCCTGGGTCGGTCGCGGCTGCACCGGCGAGTGGCCTTCAGCAGGAGCGTCGCCGTCTAGGTTCGCCGGAGCCGGGAACTTCTCGACCTCGACGCCGTCCATCAGGCTCTCCATCAGCGCCGACCAGGTCCGCGCCGGGAAGTCGCCGCCGTAGAAGGACGGCATGTACCCGTTCAGCGCTCCGACGCCCTTGCCACGGACGTACATCACCGCGGTGGCCACCTGCGGGGTGTAGCCGACGAACCAGGACGACACCACGTCGCCGTCGTCGTTGGTCGCGGTGCCGGTCTTGCCGGCGACCGGGCGGCCGATGTCTGCGTTCTTGCCGGTGCCGTTGGGGCCGGCGATGACCTGCTGCATCGCGAAGCTGGCGTCGGCGGCGACGTCCTTGCTGATCGCGCGGTCACCCTCGTCGGGGGCGGCGTAGAGAACCTCGCCGTCGGCCCGGGTCACCTTGGCGACGACGTGCAGCTTGTTGCGCACCCCGCCGTTGGCGATGGCCGCATAAGCGCTCGCCATCGCCATCGGGCTGATCGTCGCCGAGCCGAGGGCGACGCCGGTGTTGGGCTCGAGACCGGGAGCCTTCTCCGGGATGCCGAGGTCCACCGCGGTGTCGACGATCTTGCGCGGGCCGTTCGGAATCGACTGCGTCATGTCGATGAAGGCAGTGTTGACCGAGCGCTCGGTGGCGGTCAGCAGGCTGATCCGCCCGTAGCTGCGTCCACGACCCTCACCCTGATTGTTGAACTCGGTGTCGCCGACCTCCAAGGGGGAGTTGCCGTCGAAGGTGTCCTTCAGGGAGAAGCCGGCCTTGAGCCCGGCGACCAGGCCGAACGCCTTGAACGTCGATCCGGGCGATCCACCTGCCGACGCCCAGTTGATCTGGCTCTTCAGGTAGTCCTGGCCGCTGTAGAAGCCGAGCAGGGCACCGGTCTTGACGTCGACCGAGGCGGTGGCCGCGTGCAGGTTCTTCTCGCCGAGGCCCTCGGGACGTTCCTGGTCGACCGCTGTCTTCGCCGCGTCCATCGCCTTCTGGGTGAAGGTGGCGGTGACCTTCAGGCCGCCACCCTGGATCTCGGCGTCGTCGAAGCCGAGCTTGAGCAGCTCGGCCTTGACCATGTCGAGCATGAAGCCCTTCTGACCGCCGTAGGTGTTGCCGGCGCGGGCCTTCTTGACCTTCGGGAGGGTGCCAGCGATCTCGGTGCCCTGGGAGTCGGTGATGGCGCCGACTTCCACCATTCCGCCGACTACGTAGTTGTACCGGCTCAGCAACGCGGCCTTGGCGTCGTCCTCACCATCCGGGCTCAGGTAGCTCGGCGAGTTCAGGATCGCGGCGAGCATCGCCGACTGAGCGGCGTTGAGCTTCTTGGCCGGGATCCCGTAGTAGGCGCTCGCCGCGGCCTGGACGCCGTAGGCGCCGCGACCGAAGTAGATGGTGTTGAGGTAGCCCTCGAGGATCTCGGACTTCGACTGCTGCTGCTGGATCTTCAGCGACAGGAAGGCTTCCTTGACCTTGCGCTTCAGGGTGCGCTCCTGGCTCAGGTACAGGATCTTCACGTACTGCTGGGTGATCGTCGAGGCACCCTGGGTCGAGTTGCCCTTGGCGTTGGAGAAGGCAGCGCGCAGGATGCCCTTCGGGTCGATGCCCTTGTTGGTCCAGAAGCTGCGGTCCTCGGCCGCGACGACGGCGTCCTGCATCGTCTCGGGAATCTCGGCGAGCTTGATCGATTCGCGGTTCTGGGTGGCGAACTGGCCGACCTTGCTCTTGCCGTCGGCGTAGTAGACGTTGGTCGTCTGCGCCTGGAAGGCGGTGTTGGGGTTCGGGATAGTCGTCTTGGTATAGGCGAAGTAGAAGATCGCCACCATCAGCACGGTGCCGACCACCGCGGCGATCAGCGCGTAGCGCAGGTACTTGCGCAGGGTCTCCTTGCGGGTCGGCGTCGACTTGCGGCTCGTCCCGCCGCCGTTCTTCGATCCGGTCGCACGACGCGACGTGGCGCCCGTACCGGAACGGGTGCTGTTCGGGCCGTTGGTGGGGCGGGGCGGCCTCGGCGTGCTGGCACTCACTGTGTCGGACTCCAGGGGAAGGGCGATCAGGTCAGGTCGGACTGCGCCGGGCAGGAGCACGTTGGGGTGCTCGCCGGTCGTAGTTGCTACGTCGAGGGTACGGCGTCACCCCAGGCGACACCCATTTTCACCCCAGGCGACACCCTTTTCACGCCCGGCGGCACCCGTTGTGACCCCCGAAGACGCTGTTGTCAGCGACCGGTGCCGCCGCGCCGCAGCCTCGGTGAACGGCAGGTGAACTGGATTTTGGATATATCGATGCGATAGGTTACTTCGATACCTTCACCCCGACACGGGAAGCAGACCACCATGCCGCCGAGCAAGGCCGCCACCCTCGAGCTCGCAGTGCTCGGACTCCTCCAGGAGTCCCCGCTGCACGGCTACGAGCTGCGTAAGCGCCTGAACCTGCTCCTCGGCTGGACCCGACTGCTCTCCTACGGCTCCCTGTACCCCGCGCTCAAGCGGATGCTGCGTGCCGGTTGGATCACCGAAGTCGTGGCGACCGGTACGCCGGTCTCGCGCCGCGCCCGGATCGTCTACCAGATCACCCCGGCAGGGATCGAGTACTTCGGTACCGAGATCACCGATGCCGGTCCGGCCGCCTGGGAGGACGAGAACTTCAACATGCGGTTCGCGTTCTTCTCCCGCACCGATGACGCCGTCCGGCTCCGGATCCTCGAGGGCCGACGGTCGCGGCTGCAGGAACGCCTGGACCGGGCCCGGGCACTGAGCAGCGGCTCGGACCGCTACCAGACCGAGCTCCGCCGGCACGCGCTCGAGTCCGTCGAGCGCGAGGTCCGCTGGCTCTCCGACCTGATCGAGGCCGAACGCACCGGCCAGGACCGCACCGGCGCACCAGGCACCCGTCCGCGCACCCCGGCGACCCCGATCCTGCCGATCGTCCCGGACGGCTTCACCACGACAGACAACTTCAGCACCGAAATCAGTTGAGTGAGAAATCAGGAGGAACAAGCCATGGCGAAAGTTCGCGTAGGCATCGTGGGAGTGGGCAACTGTGCCAGCTCCCTCATCCAGGGCGTCGAGTACTACAAGAACGCCGACCCCGACGCCACCGTCCCGGGTCTGATGCACGTGATGTTCGGGGACTACCACGTCCGCGACATCGAGTTCGTCGCCGCGTTCGACGTTGACGCCAAGAAGGTCGGCTTCGACCTCTCGGATGCGATCAACAGCTCGGAGAACAACACCATCCGGATCGCCGACGTACCGCCGACCGGTGTCACCGTCTCCCGCGGTGTCACCAACGACGGTCTCGGCAAGTACTACCGCGAGACCATCGAGGAGTCCGACGCCGAGCCGGTCGACGTCGTCGCGACCCTCAGGGACGCGCAGGTCGACGTGCTCGTCTCCTACCTGCCGGTGGGTTCCGAGGTCGCCGACAAGTACTACGCCCAGTGCGCGATCGACGCGGGCGTCGCCTTCGTCAACGCGCTGCCGGTCTTCATCGCCTCCGACCCCGTCTGGGCCAAGAAGTTCGAGGACGCCGGCGTCGCGATCATCGGTGACGACATCAAGAGCCAGGTCGGCGCCACGATCACGCACCGCGTGATGGCCAAACTGTTCGAGGACCGCGGCGTGGTGCTGGACCGCACCTACCAGCTCAACGTCGGCGGCAACATGGACTTCAAGAACATGCTCGAGCGTGAGCGTCTGGAGTCCAAGAAGGTCTCCAAGACCCAAGCAGTGACCTCGAACCTCAGCGGTCCGCTGTCGGGCAAGGTCCACGACCGCAACGTCCACATCGGTCCCTCGGACTACGTGGCCTGGCTCGACGACCGCAAGTGGGCCTACGTCCGCCTCGAGGGTCGCGCGTTCGGTGATGTTCCGCTGAACCTCGAGTACAAGCTCGAGGTCTGGGACTCCCCGAACTCGGCCGGCATCATCATCGACGCGATCCGTGCGGCGAAGATCGCGCTGGACCGCGGCATCGGCGGACCGCTGCTCTCGGCGTCGTCGTACCTGATGAAGTCCCCGCCGGTGCAGCGCCCCGACGACGAGGGTCACGCCTCGGTCGAAGCGTTCATCCGCGGTGAGGTCGAGCGCTGAGGTAGTACCGGGAGTCAGCTCCCGCATCCAACTGATTTCGAGTCGAGCCCCGGACCTCAGGTCCGGGGCTCGGCTGCTTTCGAGCGGTAGGCCCGTTTCGCGTCGGTTGCGTTCTGGTTTCATCTCCGTCCAGGGGGTGCGCTCGGCGGCGCTACGTCACTACGGTTCCGGCATGAGCGATGACACGACACCTCCACAGCCGCCCGATCCGGCGGCCTCGCCGCCGCCACCGCCGCCACCGCCGGCCTATGGTTCGATGCCACCGCCGCCCCCACCGGCCTACGGCTCGGTGCCCCCACCTGCGCCGGTCCCGCCAGCGTACGGCGCTCCGTCCGGCGCGTACGGCGCTCCGCCAGGCGCGTACGCCGAGTGGCCGCAACGCGCCCTCGCCACGTTGATCGACATCGCGCCCATCATCGGCGTCGTGATCGTCGAGCAGGTCCTGTTCGCGATCATGCCGGGAGTGATCGACGTGCTGGTGGCGATCGCAGCGACGATCGCCATGATCGGCTGGTGGGTCTACAACTACGGCATCCAGCAGGGGACCACCGGTTACACCCTCGGCAAGGGCATCGTCGGCATCAAGCTGGTCAGCGAGGCCAGCGGCCAGCCGGTCGGAACCGGGATGGCGATCGCCCGCGGGTTCGTGCACATCATCGACTCGCTGCCGTGCTACCTCGGCTACCTCTGGCCACTGTGGGACGCGAAGAAGCAGACCTTCACCGACAAGATCCTGAACCACAACGTGATCCTCGCGCCGAAGGCTTGAGGCCGGGCTGATTATCGCGCTCCGGGCCTAACGGGGGCCGTGGGTGTTCAGCCAGAGCACCGGAGCGTCGAGGTCCTGGCCGCGATCTCGGATCGCGGCCAGGGCCTTGCCGGTGTACACCGGCTCCAGGTCGAGACCGAGCGGCCGCGCACCCTTCACCATCGCCGTCGAGGCAACAGTCGGGTCGCCGTACGTCGTGCCGAGCCAGTCGTCGGCGGTGGTCAGGTCCGCGGCTGTGACGGTCGGTACGTCGTCGGCTCCCCGTGAGCGGAGCAGGTCACCGGTGCTGTTCGCCAGCCTGGCGATCACCGGCGCGTCGAGCGGAAAAGCGTCGTTGACGACCGCGCCGAAGACGCGGGTCCGCAGGCCGGCGAGCCGGAACCCGAGCGCCAGCCCGGCAGCGGTCCCCCCGGAACCGATCGCGGTGACGACGGTGCCCGGCTCCGGGAGCGCGCCGGACTCGACCTGGGCGGCAATCTCGAGCGCGGTCTCGACGTAGCCGAGGGTCCCAACCGCGTTGGAGCCGCCGGCCGGGAGGTACCAGGGCAGTCGCCCTCCCCGGATGTTGCTCATGATCAGCCAGGGTGCGGCCAGCTTGAGGACCCGCACCGATCGGTACCGGTGCAGGCTCGCCCCGGACGCCTCCAGCCGGCCGAGCTGCTCGCGGACGTGGTCGTCGACCGGCTGGTCCACCAGGCCGAGCACCGTACGGAACCCGTGCTCGTGTCCGTAGAGCGCGCAGGCCAAACCCCAGTGCGTTCCGATCCCACCGACGGTGAAGAGCGTCCGGGCTCCGCGCCGGGTCGCCTCAGGCAGGATCCACTCGAGCTTGCGGACCTTGTTCCCACCCCAGGCCCCGTCGCCGAAGGCGCCTTCGTCCTTGAGCCAGAGGTCGAGGCCCTCCAGCCCCTCGAGACCCTGGAGCCTGCGCACCGGGGTCGGCGCCGAGCCCAACGCAAGGTGGCCCAGACGGAGTCCGGGCCAACGCTGGTGGAGCAGGGATTCGCGGGTCACCCGCGCAGGCTACTGCCGACTACTTCTCTACCGGCGCCTTGATCTTCGCCAGGGTCAGGGGCCTCCCGGGTCGACGTCAGCGTGGTGCCACCGTCGGCGGTCGGAGCAGGCACGGTCCAGCAGCGGACCGATCAGGCCTGATCCACCCCGTCAGCGGCCCATTCGATCAGTGCGGCCCTGGCGTCGTCGTACGACATCGGGCCGTGGTCCAGGCGCAGCTCCAGGAGGAACGTGTACGCCGCCCCGACCTGGCGCCCGGCGGGGATCCCGAGGATCTCCATGATCTGGTTGCCGTCGAGTTCGGGCCGGATCAAGGCGAGCTCCTCCTGCTCGGAGAGTCGGGCGATCCGCATCTCGAGATCGTCGTAGGTCCGACGGAGCCGTTCGGCCTTGCGCTGGTTGCGGGTGGTGCAGTCGGCCCGGGTCAGAACGTGCAGCCGGGAGAGCAGCGGTCCGGCGTCACGGACGTAACGGCGTACGGCGGAGTCAGTCCACTGGCCGTCGCCGTACCCGTGGAACCGCAGGTGCAGCTCGACCAGGGTGCTGACGTCGTTGATCTCGTCGTTGGAGAACTTCAGTGCCTGCATCCGCTTCTTGGTGATCTTCGCGCCGACGACGTCGTGGTGGTGGAAGGTGACGGTGCCGTCGTCGGCGAACTTCCGGGTCCGTGGCTTGCCGACGTCGTGCATCAGCGCTGCGAAGCGGGCGACGAAGTCCGGACCACCGCCGGGCAACCGGTCCTCGAGGCCGATCGACTGCTCGAGCACCGTGAGGGTGTGCTCGTAGACGTCCTTGTGCCGGTGGTGCTCGTCGCGCTCGAGAGCGAGCGCCGGCAGCTCGGGAAGCACGTGCTCGGCGAGCCCGGTCTCGACCAGGAGCAGCAGACCCTCGCGCGGGCTCGGCGAGCAGATCAGCTTCACCAGCTCGTCCCGGACCCGCTCCGCGGAGACGATGGTGATCCGCTCGGCCATCGCGGTCATCGCCGCACGGACCTCGGGAGCGACCGTGAAGCCGAGCTGGGAGGCGAACCGGGCCGCGCGCATCATCCTCAGCGGGTCGTCGCTGAACGAGTCCTCCGGACGACCCGGAGTTCGGAGCACCTGGTGGGCGAGGTCGACGATCCCGCCGTACGGGTCCTCGAACCTCTGCCCGGGCAGCGAGACCGCCATCGCATTCACGGTGAAGTCCCGCCGGCCCAGGTCGCCGACGAGGGTGTCCCCGTAGGCGACCTCGGGCTTGCGGCTGTCCGTGTCGTACTTCTCCGAGCGGTAGGTGGTGACCTCGATCTGCCACTCGCCGCGGCGGCAGCCGATCGTGCCGAAATCGCGGCCGATATCCCAGATCGCGTCCGCCCAGCCCTTGAGGACCCGCTCGGTGACCTCAGGACGGGCGGAGGTGGTGAAGTCGAGGTCGTTCTGAAGCCGCCCGAGCATCGCGTCGCGGACCGGTCCACCCACCAGGGCGATCTGCTCACCGGCCCCGGCGAACCGCGCACCGAGCTCGTCGATCACAGGCGCGATCCGCAGCAGCTCGGAGACTGCGCGGGCCTGCACCTGCGACATGTTCAGGGGCCCAGAAGGCAGTACAGGGGACACGGGAGGTAACTCTATCGGCGCAGCGGGCCGGGCCATCCCGGCACGGCCCGCGTCCACCGAGGCAGGTCGCAGCCAGGTCGAGCCACCAGGACTCGTTAGCATCGCCGGTGTGAGTCGTCCCCGAAGCGCGTCCGGATCCCGGCCTGCGCTGCGACGACCCCGTCCGGTCCTGTTCGCGGTCCTGGTCGCGTTCTCGGTCGCGTTCGTGATCACCGCCCTGCTGCCGGCCCTCGGCCGCGCGCCCGCCTCCGCCGCCGAGGAGGTCGGCGCCGCCTCGCCGCTCACTGTGAACCTGACCCGCATGGTTCCGGCAGCCATCCCGGCAACGGGTGACGTGACCCTGGCAGGCACCGTCACCAACAACTCCGACGAGACCTGGATCGCCGTCAACGTGCATCCCTTCGTCAGCCAGTCCCCGATGACCACCCGGGAGGAGCTCGCCGCCGCGGTCGAGATCCCGCTGACGACCGAAGTCGGCACCCGGCTCGTCGAACCCGGCCAGTTCGAGCCCATCGGTGACCTGGACCCGGGCACCACTCGGGCCTTCCGCATCTCGATCCCGGTCGAGGAGCTCGGCAACGAGATCACCGGCGCCGAGGGCGTCTACTGGATCGGGGTTCATGCGCTCGGTCAGAACACCCTCGGTCGCGATGAGCTGGCCGACGGCCGCGCCCGGACCTTCGTGCCGCTGGTCCTCCAAGCGAAGACGACCTCGGTGGCGGTCGTCGTACCGGTCCGGGAGCGGGTACGACGCGACCCGTCCGGCCGGGTCCTCGGCACCACTGCCTGGTCGGACAGCCTCACCCCCTCCGGCCGGCTCGGCCGTCTTGCCGGGATTCTCGGTACGGCGGCCTCCGAGGCGATGACACTGCTGATCGACCCGGCCGTCCTGGAGGCCGTCTCCGACCTGAGCACCAACAACCCCCCGCTCTCGCTGGGTGACGGCGAGGCGGTGGACCCCGGCGGGACACCGACGCCGACGCCGACGTCCCGCTCGGCGAACCGGCTCGGGCCGACCGACCGTGCCAACGCGGAGGACTGGCTACAGCAGGTCCGTGCCGCGTCCGCGCGGCAGACGGTCCTCCGGCTCCCTTACGCCGACCCGGACGTCAACGCGCTCGCTCGACGAGCGCCCAGCATGCTCGACCTCGCGGGCGCCCTCGCTACCCAGACGTTCGAAGCCCTCGACATCGCCGCCACCCCCGCCGTGGCCCCGCCGGCCGGCTGGCTCGACGACGCCCTGCTACCGCTGGTCGGCGAGGAGACCTTCGTCCTCGTCTCCGACCACGCCGTGCCCCGTCCGCGCACGCAGTTCAAGACCGCACAGGACCAGGATCTGGTCCTCACCGACCAGCTGGCCGCGAGCGGCGGCCCCGGTCCGGCCGAGCCGTTGGACGCGCTGGCGCTGCGACAGCGGATCGTTTCCGACGCTGCCCTGCGGGTCGGCAGGGTCACCAGCCCGCTGGTCGTCCTCCTTCCTGACGACTGGGACCCGGGCCCGAGCTGGCAGCTGGCCGACTTCTTCTCCGGGCTGGACCAGAAATGGTTGGACCTGGTCCCGCTCCGCCGTGCCGACCGGGGCACGCCAACCCTCGAGCCGGTCCCGGAGTACCCGCCGGCCCAGCGCGCGCAAGAGCTGACGCGGGTCAACATCGATGCAACCCGCACGCTGGTTCAGACCACGAACGCTCTCGACGAGCTGCTCGGCTCGGAGAACAACGTCGCCCACGACCTGGCGGGCATCGCCCTGAACGCCGTCTCGATCCACGCGAACGGCGACCGCGCCCGGGCCCGTGGCCAGGTCTACTCGACGAACGCCCGGATGCAGAGCCGGCTGGGCAAGGTCGAGGTCCTCGGCACCGACTTCGTCACCCTCTCCGGTGGCTCCGGGACCGTGGCGGTCACCGTGGTCAACGGTCTCGATCAGCCTGTCACCGTCGGCGTCGAGGCGACCACCGCGGCCTCGGGCGTCAAGATCGAGACTGCCGCTCCGTTCACGATGGCGCCCGGACAACGAGCCGTGCTCCGACTCAAGGCCCAGGCAGCTGGTATCGGCGTCAACCAGGTCGTCCTCAGCGCGATCACCGCGGACGGCACTGCTCTCGGCACCCCGCTGGTCTTCAGCCTGCGCACCAGCCAGGTCGGCAACCTGATCTGGGCAATCCTCAGCGCCGGCGCCCTCCTGCTGGTCGTGATGATCGCTCGCCGGATCCGTCGCGGGCTCCGCGAGCACCAGTGGCGGCGCGCATGAGTTCGGTGGAGGAGCCGGGCGCGCAGCCAGAAGAGCCGCAGCAGCCGACCGTGATGCGCTCCAGCGCCCTGATGGCGGCCGGGACGGTCCTCTCCCGCCTCTCCGGCTTCGTCCGCGCTGCCCTGCTGGCGGCAGCTCTGGGCACTGGACTGCACGCCGACATCTTCAACATCGCCAACACCGTGCCGAACATGCTCTACATCCTGCTGGCAGGCGGCGTCTTCAACGCGGTACTGGTGCCCCAGCTGGTGCGCTCGATCAAGACCGATCCTGACGGCGGCGAGGCCTACACGAACCGGGTGATCACCCTCGGTGCGCTCTTCCTCGCCATCGTCACCGTCATCCTGGTGATCGCAGCGCCGCTGGTCATGCGGGTCCTGGTCAACCCGCTCTACTTCACGACCGAGTACGCCGCCGAGCGCGAGTCGATGATCGACTTCGCCCGGTACTGCCTGCCGCAGGTCTTCTTCTACGGGATGTTCGTGCTGGTCGGGCAGGTGCTCAACGCACGGGGCAGCTTCGGCCCGATGATGTGGATGCCCATCGCCAACAACGTCATCTCGGTGCTCGTCGTGGCGGCGTACCTGATCACCATCGGGACCGCCTCGACGGCCGAGCAAGCCGGCCCGTACTCCTCCGGCGCAGAATCGCTCCTTGGCATCGGATCGACCTTCGGCATCGCGATCCAATTCCTGCTGCTGATCCCGTTCCTGCGCCGATCGGGCTTCCGCTTCCGGCCCCGTTTCGACTTCCGGCACACCGGCCTCGGGCAGACCCTCCGGCTGAGCATCTGGACGGTGCTCTTCGTGATCGTCAACCAGATCGCGTACACCGTCGTGGTCCGGCTCGCCTCCGGCGGTACCGCGGCCGGCACCGACGGCACCGGGTACACGATCTACTCCAACGCGTTCCTGCTGGTGATGGTCCCGCACTCGATCATCACGGTCTCGCTGGCAACCGCAGTTCTGCCGCGGCTCTCGTCGTACGCCCACGACGGCGACCTCGCCGCCCTCGGTTCCTCGGTGACCGCGACCATCCGGTCGACGTACGCGCTGGTGCTGCCGGTGCTGGCACTGGTCCCGGTCCTGGCCCCCGACCTAGTCGCCCTGGTCTGGGGCTACGGCTCCTCCAAGGAGTCGGCCTCCGACTTCGTCCCCTCGGTGTCGCTCTTCGCGATCGGCATCCTCTTCTTCACCACCCACTACCTGGTGCTGCGCGGGTTCTATGCGCTCGAGCGCACCCGGCAGGTGTTCCTGAACCAGTGCGTGATCGCAGCGGTGAACATCGGGGCAGCGATCGTTCTGACCCGCGACATCGATCCGGCCCAGACGGCTCCGCGCCTCGTCCTCGCCTACGCGCTCTCGTACGCCGTCGGTGCGGCGCTCTCCTACCGTCAGCTCTCGACCCTGATCAACGGGCTCGGCGGGCGGGACCTGCTCCGGTTCGCCGTCCGGATGCTCGTCGTGGTGGCGGTCTCGGTCGGTATCGCGTGGTCGGTTCGGCTGGGTCTGGCCGAAACCGTGACCAGCGACGGCACGACGGCGATCCTGTTCCGATTGGCCGTCGTCGGCGGGACCGGGCTGGGGAGCTACCTGCTGCTGGCCCGGCTCTTCCGGATCCCCGAGGTCACTCGGGTCTCCGCGCACGTATCGGGTCTCGTCACCTCGCGCTTGCGGCGTTCTCGATGAGCACACCTTTACGATGGGCCAGTCGGGGACCGGGACCGACCGTGGTCGAGGAGGGCCTGAGCAAATGAGCGACCAGCCCCCGATCGCGATGAGCCCGGGGTCGATGCTCGACGGGCGTTATCGTCTGGAGGTTCTCCTCTCCGAGCACGGTGGCGCGCGGTTCTGGCGCGCCACCGATACCGTGCTGGCTCGCAGCGTCGCCGTGCACGTGGTGGCCTCCGCGGATCCGCGCGCGGATGCCGTCCTCGACGCCGCCCGGGCGTCGGCCCGGGTCACCGACCCGCACTTCCTGCGGGTCCTCGACTGCGAGGACCTCGACGGGATCACCTGGGTGATCAACGAGTGGGGGGAGGGCACCTCGCTCGACGTGATGCTCGCCCAGGGACCGCTGCCGCCGATGCGCGCGGCCTGGCTGACCCGTGAGGTCGCCGAGGCGATCGCCGCCGCACACTCCCAAGGACTCCATCACGGGCGGCTCAACCCCGAGGCGGTCCTGGTGACCGACTCCGGCGCGGTGAAGATCATCGGCTTCATCGTCAACGCCGCCTTCGAGCGGACGGCACGCCTGACTGCGGGGACCACCGGATCGACGTCGTACGGCGTGCTCAGCGACCGCGAGGCGGACGTCATCGACCTCGCCGGGATCCTGTACGCCGCCCTCACCGTCCGCTGGCCCGGCGTCGCGCCGTCCGCGCTGGCACCAGCGCCCCGCGACGGACTCCGTCCGCTGCGTCCGCGCCAGGTCCGCGCCGGAGTCCCCCGGACCCTGGACGCGATCTGCGACCGGGTGCTGCACAAGGAGGCGTCCCAGCACGCCCTGCCGGTCGAGACCGCGCACGACATCGCCGCCGCCTTGAGCGACTACGTCGGCGACCCGGCAGCGGCCGCGCCGGTCGACGTGCCGAGCATGCACGACGACCCGGAGGCCCCGGTCGCCGAGACCCCGGTCGCCGAGACCCCGGTCGCCGAGTCCCCGGTCGCCGAATCACCGGTCCCGGCGTCGGTCCCGCCGGCGTCGGTCCCGGCAGAACCGGCAGACGTCCCTTGGTCCGTGACCGAACCGCCCCTGGTGGCACCAGCAGCCGAACCCCAGCCGGCACCCCTCTCCGAGACCGCGCCGCAGCCGACCGTCGACCCAGAGGCGACGATGGCGGCACCCGCGCCGTTCGCGCCGTCGGGCATCGAGCTGATCGAGCCGGAGGAGTGGGAGCCGGCCGCGCCACCGCCGCCGTTCGAGGCGCCGGTCTCCCGGCCGCTGTTCGCCGACCAGGAACGCCGGGTACCGCCGGGCGCACCGGTAGTCACCGGGACCGGCGACCAAGGCTCCGGCGTCTGGCCGTTCGAGGAGTACGAGCCCCCCGCCCGGTACGTCGAGGACGAGCGGCCGAGCCGGACCTGGTTGCGGGTGCTGGTCGTCCTGCTCCTGGCCGTGGCCCTGGCAGCCGGGGCGTACGCCGTCTACCGCGGACAGGACAGCACCAACGGCACCGCTGACCCCCCGGCGCCGCGGTCGACCCCGAGCCCCAGTGCTACTACCCCCGCACCGGCCACCGGCGCCCCGATCACCATTGCCGCTGTCGGCGATTTCGACCCCGAGGGCGACCCACCGGCGGAGAACCCAGAGCTCGTCCCGCTGGCGACCGACGACAAGGCCAGCACGGCGTGGCGCACCAGCAACTACCGGCAGGCACAGCTGGGCGGCATCAAGAGCGGCGTCGGTCTGGTCCTGGACCTGGGGAGCCAGCAGGAGGTCGGCTCCATCGAGGTCCAGCTGATCGGGTCCCCGACCGAGCTGGAGTTCTTCGCGTCCGCGCCGGGGGTCGACGAGCCCCCGGTCGAGCTGGCTGATGCCCGCCGGCTGGGCGGGCTGACTGCGGACAGCACCACCGCGCTCTACCGGACGGATCCAGGCACCCGCGCCCGGTACGTCATCGTCTGGCTGACCAAGCTGCCCGCAGTCGAGGGCGGCTTCCAGGGTCAGATCGCCGAGATCACGGTCCGGTCGTGAGCGAGTTCTCCGACCACGAACTTCTCCTTGCCCACGGCGAGGGCGACCCGGATGCCTTCGGAGTGCTGTTCACCCGCCACCGGGACCGGCTCTGGGCCGTGGCGCTGCGCACCACCGGCAACCCGGAGGACGCGGCTGACGCCCTGCAGGAAGCGCTGATCTCGGCGTTCAAGCGCGCCGGCGACTTCCGAGGTGACGCCCAGGTGACGACCTGGCTGCACCGGATCGTGGTGAATTCCAGCCTCGACCGGCTCCGGCGCAATAAGGTCCGGGCCGCGCAGCCGCTCCCAGACGACCTCGACGAGTACGCCGGCCGCGGCGCCGTGCTCGGGTCGGCCGACCCGGCGCACGACCCCGAGACCGCCGCGATTCGTGCGGACCAGCGCAACGTCGTCCACCAGGCCCTCGCCGCGTTGCCGGGCGACCAGCGGGCGGCATTGGTTCTGGTCGACATGGAGGGGTACCCGGTCGGGGAGGCTGCGCAGATCCTGGGCTGTCCCCCCGGGACGGTGAAGAGCCGGTGCGCCCGCGGGCGACAACGGCTGGCAGTGTTGCTCGACGAGACGGGCGTCACCGGAACCACCGAGGCGTCCGCGGCGTCTGATCTGGGAGTAGAGCGCAAGGACAACGCAGCGAGCACGGGAGGAGACGCACGGTGACCGACCAGGACCGGCCGGACGAGCCGCAGTTCGACGACCCCGCGCACGACGGCGTCCGTGGCCTGCTCGCCTCCGCGAAGGTCACCGACCCAGTCCCCGCCGACGTCGCTGCCCGCCTCGACGCGACCCTGGCGTCCCTGACCGCTGACCGCCGCGGTGAGGCGGTCGACGCCCACCCCGACGCCCACCCCGAGAATCCTCCCGTGGTGGTGCCGCTCCGGCGCCGTTCCCGGCTGGCCCCGCGCCTGCTCGCGGCAGCTGCCGCAGTCGTGGTCGTCGGAGCCGGCGGGATCGGGCTCGCCCAGGTGCTCGGGAACCAGGGATCCGACCAGGCGACAACGGCCACCGCCGACTCGGCCACTGCCTCCGGATCCGAGAACATCGGCCCGCCGTCGCCCGAGGCACCGGCCCCGGAGGCGACCCGGGACGAGGCCAGCGGTGGCCTCTCCACCTTGAAGGGGTTTGCCAGCAACAAAGCAGTCCCGCGGTTCACCACCGCGGGGTTCACCTCCGAAGTCGCCGCATTCAGCACCCGCGACCTGGACCTGCCCTGGGAGGGGCGTCTCCCGACGGAGGAGGACAACAGCCTCGGTGCTGGAAGTGGGGACAGCGGCCCCGACCCGAGCGAGAACGCCTCGCCGTCCCCGGGCTTGACCGCCACCGACAAGGCCTTGGCCGCGAAGCGCTCTGCCTTTGCTCGACTCCAGCGAGGCAACCAGTACTTCGCCGCCCAGGCTGCCTGCCCCGGACCGGTCGGCATCGACGCCACCCTCGTCCCGATCCTGTACGACGGCCAGCCTGCCTCGCTGGCAGTGCACCCGGAGCAGGCCGAGACGCAGCTCTACGAGGCCTGGTCCTGCGACGGCCTGACCCTGCTCGCCCTGAGCATCGTCCCGCGCTGAGCACGGCCCTCCCGCCGGGGAATGCGGCATGCCTAGGATCTGTTCTGGCACCAGCCCCACTACAGATCAGGCAGACCTCCATGTCGAACGCAGGCGAGACCCGCAACGTCATCATCATCGGCTCCGGCCCGGCCGGTTACACGGCCGCCGTCTACGCCGCCCGAGCCAACCTCGAGCCGCTGGTCTTCGAGGGCGCGGTCACCGCCGGCGGCGCGCTGATGAACACCACCGAGGTGGAGAACTTCCCGGGCTTCCGCGACGGCATCCAGGGTCCGGCCTTGATGGACGAGATGCGCGCTCAGGCGGAGCGTTTCGGCGCTGAGCTGGTCACCGACGACGTCATCGCGGTAGACCTGACCGGTGACCTCAAGGTCGTGAGGACCGAGGAGGGCACCTTTACCGCCCGCGCCGTGATCCTGGCGATGGGCTCGGGCTACAAGAAGCTGGGCAACCCGGATGAGGACCGTCTCGCCGGGCACGGCGTGAGCTGGTGCGCGACCTGCGACGGGTTCTTCTTCCGCGACCAGCACATCGCCGTCGTCGGCGGCGGCGACTCCGCCGTCGAGGAGGCCACCTTCCTCTCCCGGTTCGGCTCCAAGGTCACCTTGATCGTCCGTCGCGACGAGCTCCGCGCCTCGAAGATCATGGCCGAGCGGGCTCTGGCCGACCCGAAGATCGAGATCGCCTGGAACTCGGCCGTCGAGGCCATCCACGGCGACGACAAGCTCACCGGGGTGACCTTGAAGGACACCGCCACCGGAGAGACACGCGAGCTGGATGCCACCGGCCTGTTCATCGCCATCGGCCACGACCCGCGCTCGGAGCTGCTACCCGGCCAGGTCGACCTGGACGACGAGGGCTATGTGCTCGCCGAGGGCCGGAGCACCAGGACCAACCAGGCCGGCGTGTTCGCCTGCGGCGACCTGGTCGACCACACCTATCGCCAGGCCATCACCGCGGCCGGTAGCGGCTGCGCAGCCGCACTGGACGCCGAGCGGTACCTGGCCGACCTCGACCACGCGGCGATGGTCGCGGTCTGAAACCTCCGGTGAGGACACTGCTCCTCGATGCCCGCACCAGGAGGACCGACAATCAATGTCTGCGGTCCGGAAGATTTGTCCCCGGCCCGTTGTTCAATCACTGCAAGCCCCAACCGACAGCCAACCAAGGAGCAACCATGGCCGATCTTCAGGCCGTCACCGACGCCGACTTCGAGACCGAGGTCCTCAAGTCCGAGACCCCCGTCCTGGTCGACTTCTGGGCCGAGTGGTGTGGCCCGTGCCGACAGGTCGCTCCGATCCTCGACGAGATCGCCAAGGAGCACAGCGACAAGCTGCGCCTGGTGAAGATGAACGTCGACGAGAACCCGGTCACCCCGGCGGCGTACCGGGTCACCGGGATCCCGACCCTGAACGTCTACGTGGGCGGCGAGGTCGTGAAGCAGATCGTGGGCGCCAAGCCCAAGGCCGCGCTGCTGCGCGAGCTCGCCGACATCATCGGCTGAACGATTCAGGACGCTCCGCGCGTCCGGACCCTGCGAGCCCGGCTCGCTGGTGTCCGGGCGCGCGGCCTTTTAGGTTGACACTGCCTTCAGTTGACCAGCGACGATCACTCGGACAGGCTCGTCGCACCGCGCACGAGAACGGGGACCAGCGTGAACACGATCTTCCGGAACGGCGATGTAGGGCCTGCCGTTACCCAGATCGTCGGGCTCCTCGCCCAGGTTGGGCTCCTCGAGCGCCAGGAGTCCCTGCCAACGTCGTACGACGACCGCGTGGAACTGGCAGTCCGCGCGTTCCAGCAGCAACGCGGCCTCCATGTCGACGGCGTCGTCGGCGTGGCCACCTTCCGCCGGCTCGACGAGGCCCGCTGGACCCTCGGTGACCGGATCCTGACGCACCTGCCGGGCAACCTGATCGCGGGCGACGACGTCTTCGCCCTCCAGCGTCGGCTCCTCGAGCTCGGCTTCAGGGTCGGCCGGGTGGACGGCTACTTCGGTTCGGAGACCGAGGCCGGCCTCCGTGATTTCCAACGCAACGTCGGCATCCCGGCGGACGGCACCTGTGGTCCGTTCACGTTGAAGATGTTGGCCCAGCTGGCGCCGATGGTCAGCGGCGGTGCGCCGAACGCGATGCGAGCCCGGGAACGGATCCGGGACGCCGGTCCGCAGCTCGGCGGCAAGATCGTGGTGATCGACCCGTCACCGGGGCACCACCTCCCACCCGAGTATGCCGAGCAAGCCGCCGAGATCGTCCACGACCTGGCTTCCCGGATCGAGGGTCGCTTGGTGGCCACCGGCGTCCAGGCGTACCTGACTGCCTCCCGGACCGGTCGGCACCGCGCCGCCGATGCGGTCCACCACGTCGAGGACGTTGAGCGTGCGACCTTCGCCAATACCGCCAACGCGCATCTGTGCATCTCGCTCGCGGTCGACGCCTCAGCCAACCCGGACGCCTGCGGAGTGGCGTCGTACTTCTTCGGATCCGAGGAGCACAACACCCGGTCCTCGGCCGGGGAGCGGTTCGCGAGCCTGGTGCAGCGCGAGATCGTCGCCCGTACCGATCTGGTCGACCTGCGCTGCCACGCCAAGGCCTGGGAGTTCCTCCGGCTGACCCGGATGCCCGCGGTCCAGCTCGACGCCGGCTACCTCTCCCACCAGGGCGATGCGCGCCGGTTGGCCGAGGCCGGTTTCCGTGACGTCCTGGCCGAGGCGGTGGTCGTGGCGGTGCAGCGGTTCTACCTGAGCCCGGAAACCGACGCGCACACCGGGGTCCTGCGGCTCAGTGAGCTCCGCTCGGCGTTGGGCGCCGGCGGGACCCGCTGAGGTCCTCCCGGGGAGCCGGGCCTGGCGCAGGCTGACGCACGGGGCGTTTCACGACGCCCAGGATCCGCTCAGCTGCTGCTTCGAACTCCTCCTTCCACCGCACGGTGGTCCGCAGATCCATCCGCATCCGCGGGTACTGGGGATGCGTCCGATGGGTCCGGAACCCGACCGCGAGCAAGAAGTCCACCGGCAGCACGCAGACGTCCCGGTGCGGACGGAGCGCCCCGAACGTCTCCACGGCACCGACGCCGCCGTGCTGGATGACGTCCTTGGCCATCGACTGCACCAGGACCCGCCCGAGTCCTTGATCGCGGTGCTGCGGATCGACGTACATGCTGCCGAGGAGTACGGCGTCGGTGCTCACCGGTGCGGTCGCGAAGCCGTCGCTCCCAGGCAGGTATAGCGCTGGCGCCCAGATGACGTGCCCAGCGGGCTCGCCGTCGATCTCCAGGACGCGGCCGACAGAACCCCACTCACGGAGCATGGAGGAGACCCAGGCTGCCTTCTCCTCGGCCTCGTGCCCACGGATCTGGTTGCGCCGTACGGGGTCGAACTCCCAGAACGTGCACGATGCGCAATGACCCGGCAGCCGTGCCAGGTTGTCGAGCGTCAGCCGGTCGACTTTGCGCATGGTTCCAGCGTAGGTCGGTGTCGGCCCTTCTGTCATCGACCCACTCAGGAGCCGTCAGCGGCCGGTCAGCGGCCGGTCAGCGGCGCAGCGTGCCCAGGAAGTCGGCGATCCGGCCGATCCCCTCGGTCAAGGTGTCCATGTCGGGCAGCGTCACCAACCGGAAGTGGTCGGGCTCGAACCAGTTGAACCCGGTGCCGTGGGTGATCAGGATCTTCTTGGCCCGGAGCAGCTCGATCACGAACTGCTCGTCGTCGGTGATGCCGAACATCGCGGTGTCGAGTTTGGGGAAGCAGTAGAGCGCTCCCTTCGGCTCGACGCAGGTCACACCGTCGATCTCGTTGAGCATCGCGGTCGCAGCTTTGGCCTGTTCGTAGAAGCGGCCGCCGGGCACGATGTACTCGTTGACCGACTGGTAGCCACCGAGCGCAGTCTGGATCGCGTGCTGCGCGGGGACGTTGGAGCACATCCGCATGTTCGCCAGCAGGGTCAGGCCCTCAAGGAAGTCTCCGGCCATGTGCTTGGGGCCCGAGACCATCACCCAGCCGGCGCGGTAGCCGCAGACCCGGTAGGCCTTGGAGAGACCGCTGAAGGTCAGGCAGAGCACGTCGTCGGCGGCGAACTCCGCACTGTGCCGGTGCACGGCGTCGTCAAAGATGATCTTTTCGTAGATCTCATCGCTGAAGACGACGAGTTGGTGCCGTCGGGCGATATCGATCAGGCCGCGCACCGTCTCCTCGCTGTAGACCGCTCCGGTGGGGTTGTTGGGGTTGATGATCACGATCCCGTGGGTGTTCCCGGTGATCTTGGACTCGATGTCCTCGAGGTCCGGGTTCCAGCCGTTCTCCTCGTCGCACCGGTAGTGCACCGGGGTGCCGCCCGACAGGCTCACCGCACCTGTCCAGAGCGGGTAGTCCGGCGCCGGGATCAGGATCTCGTTGCCGTCGTCCAGGAACGCCTGCAGCACCAGCGAGATCAGCTCGGAGACCCCGTTGCCGATGAAGACGTCCTCGACCTGGGTCTCGGTTAGCCCGCGGCCCTGGTAGTACTGCGCGACGGCAGTCCGCGCCGAGTAGATCCCACGGGAGTCGCTGTATCCCTGGGCGTCGGGCAGGTTGTGGATCATGTCCGCGACGATCGCTTCGGGCGCCTCGAAACCGAAGGGCGCCGGGTTGCCGATGTTGAGCTTGAGGATCTTGTGACCCTCTGCCTCCAGGCGCTGCGCCTCGACCAGGATCGGACCACGGACGTCGTAACGGACATGCTGGAGCTTTCGGCTCTGGACGATGCGGCGCATGGCCCCAGTCTCGCAGAGCGTCGCCCGGCTCCGTGCATGAATATCGTCCCGCCGGGGGCGCGCAGGTCCGCCGGACGTGAAACGATCTGCCCGACATTCCCCTGGCGTTGAGGACGGCACATGCGTGACTTCGTGTACCCGGTGGTAATCGCCGCGGCCAAGACCTGGTTCAAGGTCGGTGCTATTGACATCCGGATGACCGGCGTCGAGAACATCCCGACCGCGGGGCCCGCGCTGTTGGCCGTTAACCATCTCTCGTTCATCGACTACGTCATGGCGGGGTACCCGGCCGTCGAGCGTGGCCGGCTGACCAGGTTCATGGCGAAGAAGGAAATCTTCGACCACTCCATCGGCGGTCCGGTGATGCGCTCCTTCCACCACATCGCGATCGACCGCGGCGCCGGCCGCGAGGGACTCGACACCGCCCGTCGATACCTCGACGAGGGCGAGATCGTCGGAATCTTCCCCGAGGGCACCATCTCGCAGTCCTTCGAGCTCCAGCCCCTGAAGACTGGTGCCGTCCGGATCGCTGCCGAAGCCGGGGTGCCACTGATCCCCGTCGTGCTCTGGGGCACCCAGCGGTTCTTGACGAAGGGAAAGCCGCGTGACTTCGGTCGTCACAAGACCGTAGGGATGGAGGTGGGCGCGCCCCTGCATCCGACGCCGGAGGACAACGCAAACGCCGTTACGGCCGACCTGCAGACCCGGATGGAGGCAATGCTCGACCGACTGATCAAGGCCCACCCAGCGCAGGAGCAGCCACCCGGTTCCTGGTGGCTCCCAGCGTCCTACGGCGGCTCCGCCCCGACGCCGGACGAGGCCGCGGCGATGTACGCAGAGGAGCGCCGCCTACGCGCCGAGCGCAAGGCCGCGAAAGCCAAGGGCGGCAAGAAACGCAACGAGTCCTGACCCGAACATGAGCTCCGCAAGCCTCTGACCTGGGCATTGATCGGTTCGGATATGTATTGCTTTAGCGCTTTGTCGACTTATTAGTAAATCGTTTTAGATTTATATAGGTCTATCGTCGCGATTACGCGGGTCGATGACGCCGACGATCCGCTCCAGGTCCGCGAGCGTGGCGAACTCGATGGCGATCCTGCCCTTGGACTTCCCCAGAGAGACCTTCACCCGGGTGTCTAGGCGGTCCGAGAGGCGGTCGTTCAGCTCGGAGAGTCCGGGAGCGGTGGGTCGGTTCGCCTTGAACCGAACGGACTCCCCGACATCATCGGCCACCCCGACAGCGACGATCTCCTCGAGTCCCCGAACCGAGATGCCCTCTGCGACGACGCGGGCTGCCAGACGGTCCTGGGCACCGGCGTCGGCGACCCCGAGCAACGCTCGAGCGTGGCCGGCCGAGAGGACTCCAGCTGCCACCCGGCGCTGGACGGCCGGGGAGAGCTTCAGGAGCCTCAAGGTGTTGCTGATCTGGGGTCGACTGCGGCCGATCCGGGTCGAGAGCTCCTCGTGGGTGCAACCGAAGTCGTCGAGGAGCTGCTGGTAAGCCGCTGCCTCCTCAAGGGGGTTGAGCTGCGAACGGTGCAGGTTCTCCAGAAGGGCGTCCCGGAGCATCGCGTCGTCGTCGGTCTCGCGAACGATCGCAGGGATGTTCGTCAGACCCGCAGCAGTGCTCGCCCGCCAGCGGCGCTCCCCCATGATCAGCTCGTAACGATCCGCACCCAGGCTCCGGACGACGATCGGCTGCAGGAGCCCGACCTCGGTGATGGAGTGGACGAGCTCTGCCATCGCCTCCTCGTCGAAGACCTGGCGCGGCTGCTTCAGGTTCGGCGTGATCGACGTGATCGGGAGCTCGGCGAAGTAGGCCCCTGCGACCAGCTCCGGCGGGTTGACTGTGGCGAGCGCACCGTTCGTGCCGCCCTCGTCACCGGGCTCGGGCTGCGTAGGGATCAGCGACCCCAGACCACGCCCGAGTCCCCGACGCTTTTCACTCATGGCCGTCCGTCCTTCATGTCGCTACCCTTGATCGCCATCTCCCGCGCTGCCTCCAGGTAGCTCAGCGCTCCCGGCGAACCAGGATCGTAGGTCATCACGCTCTGTCCGTAGCTGGGGGCCTCAGAGACCCGGACCGAGCGCGGAATGGCTGTCCGGAGCACCTGCTCCTTGAAGTGTTCGCGCACCTCTTCGGCGACGCCGGCCGCCAAATTGGTGCGAGCGTCGTACATGGTGATCAGGATCGTCGAGATGAACAGCTCGTGGTTCAGATGGGCCTTGACCATCTCTACCGTCTCGATCAGCTGTCCCAGACCCTCCAAGGCGTAGTACTCCGCTTGGATCGGGATCAGCATCTCCGCACCGGCAACCAGGGCATTCAGGGTCAGCAGGCCCAACGAGGGCGGGCAGTCGATGAGTACGTAGTCCAGGCGGTCCTCGCCCTTGCCGCCGATGGGCGCGTAGGCCGCCAGGGACTTCTTCAACCGGGTCTCCCGGGCGACCACGCTGACGAGCTCGATCTCGGCGCCGGCCAGGTCAATCGTGGCTGGTACGACGAACAGGCCAGGGATGTCCGGATGAGCCTGGACAGCCTCTGCAAGCGGGAGCCCGTCGACGAGCATGTCGTACGACGACGGTGTTCCGCGCCGGTGATCGACCGCCAGCGCCGTGGACGCGTTCCCCTGAGGGTCGAGGTCGACCACGAGCACGCGCTGGCCCCCTTGGGCCAGAGCCACCGCGAGATTCACCGTAGACGTCGTCTTACCCACGCCGCCCTTCTGATTGGCCACGACCATCACCCGCGTCGTGGGTGGGCGCGGCAGCGGGTCGCTGAAGCTCGCCCTCCCACGTGCGCGCAGCTCGGCTTCAATGGCTTTCGCCAAGGGCGTGGTGGTGTCGCTGTACGGCGTCTGAGTAGATTCCAGGTCCGCGGCTGTTCTGATCCGGGGGGGTCCAGACACTCCGTTGACGGTGGCGTTCTCCTGCTCGGTCACGCTTTGCTCCTGTGGCGATGTTTCACGTGAAACAGACCTGAGTCTGTGGATAACTAGGGGTGAACTGTGGATATCCACGCTGAGAAGGCGATCTAGACCGGTGGATAACCATGTGTGCAAAAACTTGCTGATAACTGACGAGGAGCGAAGTTCAGCGCTTCCGAACCCTGACCACCCGCACCGGCGGGTCCAGGAAGTCGGCGCCTAATTCAAGCAGCCCTTCGACGTGACCTCGTTCCTTGGTGATCACCCGGCCCGCAGTGACAATCTCGGCCTCTGCGGACGAGCCTTTCATGGCCAGGAACGACCCGCCAGACCTGACCAGGGGCAAAGACCACCGGCTCAAGCGATCCAGAGGAGCCACTGCACGAGACGTCACGACGTCGAACTGGACAGACCCGTGCAATTCCTCAGCCCGGCCCCTCCGGACGACGACGTTCTGGAGACCTAGCCCGGCAACAACCTCGTCGAGAAAGGTGGTCCGGCGCAAAAGTGGCTCGACCAGGGTCAGGTGGAGGTCAGGACGACGGATCGCCATCACGAGACCCGGGAGCCCTGCCCCGGATCCGATATCGCAGACCTGGGCACCCTCATCCACAGCGTCGGTAATCACGGCGCAGTTGAGCAGGTGCCGCTCCCACAGGCGCGGAACCTCTCGCGGCCCGATCAGACCCCTCAGGATTCCTTCTGTGGCCAGCATCTCGGCGTACGCCATGGCTGTCGGAAGCGCACCCGAAAACACCCTCTGCGCCACATCTGGCACAGAGGGTGTTTCACGTGAAACATCCGCAGGACCACTCACGCGGGGAGGACCACCACGAAACGTCGCGGCTCAACACCGTCGGATTCGGACTTGAGGCCGGCGGCGGCCACAGCATCGTGAACAACCTTGCGCTCGAACGGGGACATCGGCGTGAGCGAAACCGGCTCGCCGGAAGCCTTGACCTCGGCCACGACGGTCGCTGCCTGCTCCTCGAGTGCCGTACGACGCGCAGCCCGGTGGCCGGAGACGTCCAGCATCAGACGTGACCGTTCGCCGGTCTCCCGGTAGACGGCCAACCGGGTGAGCTCCTGGAGTGCCTCAAGGACCTCCCCCGAGTCGCCGACCAGTTGTGGAAGGTTGGCGCCCACGATCGACACCGTCGCCCGGTCGCCTTCGACATCCATGTCCAGGTCGCCGTCCAGGTCAGCGATCTCGAGCAGTTCCTCAAGGTAGTCCGCTGCGATCTCGCCTTCTTGCTCGAGGCGCTTGGTGCGGGTCGGACGGGGAGCGCCGTCCTCAGTCTCGCCGTCCTCCGCCTCTACGTCATCACTGTCGAGCTCGTCGGCATCGACATCGTCGATCAGCACGTCCTCTGCTGCGACAGCTGGATCGATGACGGGCTCAGTCTCGGTGGTCTCGCTCAATTCACTTCTCCCTGATCGGTGCTTTCGCCAGACGGCGAGGGGTTCTTGGGGGTCTGCGCCCGACGTTGCTGGCGCGACTTCTTCTTCGGCTGCTGGCGCTGAGACGGTCGGCGCTCAGGCTCGAGGTCCTCGACAATGGTGGTACCCGTATCACTCGCAGCGGGCAGGCCCTTGTCAGCCCGCTTCGCAGCGTCGCGCTTCTCCTTGGCAGCGAAAGCCTCGGTGTTCGGCGCCGGGTTGTTCCGGATGACGTAGAACTGCTGCCCCATCGTCCAGAGGTTCGAGGTGGTCCAGTAGAGGAGGACGCCGATCGGGAAGGCGATCCCGCCGACAGCGAAGACCAGCGGGAGGACGTAGAGGAGCAACTTCTGCTGCTGAGCGTAAGGGCCGCTCAGCGCGTCGGCCGGCATGTTCTTGCTCATCAGCTGGCGCTGGGTGAGGAAGGTGGTCGCCGTCATGGCGAGGACGAGCACGATGGCGATGACCTTGACGGTGGAGTTGTCCGCATTGAGGAAGGTGGAGGCGATCTCGCCGCCGAACAGCTTCGCGTCACGCAGTTGCTTTGCGCGGTCGTCACTCAGGAAGCCGTGTCCATTGCCTTTCTTCGCCGCCTGGTCGAGGAGCCTGAACAGCGCCAGGAAGATCGGCATTTGCACGATCAACGGCAGGCACGAGGAGAACGGGTTGGTGCCGGTGTCCTTGTAGAGGGCCATCGTCTCCTGCGTCAGGCGCTCACGATCGTGGCCGTACTTCTTCTGCAGCTCCTTCACCTTCGGCTGCAGCAACTGCATGTTGCGGCTCGACTTGATCTGCTTCACAAACAGCGGGATCAGGGCGGCGCGGATCACGATGGTCAGACCGATGATCGACAACGCCCACGCGACGCCGGACTCCGGCCCGAAGACCGCGCCCCACACCTCGTGCCAGCCGACCAGCACCGCAGAGACCCCGTAGTACAGCGGAGTCATGATGAAACTGCCGATATCGCCGAGGAAACCCACTCAGACTCCTTGAATCGTGTTCGTGGTGCCCAGCTGCTGCTGACCACCGAGGTTCAGATCCGGTGCTGTGTTAACACCCTTCTTACCCGGGACCGGGTCGTACCCTCCGGCAGCCCAGGGGTGGCAGCGTCCGATCCGCCGTACGGCGAGCCAGCTGCCCTTGATGCTTCCGTGCACCGTGACCGCTTCCAGCGCGTACGCCGAGCACGTCGGGTGGTACCGACAGACCTGGCCGTACAGCGGACTGATCGCGAACCGATAAGCCTTCAGCAGGCCAATGAGAAGCCACTTCATGCTCGTCCTAGACAACGATCGAGCGCGGTCGCAAGATCCCGCGCATCTGCCTGCGCCGATTCGGGAAGCGCCCGTACGACGAGCATGCTGCCGCCGGGGAGCGTGGTGATCCGCTCCCGCATCAGGTGGCGCAGACGTCGCTTCACACGATTCCGGATCACGGCCGGGCCGACCGACTTGGCAACGACAAATCCCACCTTGGTAGGACTGCTTGTCACTTTGTCGACATTCGGCACCAGAAGATGTACGACGAGCAATGGTCCGCCAGATCGGCGGCCCCGTCTGACCACGTGCCGAAATTCCTCGGCAGCGGTCAGGCGGTTCGTTGACGACAGCACATCAGGCCACGAGCCTCAGACTGCGAGGCTGTTGCGGCCCTTGCGACGACGGGAGGACAGGATCGCGCGGCCGGCGCGGGTGCGCATCCGGAGGCGGAAACCGTGCACCTTGTGACGACGACGGTTGTTCGGCTGGTAAGTACGCTTGCTCATGAAATCTCCACGCGCTTCTGTGAGGAATGCTGTGCTGGGACGTGTCCATCACCGGGTCGCGCGACGCAGAACGCCGCCAGTCGGCCAGAAGTACTACTGATAGCTACCTGACAGGTCAACTGGCACCGCCCGCCCGCGCGAAGAACCCAGGAAGGGCCCGGTCGTGGACATGCGGCACCGGTCGAACCGGTTTCGACCTGCCAACGGTACGTGTGGACTGATGGCAGGGTCAATTCGAAGGCCAGCCGGTGACTCCAGTAGCCCACAAAAGACACGATGTTGCACCCCCTCGTTCCAGGAATCCCGCCGACACGCCGATGAATCGCTGAAACCTGTGGACAACCGGTTGATCCGAGCCTGCCTGAGTTGTTAAGTTCCGCTGACCGGTTCACCTGCATAAGCGGACAAGCTCGCTCAAATTCACACTCGCGCACCCTGCACAACCTGTGGACAAAGGTGTGGACCGGACAACCAGGACGAGGGGAGCGCGAAGCGCACGTGGATTCAGGATCAGGTACCGGTTCGACAAGCAGTAGCGGATCAACGGGTCGCGAGCTCGATGCACTCTGGCCGGCCATTCTCGACAGCCTGGCCCCCAACCAGCGGGTCTGGCTCGCCTCCAGCAAGCCGGTGATGCTCGCCGAGTCCACCGCGGTCATCGCCGTACCGAACGAGTTCACCCGGACCCAGCTCGAGGGTCGGCTGCGCACCCGTCTCGAGGACGCCCTCAGCGACAGCCTGAATCGACCTATCCGGATCGCGGTCAGCGTTGACGAGACCCTCGCCCCGGTCGAAGGCGCCGTGCCGGAAGCATGGATGCCCGGCCCCGGCCAAGGGACTCCGAGCGCCGAGGTCGACGCGGAGCTCGATGGCTTCACCGTCGACTTTCCCCCCGCATCCGCCTTCAACCAACCACAACAAATCAATCTGTCGTCTAATCGACAAGGTTCTTTGTCGACAAACATCCAGAGTGGCGCCTCGCTGACCACGGGGATCCCGGACAGCCCGCTCAACCCCCGGTACACCTTCGAGACCTTCGTCATCGGATCGTCCAACCGCTTTGCTCACGCCGCGGCGGTTGCCGTCGCGGAGGCACCTGGCAAGGCCTATAACCCGCTCCTCGTCTATGGCGACTCCGGCCTCGGCAAGACCCACCTCCTGCACGCGATCGGTCACTACGTCCGCAGCCTCTACACCGGAGCGAAGATCCGGTACGTCTCCTCCGAGGCCTTCACCAACGACGTCATCAATGCCATCAAGGACGCGAACACCGCGGCCCTCCAGCGCCGGTACCGCGATGTCGACGTCCTCCTCATCGACGACATCCAGTTCCTCGAGGGCAAGCAGCAGACCCAGGAGGAGTTCTTCCACACCTTCAACACCCTGCACAACGCCAATAAGCAGATCGTGATCAGCTCCGACCGGCCGCCCAAGCGTCTGACCCAGCTCGAAGACCGCCTGCGCAACAGGTTCGAGTGGGGCCTCCTCACCGACGTGCAGCCGCCCGACCTCGAGACCCGGATCGCGATCCTGCGCAAGAAGGCCGCTGCCGACCGCCTGCACGCGCCGGCCGACGTCCTGGAGTTCATCGCGAGCCGGATCCAGACCAACATCCGGGAACTCGAGGGTGCCCTGATCCGGGTGACCGCGTTCGCGAGTATCAACCACCAGGAAGTTGATATGACCCTGGCCGAGATCGTGCTGAAGGACCTCATTCCCGAGGGTGGCGAGCCGCAGGTGACAGCGGGGTTGATCATCGCGCAGACAGCCACGTATCACTCGTTCAGCATCGAGGACCTCTGTGGCCCCAGCCGCACGCGAGCGCTGGTGACCGCCCGACAGATCGCCATGTACCTGTGCCGCGAGCTGACCGACCTCTCGCTGCCGAAGATCGGTCAGCAGTTCGGTGGACGCGACCACACCACGGTGATGAATGCCGAGCGCCGCATCCGCAAGGACCTCGCCGAACGCCAGACGACGTACAAGACCGTCAACGAACTCACCATGCGGATCAAGCAGCAAGCCAAGCAACCGTGAACCCGACCCACGCATGACGCTGGTCCACCCGTGAGTGCCTGTGGTTCGGGACGTGAATTGTCGTGGACGACGTGGGGATCGTCTGTGGACAACCGGACACCTCGCTACACAGGGACCCGCTGGAACCACAGGACCTTGTTGTTTCGCCCGACGTCCTCCACAGGGACGACGGGTCAAGAAAGTGTCGATGACCTGCGGTTACATGAGTTCTCCACAGAATCCACCGCCCCTACTACTACGACTAGATCTTCAATTGGATCCCTCGTCGAATAACAACCGGAACGGGCCCTACCTGGGGACAACCTCCCGTATTGAGCACGACCGTGGCAGGATGCCCAGTCCCAAGGCATGAGTCCTCGTACCTTGAGGCAGACCAGCAGGAGGAAACACCCGTGAAGTTCCGCGTCGAGCGCGATGTCCTCGCCGATGCCGTCGCCTGGACGGCCCGTGCTCTCCCCTTGCGTCCCAGTGCCCCCGTTCTGGCGGGTCTGCTGATTGAAGCCGGCCCCGACGGCCTCCAGCTTTCAACCTTCGACTACGAGACCTCTGCGCGGGCGACGCTCAATGCCGACGTCTCGATCGAGGGCCGTGCCCTGGTCTCCGGCCGCCTGCTCGCCGACATCTGCCGCAGCCTGCCGAACAAGCCGGCCGAGATGTCGATCGAGGGCGCCAAAGTGACCCTGACCTGTGGCTCGGCTCGTTTCAGCCTCCAGACGATGCCGGTCGAGGACTACCCACAGTTGCCGCCGATGCCCGAGGCCCGCGGCCGCGTGAAGAGCGAGCTCTTCGCGCACGCCGTCGGCCAGGCCGTGACCGCCGCCGGCCGCGATGACATGCTTCCGGTGCTGACCGGAGTACGACTCGAACTCGATGGCTCGTCGATCTCGATGCTCGCCACCGACCGGTTCCGACTCTCTCAGCGCGAGCTCGAATGGGACCCGGGTACCCCGGACCTCTCCGCTGCGGCTCTGGTTCCGGCCAAGGTCCTTGCTGACACCGCCAAGTCACTGACCGGCGGTTCGGAGATCTCGATCGCGCTGTCGACCTCGGGCGCCGGCGAGGGCATCATCGGGTTCGAAGGTTCGGCCGGCGGCGGGATCCGTCGTACGACGACCCGACTGCTCGACGGTGAGTTCCCCAAGGTCAGGTCGCTCTTCCCGAGTGAGCACCTGACCCTGGCGCGGGTCGATCGCTCGGTTCTGATCGACGCGGTCAAGCGCGTGGCCCTGGTCGCGGAGCGCAACACCGCGGTACAACTCGCCTTCGCAGACGGCGTACTGACCCTCGACGCCGGTTCCGGTGAAGAGGCGATGGCGAGCGAGTCCATCGAAGCGAATATCACCGGCGACGACCTCACCACGGGCTTCAACCCGCAGTTCCTGCTGGACGGGCTCACCGCGTTGGAGTCGCCGTTCGTCGAGCTCGCCTTCACGACCGCGGCGAAACCCGTCGTACTCTCGGGTGTCGACTCCGTGGAGGGCGGCAGTACCGCGAGCGACGCGAGCTTCAAGTACCTCTTGATGCCGCGGCGCCTGCTCTCCTGATCCTGCACAGCCGGGATTGTCAGCACTGAGGACAAATCTGGCCCATTCCCACACCGGGCCGGCGAAGGTACGACGGACGGAAGGCAGCGGAATGGATCTGGGACTCGTCGGACTCGGCAAGATGGGTGGCAACATGCGTACCCGGCTGCGCAACGGTGGCCATACCGTCGTCGGTTTCGACCGCAACCCGGATCTCGCCGACACGGCCAGCATCGCTTCGATGGTCGAGCAGCTCCCGAGCCCCAAGGTCGTCTGGGTGATGGTCCCGGCCGGTGCGCCGACCAACGCCACCATCACGGAGCTGGCCGACCTACTCGAACCCGGTGACGTCGTCGTCGACGGCGGGAACTCCCGCTGGACCGAGGACCTCCGTCACGACGAGCTGCTCGCCGCCCAAGGCATCGGCTTCGTCGACTGCGGCGTCTCCGGCGGCGTCTGGGGCCTGGAGAACGGCTACGCGCTGATGGCGGGTGGTCGCGCCGAGGACATCGCGAAGGTGCAGCCGGTCTTCGACACCCTCAAGCCCGAGGGTGAGTTCGGCTGGGTGCACGCTGGCAAGGTCGGCGCCGGGCACTTCTCCAAGATGGTTCACAACGGCATCGAGTACGCGATCATGCAGTCGTACGCCGAGGGCTGGGAACTTCTCGAGGCTGTCGACATGGTGGAGAACGTCACTGATGTCTTCCGCTCCTGGCGCGAGGGCACGGTCATCCGGTCCTGGCTGCTCGACCTCCTCGTCGCGGCGCTCGATGACAAGCCCGGGCTCGAGGGGGTTCGTGGCTACGCGGACGATTCCGGTGAAGGCCGGTGGACCGTCGAGGCCGGCATCGAGCACGCCGTGGCTACCCCGGCGATCACCGCCGCGCTCTACGCGCGCTTCGTCTCCCGCCAGGACGACAGTCCGGCGATGAAGGCGATCGCAGCGATGCGCAACCAGTTCGGCGGCCACGCCCTGCACACCGACCCGCCTCCCGGCGGAGACGCCAGCGCCGAGTAGTCACCGTGTACGTCGCTCACCTCTCCTTGCACGACTTCCGGTCCTATGCGGCCGTCGAGGTGGAGATCGGTCCAGGGGTGACCGCTTTCGTCGGTCGTAACGGGCAGGGAAAAACCAACCTGATCGAGGCGATCGACTACCTCTCGAGCCTCTCCTCGCACCGGGTCTCCGCAGATGCGCCGTTGGTCCGGCAAGGTGCCGACCAGGCGATCGTCCGTGCCGCGGTCGTGCGCGACGACCGGCGCGCCGTCCTGGAGATCGAGATCAACCCGGGGCGGTCGAACCGGGCGCGGATCAACAAGTCACCCCTGCCGAAGGCGAAGGAACTTCTCGGTCTGGTCCGGACCGTGATCTTCTCCCCCGAGGATCTGGCCCTGGTCAAGGGCGATCCTTCCGACCGGCGCAGGTTCCTCGACGACTTGATGGTCCAGGTCTCGCCGCGGTACGCCGGCACCCGTGCCGACTACGACCGGGTGCACAAGCAACGGAACTCCTTGCTCAAGACGGCGCGGGTGAACAGGCGAGCGCGGGAGAGTGACCAGACCCTGCTCTCCACCCTGGCAGTATGGGACTCCCGGTTGGCAGAGCTCGGCGCCGAGATCATGCGCAAGCGGATCGAGCTCGTCGCCGACCTCACCCCCCTGGTCGGCAAGGCCTACGAGCTGGTGGCCCGCGGCGCGTCTCGTGACGAGGCGATGATCGAGTACAAGCCAAGCTTCGACCTCACCGGGGACGACCTCGAACCGCAACTCCTGGCTGAGCTCGAGCGGCGTCGTTCCGACGAACTGGACCGGGGGCTCACCCTGGTCGGGCCGCATCGTGACGAGCTGGTGCTCACCCTCGGCGACCTTCCGGTCAAGGGTTACGCCAGTCACGGCGAGTCTTGGTCGTTCGCGTTGGCGCTGCGGCTGGCGTCCTACGACCTGCTGCGGGCCGAGGGCGACGACCCGGTGCTGATCCTCGACGATGTGTTCGCCGAGCTTGACACCGGCCGCCGCTCTCAGCTCGCCGCGATGGTTGCCGACGCCGAGCAGGTGCTGATCACGGCTGCTGTTGCGGAGGACGTCCCCGAGCAGCTGCACGGCCGCCGGTTCACCGTCGCCGACGGGGCGGTCACCCTCGATGAGTGATTCCACCGATCCGTCCGACGAGGTTCCGACAGGCTCGACCAGCGATGAGAGGGGCTCCGCTAGCGGCGGTGGCGCCGAGCCGGAGCACGACGACAGCGGCCTCGACCTGGCCAAGAGCATCGCGCGCGGACTCGCCGGCAAGACCGGAGCGCGGCGCCGCAAGGGCAAGAAGCAACCGTTCCTCCCCCGGGCCAGCTCCGCCCATCCGGACGACCGGGATCCGCAGACACTCGACGCGACGCTCGGCAGGTTCGTGACCGAGCAGGGCTGGCAGACCGAGCTCCGCGTTCACGGAGTCTTCACCCGGTGGCCGGCGATCGTGGGCCGGGACGTCGCCGATCACGTCACCCCTGAGTCGTACGCCGACGGCCGGCTCGTCGTACGGACCGACTCGACGGCGTGGGCGACGCAGATGAAGCTGCTCGCCGCCACCGTCGTACGGCGCCTCAACGAGGAGCTCGGCGAGGGCACCATCGAGGTGATCGACATCGTCGGCCCACAGGCTCCGCGCTGGACCAGCGGCCGGTTCCGGGTCAAGGGCCGCGGTCCCCGTGACACCTACGGGTGACCTGAGCGACGGCAGGGCGGACCATCGCTGCCGGCGGTCGCGCACCGGTCGTCCCCAGAGGCGATCTGACGGTCTTCCGTCCGTACTATACCTCACTGGAGGCCCTGAAACGGGGCCCAAGAGGCTCTCGGAGGGCTCTCAGGCCACAATTTCGGTCAAGATCCCCCCAATCCTGGCGACCCACGCGTGATTTGAGGGTCCTGCCGGGTAGGCTGAGAGTCGGCCGTCCGAGCTGCGCGACGGCCATTTCTATGTCGCGAGCACTCCGCTGTCCGCGCCGTGACATCACCGATGAAGAGGAAGCCGTGGCTGACGCAAGCCAGACCGATCAGGGACAACCCGACGGGGGGAACACCGGATCCGCCGTCGAAGCAGGCAACTACGACGCCAGCGCCATCCAGGTCCTCGAAGGACTCGAAGCTGTTCGCAAGAGGCCCGGCATGTACATCGGGTCCACCGGTGAGCGCGGACTGCACCACCTGATCTGGGAGGTCGTTGACAACTCCGTCGACGAGGCCCTGGCAGGTCACTGCGACAGGATCGTCCTCACACTCCAGGCCGATGGTGGCATCCGGGTCGAGGACAACGGTCGCGGCATCCCGACCGGCATCCACCCGACCGAGGGGATCTCGGCGCTGACCATGGCGCTCACGATGCTGCACGCCGGAGGAAAGTTCGGAGGGGGCGGCTACAAGGTCTCTGGTGGTCTGCACGGCGTCGGCATCTCGGTCGTCAACGCGCTCTCCAGCAGGGTGATCGCCGAGGTGAAGAACCGCGGGCACCTCTGGCGCCAGACCTTCACCGTCGGCGTGCCGGACGCCGACCTGGCCGAGGTCCGGCCGATGGAGGCCGACGAGCGCACCGGTACGACGATCACGTACTACGCCTCGGAGGACATCTTCGAGACCACGACGTACAACCTGGAGACGGTGACCAACCGGATCCGGGAGATGGCCTTCCTCAACAAGGGTCTGGAGATCGTCGTCCGCGACGAGCGCCCCGTCGTCGAAGGGCTCGAGGGCATCCTCGACGACCCGATGCAGGTCGAGGACGACGCGGAGTTCGCCGACATCGACGCCCAGATCGACCCGATGACCGACGACGACCAGGACAACCCGGGTGCCGTCGACGGTGCTGCCGACGCCCCGAAGGGCGGGGTGCTGGAACGTCGCTTCAAGTACGACCGCGGGCTGGTCGACTACGTCGAGCACCTCAACCGCCGCAAGGTGGTCGCGAACGCCACGATCATCAGCTTCGAGGCGGAGACCCCCAAGTCGTCCGAGAACCACATGAGCCTCGAGCTCGCGATGCAGTGGAACACCTCTTACCAGGAGTCGGTGCACACCTTCGCCAACACCATCAACACCCACGAGGGCGGCACCCACGAAGAGGGTTTCCGGGCCTCGCTCACCACGTTGGTCAACAGCTGGGGCGAGGAGTGGGGCCTGATCAAGAAGCGCGAGGACAGGGTCTCGGGTGACGACATCCGCGAGGGCCTGACCGCGATCATCTCGATCAAGCTCGCCGATCCTCAGTTCGAGGGTCAGACCAAGACCAAGCTCGGCAACACCGAGGCCAAGGGCTTCGTGCAGCGCCTGACCAACGACCAGCTCGGCGCGTGGTTCGAGCAGAACCCCGCCGAGGGCCGCGACATCGTGCGCAAGAGCCAGGCCGCGGCTTCGGCCCGGATCGCCGCGCGCAAGGCGCGCGACCTGGCCCGCGGCCGCAAGGGCCTGCTCGGCGGCGGCGGTCTGCCCGGCAAGCTGTCCGACTGCCAGTCGAC
>JBKJHX010000058.1:0-41605 GCA_046598855.1 Marmoricola sp. | reverse complement strand
ACGTCTGGCCCGTCTGGATTGGCACTCGGGTTGACCGAGTGCCAGGTCGCGGCCTAGATTCGGCATTGGCACTCTCGAGGTGAGTGTGCCAACCAGACGCCAAGAGGGAGTCAACGTGACGACGGCCACCAAGGTTGCCATCAAGCCGCTCGAGGACCGTATTGTGGTCCAGCCGTCCGACGCCGAGCAGACCACCGCGTCGGGCCTCGTGATCCCGGACACCGCGAAGGAGAAGCCCCAGGAGGGCACTGTTCTCGCGGTGGGCCCGGGACGATTCGAGGACGGGAGCCGCGTGCCGCTGGACGTGAGCGTCGGCGACACCGTGATCTACAGCAAGTACGGCGGCACCGAGATCAAGCACAACGGCGAGGAGTACCTCGTGCTCTCCGCCCGCGACGTGCTCGCGGTGATCGAGAAGTAGCTCGAGAAGCAGATCGCGTCGTACTCGTGACACCGCCCCGGGCGGCCGGACGCTCGCGTGCGGCCCACCCGGGGCGTTGGTCATTGCTCATCTCGTCAACGCACTGCCTGACCCACCCCTGTTCGACCCAGACCTGAAGAAGTAAGGACGTCAGCCCAGATGGCCAAGACCTTGCAGTTCAACGATACGGCGCGCAAGTCGCTCGAGCGTGGCGTGAACAAGCTCGCCGATGCGGTGAAGGTGACCCTCGGCCCGCGCGGCCGCAACGTGGTGATCGACAAGAAGTGGGGCGCCCCCACGATCACCAACGACGGCGTGACGATCGCTCGGGAGGTCGAGCTCGAGGACCCCTACGAGAACCTCGGCGCCCAGCTCGCCAAGGAGGTCGCCACCAAGACGAACGACGTCGCCGGTGACGGCACGACGACCGCGACGGTGCTCGCCCAGGCGATGGTCCGCGAGGGACTGCGCAACGTGGCCTCCGGCGCGAGCCCGATGGCGCTGAAGAAGGGCATCGACAAGGCCGTCGAGGCCGTGTCGGCCAAGCTGCTCGAGATGGCCCGCGACGTGGACGGCAAGGACGACATCGCCAAGGTCGCGTCCATCTCCGCCCAGGACCCGGCGGTGGGAGACCTCATCGCCGAGGCGTTCGACCGCGTGGGCAAGGACGGCGTCATCACCGTCGAGGAAGCCAACACGATGGGCCTCGAGCTGGAGTTCACCGAGGGCATGCAGTTCGACAAGGGCTACATCTCGCCGTACATGGTGACCGACCCCGAGCGCATGGAGGGTGTCCTCGAGGACGCTTTCGTGCTGGTCAACCAGGGCAAGATCTCGGCCGTCGCCGACCTGCTGCCGCTGCTCGAGGTGGTCGCCAAGGCCGGCAAGCCGCTGCTCGTCATCGCCGAGGACGTCGACGGCGAAGCGCTCTCGACTCTGGTCGTGAACAAGATCCGTGGCACCTTCAAGTCGGTTGCCGTCAAGGCGCCCGGTTTCGGTGACCGTCGCAAGGCCATGATGGCGGACATCGCCATCCTGACCGGTGGTCAGGTCATCTCCGAGGACGTCGGCCTCAAGCTGGAGTCGGCAGGCATCGAACTGCTCGGCCAGGCTCGCAAGGTCGTCATCACCAAGGACGAGACCACCATTGTCGACGGCATCGGTGACGCTGACCAGATCCAGGGTCGCGTCAACCAGATCCGCGCCGAGATCGAGAAGTCGGACTCCGACTACGACCGCGAAAAGCTGCAGGAGCGCCTGGCCAAGTTGGCCGGCGGCGTTGCGGTGATCAAGGTCGGCGCGGCCACCGAGGTCGAGCTGAAGGAGCGCAAGCACCGCATCGAGGACGCCGTGCGCAACGCGAAGGCGGCCGTCGAAGAGGGCATCGTCGCCGGCGGTGGCGTCGCCCTGGTGCAGGCCACGGACAAGGCGTTCGAGAAGCTCGAGCTCACCGGTGACGAGGCGACCGGGGCGAACATCGTCCGGTTCGCCTCCGAGGCGCCGCTGAAGCAGATCGCGATCAACGCCGGCCTCGAGGGCGGCGTCGTGGCGGAGAAGGTGCGCAACCTTCCCGCAGGTCAGGGTCTCAACGCGGCCACCGGCGAGTACGTCGACATGATCGCCACCGGCATCATCGACCCGGCGAAGGTGACCCGGTCCGCACTGCAGAACGCAGCGTCGATCGCGGCCCTGTTCCTCACCACCGAGGTCGTCGTCGCGGACAAGCCGGAGAAGGCCGCCCCGATGGGCGACCCGTCCGGCGGCATGGGCGGCATGGACTTCTGATCCGCCAAGCCTGAGCTAGCGAAGGTTTGACAGCGGCTCGAAACCCGGTGACCCGACCGCCAGTCGGTCCACCGAACCAGCTCCACCAGGAAAGCGCTGCAACCCACATGGTTGCAGCGCTTTCCTCCGTTCTGGACAGTTCATCTGCGCCGCACCACCGGAGAAAGTAGATTCATAGCCGCGCGTGGGGCGCTCGGAGACCAAGTAGAGGGTTAAACAAGTGATGAGCATTGTCCGGAGTCGTCACCTGGCCGTGGTCGCGCTGGTCGCCAGCGCACTCCTGATTGTCTCTGGGCTTGTCTCGCCCGCCCAGGCGGCGATCAGCCGCACCCTCAGCATCTCCGCCAGCCCCACCACGACCTTCGCCGGTGCCGCGGTCACGTTCGCCGGCAAGATCTCGCGCTCGCCCCGGGGCACCGTGGTGAGGTTCCAGCGGAAGTCTGGCAGCACGTGGGTGACCGTGACCTCCACGCGGACCACGACAGCAGCAGGCAACTACACCCGCAGGATCACCATGCCGAAGACAGCGGGCAGCTACTACTTCCGTGCGACCGCAACAAAGACCAGGACCCTGCGGAGCGCCACTTCTCGCACCGTCAAGATCGTCGCTCTGCGTCGCGTCACCGCAACAATCAGGGCCACCCCGTCGGTGATCGAGCTGGGCAACCGGGTCACGCTCTCGGGCAAGATCTTCCCGTTCGTCGCCGGCAAGGTCGCGTTCATCCAGCGCTTCAACGGCGCGGCCTGGACGGACGTCACCACGGCGACGATCAGCAGGACCGGGACCTACTCCCGCAGCTTCTCGCCGATCGCCACCACTACGTACCGGGTCTTCGTGCCGCGCAGCGGGCTTCTCGCCGCGGCTGTGTCGCCGAGCACCAAGCTCACCGTGTCCAACGGCCCGATCGCGCCGGTGATCACCACGACGACGATGCCGGACGGCAGGACCGAGACGGCGTACTCCAAGACGCTGATCAAGGACGGCAAGCCCGGTACTTGGGCCATCACCGACGGTTCGCTCCCGCCTGGCCTGAGCCTGAACCCCTCGACCGGCGCGGTCACGGGTACGCCGACCGTGATCGGCGACTTCACCTTCAAGGCGACCTTCAGCGAGAGCGCCACCGCGCTGAACGACAGCCAGGCGCTGTCCGTCCACGTCGACCCGGTCACCAAGATCACCACGGTAGGGCTGCAGGCTGCGACGGCCTTTGCCAACTACTCCCAGACCTTGACGAAGTCCGGTCTGGCGGGTGTCTGGTCGGTGACCGGCAACCTCCCGACCGGGGTCACCCTGAACGCCGGCTCCGGTGTGCTCTCTGGGCGGCCCACGGTTGCCGGTACCTTCCCGCTGATTTTCAAGTTCACCGAGACCGGGTCGGGTGCTTTCGCGTCGAAGTCGTTGCCGCTGGTCGTGGACCCGGCTCCGGACCCGGTGATCACCACGACGTCGTTGCCGGACGCGATTGCGTTCGCGGATTATGCGGCGTCGGTGGTGAGGACCGGCAATGCGGGTGTCTGGTCGATTATCAGCGGCACGCTCCCGACCGGGGTCACCTTCGACCCCGCTACCGGAGCATTGTCGGGCAAACCGACGGTCGCCGGTACTTATCCGTTGACCTTCCGGTTTACCGAGACTGAGTCGGGCGCCTTCGCGTCGAAGGCGCTGACCCTCACCGTCGATCCGGCTCCGGACCCGGTGATCAGCACGACCACCTTGCCGACCGGACTGCAGGACTCGGCATACAACGGTTCGCTCGCGGTCTCGACCCCCCGTCCCGGGTCGTGGTCGGTCACCGTGGGCGCCCTGCCGACGGGCATCACCCTGAACGCTGCCACCGGCGCACTTGCCGGCACCCCGACCGTGAGCGGGGCCTTCTCGATGACCTTCACCTTCACCGAGACCGAGTCGGGCACGTTCGCCGATAAGGCGTTGTCGATCACCATCCTCAGCCGGCCGGAGATCACCACTGGCTCGCTGCCCGACGGGACCCGGGGTCAGTCGTACGGCAACCGTCAGCTGTTCAAGACCGGTGGCTCGGGCTCGGGCACCTGGACCCTCTCGGGCGGTTCGCTCCCGACGGGACTGACGCTCTCCACGGCCGGGGTCATCTCGGGAACTCCGACCGAGCTCACCGATGCCGCGAACGAGAACTTCACCGTCAGGTTCACTGACAGCGTCACCGGAGCAAGCACCACCAAGGTGCTTTCGATCCACATCGCGATGCCGGGTGCCCCGACGTTCAACACGGCGCGCACGTTGCCGGATGCGACGGTCGGTACGAGCTACAGCAAGACGTTGAGCGCGTCGGGCGGGGTCGGGGCCAGGTGGAGCGTGGTCGACGGGAGCCTGCCGCCAGGGCTCTCGCTCAGTGCCGTCACCGGTGAGATCTCGGGGACCCCCACCACGGCCGGCGCCTACGCCTTCGTGGCCCGCTACGGGACGCTGGTCCCGCTGGTAAACAACACGCGTCAGTTCACGATCCTGGTGAAACCGGCGCCCTGAGGGCGGGGTCTCGCTGGCCGGCTGTTCGTGCTCGTCCTAGAACACGTTCAGCGGCCGGAATTGCACGCTGACCCGCGGCCCGACCGGCCGGGACGTCTTCGGTACGGCGTGCTCCCAGGTCCGTTGGCAGGCCCCGCCCATCACCAGCAGATCGCCATGACCCAGTGCGATGGTCTGGGCCGTGGCGCCGCCGCGCGGGCGGAGCAGCAGCTTGCGGGGACTCCCGAGGGAGACGATCGCGATCATGGTGTCCTGGGTGCGACCGCGACCGATGTTGTCGCCGTGCCAGGCGACCGAGTCGTTGCCGTCGCGGTAATAGCAGCAACCTGCCGTTACGAACGTCTCGCCGAGCTCGGCGGCGTAATGGGTGGAGAGAGCCTCCCGGGCCTCGGTCAGGGCCGGGTCAGGCAGCGCGGCGCCGACGCCGTAGGTATGCACGAGCCGGGGCACCTCGACGATTCGGTCGTACATCTCGCGACTCTCTGCGCGCCACGGGATCTCCTCGACCAGGCGGGCGAAGAGTGCGTCGGCTCCGCCGACCCATCCAGGCAGCACGTCGACCCACGCGCCGTCGTCCAGCCAGCTACGCATCAGCCCGGCGAGGGGCTGGAGACCGTCGTGGGCCTCGTCGAACAGCGAGGGCTGGAAGGCGACCGGCATGGCTCGATGGTACGCGAGATCGAACAGATGTTCGATCTCTAGGACGTGTTCTGCTCGGCGTCCTCGGGCTCCGGGTCGACCGGGAGGAACGGAGGGCCTCCCAGCGCGACGAGGCCGTTGGCGACGGCGTCGAGCTGAGGCTCCAGGCGGACCGCAGAGAGCCACGCTGTGACCGCACAGCCGATGATCAGCATCGCGATGTACTGCAGGTGCAGTCCGCGGTCGATCAGGAAGCCGGCCACGATCGGACCGAGGATCGACGCCGACTGGAACGCGCCTGCGGTCAGGGCGTTGTAGCGGCCGCGCAGGTGATCGGGTGCCAGGTCGTTGGTGATCGCCGGCATTGTCGGCTGGAGCAAGGTCTCGCCGAGCGCGAACACCGAGGCGCAGGCAGCGACGAAGAACGTCGCGGCCGCCGTACCCGGCGAGATGCCGCTGGCACCGAGGAGTGCCCAGGAGGTTGCCCAGATCACCGACATCACGACGATGACCCGGGTCCGGCGATGTCCCTCGATGCGTTGCAGGACGACCAGCTGCAGCAGCACGATGACCAGGGTGTTGGCGGCGAAGGCCAGTCCGAGGCCGCGCGTTGAAATCTCGCCGATCGCCCGCGAGTATGCGGGCAACCCGGCGTTGAGCTGCGAGTAGCCGATGAATGCCGAGACAAACATCAGGGCCGTCAGCGTGCCCATTGCGGGTGCTCGCAATACCTGGAGATAGCTCACCTGCTTGCCCGAGCCAGCGCTTTCGGGACGCGCGACCGGACCGCCGATGTGGCGCAATGGGACCAGCAGCAGCACCAGGCTGGGGACGTAGCTGAATGCGTCGCCGACGAACATCGTCTGAAAGCTGGACAAGTCCTCGACGTCGACCGCGAAACCGCCGATGACGCCGCCGATCCCGATGCCCAGGTTGAGCAGTGAAAAGTTGATCCCGAAGTACCGGGCTCGGATCGGGGAGGGGACTACCGAGGAGATCAGTGCTTGAGAGGCGGGCCAACCCATCCCGAAGCCGGCGCCGACCAGGCAGACGCCGAGGGTCGTCACAGGAAGGGTGTCCGCGAACGCGACGGTGAGCTGGCCGACGATCGCTATGCACAGCACTCCGACCATCGTCCGCCGGGGACCGATCCGGTCGATCAGCATCCCGCCAGGTGCTGCGGCGATGACGCCGGCGGCCGCCATTGCGGCGAGGAGTACCCCGACGACATCGAGGGAGTAGCCCCGGAGCTCGTGCAGGTAGACGACCCAGAAGGGCAGCACTAGCCCAGTGCCGATGAATTCGAACGCCACCACGGCCAGCATCAACTTGCCCTCGCGCGGCAGGTCGTGCCAGAACGAGGAGATCGAGGGGCGGGAGGTCCGGGTATTCATCGCGATCGAGTCTGGCACCGCGGCCGACAGTGTGCGACCCGGTTTCCGGACCCGCACTGGAGCATGGTCAGATCAATTTCGAGTATGCCGGGTGTTCATTCAAAAGGCCGTCGAGGTGGGCTAGACCTCGGTATCGTGACGAGCCGGAGCGCAAAGGGGAGCCATCTTGGCTGAGCACGGCATTCCTGCTATCCAGCGGGGGCGGAAGCACCTACTGGTGCGCGAGTATGTGCGCTCGCTCATCGTCGATGCCGAGCCCGGCAGCCCGGCGCCCTCCGAGCGCGACCTGGTCGAGCAGTTCGGAGTCGCCCGGATGACGGTGCGGCACGCTCTGGACGGCCTGGTGGCCCAGGGCCTGCTGGAGCGGATTCCCGGCCGCGGCACCTTCGTGACCAAGCCGCTGATCGATATGCAGATGCGGCTCTCGTCGTTCTCCGAGGAGATGGAGCGCCGCGGCAAGGTCCCCGAGTCGAAGACCCTGCTCGCCCGCCGGGAAACTGCCGGCCCGGGTCTCGCCCGCGCCTTGGAGGCCGAGGTCGGCGCACCGATCGTGCACTGGGAGCGGCTCCGGCTGGCCGACTCCCAACCGATCGCGATCCAGCACGTCTACCTCTCGCTCGACACCTTTCCGCGGTTCCTCGACGACGCCTTGCCCTCGAGCCTGTACTACCTGTTCGCGGACCGGGACCTGATGCCCACCTGGGGTGAGGACTCGGTAGTCGCCGCGGTGGCGACCGAGGAGGAGGCCGAATCACTCGAGCTCGAGCCCGGCGCCCCGGTCCTGCACATCTCGCGGCGCTCGTTCTGCCGCGAGGTCGCGGTCGAAGTCACCCGCAGCATCTACCGCGCCGACCGGTACACGCTGTGGGTCCCAGTACTAAGGCCCGAACACCTCCGCTGAGCGAAGCGAAGCGGAGACAGCTGACCCGGCGGTAACGGCTCGGAGGAGCGAAGCGGGGGAGAACGGCTAGCGCCGTGTCAGCGCCCAAGCAGGGCCAGCACTGCACCTCCAAGCCGGGGGCAGCGCCCAAGCAGGCCAGCACCTGCACGTTCAAGCCTGGTCAGGGTCCAGCACCTGCACGTTCAAGCCTGGTCAGGGTCCAGCGCCTGCACCTTCAAGCCTGGTCAGGGGTGGAGGCTGCCGACAGGTCCGACCACCAGGCCGGCTTCCTCGCAGACCCAGTGCGGGTCCGGGCCGCCGAGGTCGGGGTCGACGTAGAGCGCGTGGGTCGCGGACTCGCAGGCCGTGCAGACGGGCCACCGGCCGGCTCGTTCGAGGAGTCCGTCTTGGACGTCCTGAGCGACCAGGCCGGTCACGAACTCGCGCCCGCCGGGCCACTGGTCAAGCCACCAGGACCTTCGCGAGACCGCGTCCTCCAGTAGGGAGACTGCTTCCGGGTCGGCGACGCCGGTCGCCTCGAGGTCACGCAACACCAGCGCGCGCGCCGTCATCATCGGGTCGTCGGATGCCACGATGACCATTGTGTCCCCTGCCTGTGAATCGGCCCCGTTGCTCGAGGTCACTGTCCTGCACGCCCGCGATGCCGCGGCGGCCGCCTCCGGAGAGGCCGACCGGCTCCTGCTGGTCGCAGAGCCCGAGGCCGGGGGGCGTTCACCGGAGCCGGCCACCGTCTCGGCCGTCGTACGCGAGACCGACCTGCCGGTCCGGGTGCTGCTGCGCCCGACCAACTCGCTGCTGCTCGAGGACAACCCGTACGGTCCGCTGGTTACCCTGGCCCGGACCTACCGTGAGCTCGGCGCTGCGGGGGTCTCCTTCGGTTTCCTGGACCGCGACAACGAGATCGACCGCCGGGCGTGCCACACGCTGGCCGAGGACCTGGGCGGGTTCAAGTGGACTTTCCACGCCGCGTTCGACTCCGCTCTCGACTCGCGGCGGGCGTGGCGCGAGGTGATCGGGATGCCCCACCTGGACGCCGTCGTCTCGGCGGGTTCGGCCCGCGGTCTCGCGGCCGGCGGGGACGAGCTAATCGAACGCGCCGCCGCGGACCCTGCGATCGCCGAGCTGCTGCTGGTCTCCGGTCACCTCGACGAGGCCCAGGTGCCCTGGCTGGTGCGTGCTGGCGTCCGGCAGTTCGGGCTCTGGGAGGAAGTACGCCAGGACGGCTCCTGGACGAAGTCGTCCGTCGACGCCACGGCGGTCCGGGCCTGGCGGCTGCTGATCGACGACGCCCACCAGCAGGCGCTCGGCGTATCGGTCGACTGAACCCAAACGGGGCCAGGGCGGGAACTCTGCACACATTGTCGCGAACCGGTGGACAGCGCGTCACCCACGGGTAAGGGTGGACCGGGGTAGGGAAAGGACTCAACGTGAAGCGTGTCGTCGCTCTCGTCAGTGCCGCAGCAGTGGCAGTCACCGTCGCCGGGTTCTCCGGAGCGCAGGCAGCACCGGCAGCGCAGGCAGCACCGGCAGCACAGGCAGCACCGGCAGCACCGGCGGTCGCCGCCTTCGTTCCGACGCTGGACCCCTGGGGTTCGTGCGGTGGATTCTTCCAGTGCTCCACGCTTACGGTCCCGCTCGACTATGCAGACCCCGACAACGGCAAGACGGTCGAGATTGCGGTCAGCCGCGCCCCGGCTACCGCCGGTCCCTACCAGGGCATCGTCGTGGTTAACCCGGGCGGTCCGGGTGGCGCCGGCACCCCGTACGCCGGACTGCAGGACGCGATCCCGAACGGCGCCGGCAACACCTACGACTGGATCGGTTTCGACCCGCGGGGCGTCGGGTCGAGCACTCCCACGCTGCGCTGCAACTCGAAGTACTTCGGCGTCAACCGCCCGAACTACGTCCCGCGGACCGCGAGGCTGATGAGGTTCTGGTTGACCAAGACCCAGGGTTACGCGAAGGCGTGCGGCGCGAGCTCGGCCAGGGGGCTGCTGCCCTTCATGACCACGCGCGACGTCGTCAAGGACCTGGAGAACCTGCGGGCGGCCTACCGCGATCAGCTCGCGTCGAACCCCCTCACGGCGTCGCGGGCACCGAAGGTCGACGTGCTCAACTTCTACGGCTTCTCCTACGGCTCGTACATCGGTCAGGTCTACGCGACGATGTACCCGACCAAGGTCGGGCGGTTCGTCCTCGACGGCATCGTCAACCCGGCCACCTGGTGGTACGGCGGCAACCTCGCCCAGGAGGTCGGCTTCAACCGCAACATCAACATCTACTTCAAGTGGCTGGCCCGGCATCCTGGCACCTTCAAGCTCGGCAGGGACTGGAAGCGGATCCGCTCCGGCTACTACGCGCTGCTCAAGAAGCTCGACCGGTACCCGGCCGCCAACAAACGTCTCGGGCCGAGCGAGCTCAACGACGCGATGCTCGGCGCGGGGTACTACGTCTACGGCTGGGCGACCATCGGTCGGGCGTACTCCAACCTCGTCCGCCGCGGCCGGGGTGCCGCGATGTTCAACCTGTACGCGTCGGCCAACATGGGCGACGACAACGGCTATGCGGTCTACCTCGGGGTGCAGTGCTCCGACGTGCGCCGGCCGCCCTGGTCGCAGCAGCGGAGCGACGCCTGGCGGATCCACAGCAGGCATCCCTTCCTGGCCTGGAACAACACCTGGTTCAACGCGCCCTGCCTGACCTGGCCGGCTCCGTCGCGCGCAAAGATCGCCGTGAGCGGCGCCGCGGTCACCGGCAAGATCCTGCTGATCAGCGAGACCCTGGATGCCGCGACGGCGTACTCGGGGGCGCTGACGTTGCGCGGCCGGTTCCCGACCTCACGCCTGATCGCCGGGGTCGGTGGCACCACCCACTCCAGCTCGTTGTCCGGGGTCGCCTGTGTCGACAACCGGATCGCAGCGTTCCTGAGGTCCGGGATCCTGCCTGCCCGCCTGGCTGGACGACGTTCGGACGTCAACTGCCCGAAACTGCGCCCCCCGCCGGCGGACAGCGCGGGCCGGGTAGCCAGCGGCTCGACGGACCGGATGTCACCCGAGCTGCGACGCCTGCTGATGCAGGCGCAGAGCCGCCCGGTCGGCTGAGCTAGTCCGGAAGGTCACCGGCGTCGACGATCCGGTACGCGTAGCCCTGTTCGGCCAGGAACCGCTGACGGTTCTGGGCGAAGTCGGCGTCGACGGTGTCGCGGACAACGATCGTGTAGAACCGCGCCGTCTTGCCGTCGGCTTTGGGCCGCAGCAGCCGGCCCAGCCGTTGGGCCTCCTCCTGACGTGAGCCGAACGAACCGCTGACCTGGATCGCCACGGCTGCCTCGGGGAGGTCGACGGAGAAGTTGGCGACCTTCGAGACCACCAGCAGGTTGACCTCGCCGGTCCGGAACGCTGCAAAGAGCTCTTCGCGCTCCTTCACGCTGGTCTCACCCTTGATGACCGGAGCGCCGAGATGCTCGCCGAGCTCGTCGAGCTGGTCGAGGTACTGGCCGATCACCAGCGTCTGCTCGCCCTCGTGCTGCTTAACCAGTCGTTCGGCCACCCGGGTCTTGGTGAAGGAGCAGGAGGCCAGCCGGTAGCGCTCCTCGGGCTCCGCGGTCGCGTACGCGAGACGCTCGCCCTCGGGCAGCGTGACCCGGACCTCGACGCAGTCGGCCGGCGCGATCCAGCCCTGGGCCTCGATGTCCTTCCACGGCGCATCGAAGCGTTTCGGCCCGATCAGGCTGAAGACGTCACCCTCGCGACCGTCCTCGCGGATCAGTGTCGCGGTCAGTCCGATCCGCCGGCGGGCCTGCAGGTTCGCGGTCATCCGGAAGATCGGCGCCGGCAGCAGGTGCACTTCGTCGTAGACGACCAGGCCCCAGTCCTTGGCATCGAGCAACTCGAGGTGCGGGTAGACGCCCTTCCGGCGCAGCGTGAGTACCTGGTACGTCGCGATGGTGACCGGGCGGACCTCCTTCACCGCGCCCGAGTACTCGCCGATCTCGTCCTCGGTCAGGCTGGTGCGCTTGAGCAGCTCGGCCTTCCACTGGCGGGCACTCACGGTGTTGGTGACCAGGATCAGCGTGGTGGCTTGGGCATGGGCCATCGCGGCCGCCCCGACGATGGTCTTCCCAGCGCCGCAGGGCAGCACCACGACGCCGGAACCACCGTGCCAGAACGACTCCGCCGCCTGCTTCTGGTAGTCGCGCAGCGTCCAGCCGTCCTCGGTCAGGCTGATCGGGTGCGCCTCGCCGTCGACGTACCCGGCGAAGTCCTCGGCGGGCCAGCCGAGCTTGAGCAGCGCCTGCTTGAGGTTGCCGCGCTGGGACGGGTGCACCAGCACGGCAGCCTCGGAGTCGGGGATGTCGTCCAACTGCTCCCCGAGCATCCCTGCGACCTTCTTGCTGCGCACGACCTCGGTGAACACGGCGCGATCGGTGCTCGCCAAGACGAGCCCGTGGACGGGGTGCTTCTCCAACCGCAGCCGACCGAAGCGGTCCATGGTCTCGGCGATGTCGACGAGCAGGGCGTGCGGAACGGCGTACCGGCTGTAGGCCAGGAGCGCGTCGACCACCTGCTCGGCGTCATGACCGGCGGCGCGGGCGTTCCACAGGCCCAACGGGGTCAGCCGGTAGGTGTGGATGTGTTCCGGGGAGCGCTCCAGCTCTGCGAACGGCGCGATGGCGCGCCGGGCTTCGGCGGCGCGCTCGTGGTCGACCTCGAGCAGCAGCGTCTTGTCGGACTGGACGATCAGGGGGCCGTCGTTCACGGCACGAGGCTCCGGAGGATCACCCGCCGAGTTTACGGGTGGGCGGAGGCACGCCGGCCGCGGACCACGGGGCGGTGCCCAGGCAGCGCGGTTTCAGCGTGGGTTCAGCGGACGAAACCCTGGTTCGGGTTGCCCGGGATGCAGCTGCTCCAGCCCTTTGTGGTCTCCCTCGGTGTGCGCACCCGGGCCCTGCGCGGCCGCGTGCGAGCCGAAGTCGGAGTGACCTGGACCACGGATTGACCCGGAGCGTGACCTCACTGTGCCACCGTGAGCGGGTGCGGACCGACGTCGAGCCTCTCTTCACCCGGGCCTTCATCGCTCTCGGTGTCGCAGAGCTTGCCTACTTCACCGCTGTCGGCGTCTCGATTTACGCCCTACCGCTCTTCGTCACCGGCCCGGTCGGCGGCACTGAGGCTGCTGCGGGACTCGCCTTCGGCGCCTTCGCGATCTCGGCCCTCTTCTTGCGTCCCTTCGTCGGGCGGCTCGCCGACAGCGGCGGCCGCAAGCCGCTCCTGATCGGCGGGGCGTTGCTTGCTGCGGCCGGCCTGGTCGCGACCGGTTACGTCGACGATCTCGCCTCGGTCGTCGCGCTGCGCCTGGTCCTGGGTGTGGCCGAGGCGCTGTTCTTCGTCTCGGCGTTCGCGGTGCTGGCCGACCTGGCTCCGGAGAGCCGGGTGGGTGAGGCGATCAGCTTCAACTCGCTCGGGCTCTACCTGGGGCTGGCCTTCGGGCCGCCCCTGGGTGAGGCGATCGAGCACTGGTCCGGGTTCACCGCGGCGTGGTGGGCTGCCGGTGGACTCGCGGCGCTCGCGGCACTGCTCGCCCTGCTGGTCCCGGAGACCGGAGCGACGCCGGACCCGGAGGCGGGCCCGGCGCCCCTGATCCACTGGCCGGCAGTACCCGCCTCGGTCGCGTTCCTGACCTCGCTCATCGCCGTCGGCGGTTTCCTGGCGTTCGCTACGCTGCACGCCCAGGACGTGGACATCGCGCAGGCGAGCCTGCCGCTCTTCGTCTACGGCCTGCTGATCGTCGGCTGCCGGATCGTCTTCGCCGGCGTCCCGGACCGGCTGCCCTCCCTTCCGCTGGGTGCCGCGTCGCTGGTCGCGATCGCTGTCGGTATCGCGGTGGTCGCGTTGTGGCGCGAGCCGGTCGGCATGTACGTCGGGGTCTGCGTGATGGGGGTCGGGGTGAGCTTCTGCACGCCGGCGTTCTTCTCGGCGATCTTCGCGACTGCCGGGCCCTCGGAGCGTGGTGCCGCCGCCGGGACCGCCAGCATCTTCCTGGACCTCGGGATCGGCCTCGGTCCGATCCTCCTCGGCGTGATCGCGGACGGTTCGGGCATCCCGTGGGCCTTCGGACTGGCGTCCGGAGTGGCGCTGGTCGGTGCCGCCTGGACGCTGGTGCTGGTCAAGCGACCGGTGCCCGTACCTCCGTGATCCGGTGGATAGCGAAGGAGCGCACCTCGTCGCTCCGCTCGTCGTACGCGGTGACCTGACCACCGCCGACCTCCCGCGGTCGGACCACCCGCTCGGTGGAGGTCCCGTGGTTGTCGAGGTAGCCGATCCAGACGGCGGTACCGGCTTCGGCTGCTTCCCGGAGCGCCGTCATCACGTCGGCGGGGGTCCGAGCCGGACCTCGGGTCGGGCGCTCGGCTGCGGCTCGGTCGCCGGCCCTCAGCGCGGCCACCACGGCGGAAGTACGGGCGGCGAGCCGCGCCTCGCTGACACCAGTGGGGCGGGTCGGCCGCGGCGTCCGGGACCGGAACTCGTCGGGTCGGGCCACCCGGACGGTACCGTCGGCGGCCTCGACCACGGGCGCGGTGCCGAGCTCGCGGAGCCGGGGGAGCAGGACCTGGAGGGGGACGTCGGAGACCACCACAGTGGGAGCGATCCGGCGCAGCCGCAGTGACGCAGCCGCAGAGTTGTGGATCAGCTCGGTCAGCGCCATCTCGTCGTCGCTGCGCAGGAACGACTCGGCGACCCCGACCCGCAGCGTGCCGAACCGGCGCGCGACGTCGTCGACGAGGTAGTCGAGCGCCTGGGGAACGGGCGTGCGTGAGGAGGCGGCGAGGAAATCCTTGACCTCGACCGCGGACCAGCCGGAGTCAAAGCCGCGCCGGACCGAGTCGACGGTGAACCGGTAGACCGTGGCGCCACCACGGGACTCGATGTCGGCAAGGACGGCGAGCCGGCGCGCGAACTCCTGCTCCAGCGGGCCCGGTGCGACCGCGGTGAGGTCGGCCTGGATCAGGACGTGGTCGACAGGGTCCGGCAGCAGTCCCTCGAGCGTCTTGGTCGGGTCCTGGCCGCGCACCAGCCTGCGTCCGAAGCTGCTGATGCCGTTCAGGCCGGTGACACCGACCTGAGCGGCCTCGTCGAGGTGGGCCGTAGTGAGCTCGAGCCGGGCGGCCGGGCGCCGGGGGTGTATCCAGCGCAGCCGGGCGACCAGGGAGGCGACCCCGGTCCCGGCGGCGAGTGCCCGGCCGTCGCCGAGCTCGAGCAGGGCCCGAGCGGTGCTCTGGCGGTCGGCGGGCAACCAGCTCCGTTCGAGCCCGGTGGACAGGGCGTTGATCGGCCGGTCGCCGTCCCGGCCGCCGACCGCGGAGACGAGCCGCGGATTCTCGAGCCACGCTTGGGCCAGGGTGGACCACCGCTCGGCTGCGGGCTTGTCGGTCCAGGCGTCGTACGCGTCGGTGGGCAACCAGGCTGAGTCGAGGTTGTCGTTCATGCCGAGCGCCAGTAGCCGGGCGGCGACGGCCGTCTCGATGACCAGCACCGTCGCCGACAGCTCCGCGTGCAGCAGGTCGGCCGCAGCACGCAGCTCCCGGACGCCGAGCCCACCGGCACGCAGACCCGACGGCGGTCGGCTGCTCCAGGCCTCGAGGAGCATCTCGGTACGTCGGGTGAACTCGAACGCCGCGCCGGCGGCGGCACGGTCGATCATTGCGGTCTCGCGAGGTGCGTCGGCAAAGGACGGAATCAGGTCGATTGGGTCGCGGGTGGTCCGGCCCTCGCGCAGCACGAGACGGACCGTCCAGGGCACCACGACGTGCCGGTCGTCGCGTGGCACCAGGAGCCGCCGGGCGATGAGGTGCTCGGTCGGTGTCGACGCATCAGCGACCCGGATCGTGCGTCGGGCGTCCGCCACGGTGCCCGCGGCATCGGTCTCGTCGAGGTGGTCGAGGATCGCGCGTGCCTTGTCGTCGATCTCCGCCAGCGCGGTCACGACCTCCACGGCGGGCGGCCCCGCAGGCAGGCCGATCAGGTCGGCGAGCACCGAGATTGGGCGCAACGAGTCGGCGGGCCCCCAGACCAGCGCCAGGTCCTGGAGCCGTTCCAAGGCCGCGTCCACCGCCGCCGGTCCGGCGCGCAGGACAGCCAGCGCGTCGGTGACGGTGGCCGTACCGAGCTGGACCAGGGCGGTCAGGGTCTCGAGCTGCACCCGGTCCAGCAGGTCGAGAGCGCGAAGGACCGAGACCCGCACGACCGAGCGGGAGGCGAGCTGGGCGGAGTCGATCGGCGCCGGGACGCCGAGGTCGGGCCGTTCCTCGAGGAGTACGGCGAGTCGCTCGTCGGGCCAGCTCCGGAGCTGGTCGGCGAGGGTGCGCGGCACCGGGAAGGAGGACATCCGACCAATTCTACGGACTGGGGCCACGGGCACGTACTTCGCGGCTGGCAGGATCAGGACATGGCAACGATCTCGGCCCGCGGTCTGGGCAAGACCTATGGGGGCAAGCCCGCCGTGGTGGACCTGTCCTTCGACGTCAGTCCGGGCAGCGTGACCGGTTTCCTGGGTCCCAACGGGTCGGGGAAGTCGACCACTATGCGGCTGATGCTTGGTCTGGACAACGGGGCCGGTAGCACCTTGTTCGACGGCAAGCCGTTCACCGCCCTCCCACAGCCGATGAGGCATGTCGGTGCCCTGCTCGAGGCCAAGCCGTACCACCCGACGCGCAAGGCCCGGAACCACCTCCGGATGCTCGCCGTCGCGAACGGCGTCGGGGCCGAGCGGGTCGAGGAGGTGCTCGCGCTGGTCGGCCTGGCCGAGGTCGCCCGGGCCAAGCCGAAGACGTTCTCGCTCGGCATGGGTCAACGCCTGGGCCTGGCCGCTGCCCTGCTCGGCGACCCGCACACCCTGATCCTCGACGAGCCCGCCAACGGGCTCGACCCGCAGGGCATCCAGTGGATGCGGATGCTCCTGAAGTCCTTGGCCGCCGAGGGCCGCAGCGTTTTCGTCTCCAGCCACCTGCTCTCCGAGATGGCCCTGATGGCCGACCACTTGGTGGTGATCGGCAAGGGCAAGCTCATCGCGACTGGCCCGATCGCTGACTTCGTGGGCAGCTCGCAGCGCAATGCCGTGATCGTGCGAACCCCGGACGGTGCGCTCCTGGTCCCGCTGCTGCAGGCTGCGGGTGCCCACGTCGTCGAGGAGGACGGGGCGTTGTCGGTCACCGGTATCGGACTGGGTGCGGTCGGCGACCTTGCCTTCGAGAACAGGGTCAGGCTGCACGAGCTGTCGGCCAAGGTGGCGACCCTCGAGGAGGCCTTCTTGGAGCGCACCGCCGGCTCCGAAGAATTCCAGGCGTACGGGTTGCCGCCGACCGAGGAGGGGAGTGCTCGATGAGGGACGCGCTCGCCTACGAGTGGATCCGCATCCGGACGATCCGCTCAACCTGGTGGTTGACCGGCCTCGCGGTCTTCTTCGGTGTCGGGATCTCGACGCTCTTCTCCTGGGGCATCCAGCACGAGTTCAGCAGTGTGGGTGTCACCGAGACCGACCTCGACGGCCTGGGCCCGATCCTGGTCACCCAGCTGGCGGCGACCGGCGAGATTCCCAGCGTGATCTGCTTCGTCCTCGCAATCCTGGGCATCTTCTCCTGGGGCCACGAGTACCGGCACGGCATGATCCGGGCCTCGCTGACTGCCCTGAACTCGCGGCGCAATCTGTGGCTCGCCAAGTACCTCGTGATCGGGGTCTGGGTGGCAGTCGTGCTGCTGGTGACCCTGATCGCGGCAGGCGTCGTCGGCACCTTGTTCCTGCACTCCTACCTGGACGTGTTCAGTGCCGAGACCTGGGGTGCGATCGGTCGGCAGGTGCTCTACGGCGTGGTCTTGACCTGGATGGCGATGGCCTTCACCTCGATCACCCGGTCCCAGGCGTTCGCTCTGGTGTCGATCTTCCTGTGGCCGTTGCTCGTCGAGAGCCTGATGCTGGTGTTCTTCGCGCTCGTCCCCGGCCTACGCGACTACGACGAGGTGTTGCGCTTCCTGCCATTCCAGGCGGGCTACCGGCTCGTGAACGTGCTGGAGGACGCGTCCAGCACCTTCGGTGACCCGTTGTCGAGCCTGGGAGGGTTCCTCGTCTTCGGCGGTACGGCGGTCGCCCTGATGATCGCCTCCTACCTGCTTTTCGAGAAGCGCGATGCTTGATGCTCGCCGTACGGTGAGCCCATGACGAGCGCAGGTCTGGTGATCGGGTTCGATCTCGACCTGACCCTGATCGACTCGGTCCCTGGGGTCGTCGCGACCCTGGACGCCCTGGGTGCCGAGCTGGATGTGGCCTTCCCGTCGGAGGAGATCAGCGCTGCGCTCGGCCCGCCCCTGGACCAACTGCTCGCGCCGTACTTGCCGGCAGGAGCGATCGAGCATGCCGCGGACCGGTTCCGGGCGCTGTACCCCACCTACGCCGTTCCGCCGACGCCCGCGCTTCCCGGCGCGGTCGAATCCCTGGCGGCGGTCCGCGCCGAGCACGGCCGGGTTGTGGTGGTGACGGGCAAGTACGCGCCCAATGCCCAGCTGCACGTCGACCACCTCGGCCTCGACGTGGACGTCGTCGAGGGCTGGGTCTGGGGCGTCGCGAAGGGAGCGGTCCTGCGTGCGCACGGTGCCAGCATCTACGTCGGCGACCACGTGCACGACGTCGAGGGCGCGCGTGCGGCCGGAGTCGTCAGCGTCTCGGTGCTGACCGGAGGCTGCACCCGCGCGCAGCTCGAAGCAGCCGGGACCGATGTGGTGCTCGACGACCTGACCGAGTTCCCGGCCTGGCTCGCCGGACATCTGCTCGCCGTCCGCCTGGCTGCCCTGGAGAGCGAGCTGCGTCGGCTGGGTTCGGTGCTGGTCGCGTTCAGCGGCGGCGCCGACTCCGCCTTCCTGCTCGCTGCCGCCGTCCGGACGCTCGGTGTCTCCCGTGTGGTCGCTGCCACCGCGTACTCCGACGCGCTCCCCGCGAGCGAGCGAGGACCGGCGCGAGAGTTTGCCGAGTCCCTCGGGGTTCGGCTGCTCACCCCGAGCACCGCGGAGCTGGAGCGTGCCGGGTACGTCGCGAACGCCGGCGACCGGTGCGCGTTCTGCAAGGCCGAGCTCCTCGACGTGCTCGGCCCGCTGGCCGCGGAGACGGACGTGGCCGTGGTCGTGACCGGCACGAACGCCGACGACGCCCGGGCCGGTTTTCGCCCCGGCATCACCGCGGCGGCCGAGCGCGGGGCCGCCACGCCGCTGCTGACGGCCGGCCTCACCAAGGCCCAGATCAGGTCCGTCTCGAGGGCGTGGAACCTGCCGACTTGGGACAAACCCGCAGCGGCGTGCCTCAGCTCGCGGATCGCGTTCGGCATCCCGATCACCCCGGTCCGGCTGGCCCGGGTCGAACGGGCCGAGGCGTCGGCCCGTGCCGCCCTGGAGGTGGCCGGGCTGACTTGCCGCGATCTTCGGGTCCGCGATCTCGGCGAGCTGGCGCGGCTGGAGGTCGACCGCGAGCTCCTCGGAGCGGTGCCCGACGCTGTGCTCGACGCCGTCCGCGGTGTCGGATTCGCCGCCGTGGAGATCGACCCGCTCGGGTTCCGGTCGGGATCGATGAACGAGCTCCTGGACGAGCCGGAACTTTACCGCTGAGCGGTGGCGGCAACCCGGTGGCCGGATCCGCGTGCAGCCCCGTACGCTGTGCCTTCGCATTCGACTGGAGAGAAAGGCCGAGCTGGTGCCCACCGGAAAGGTCAAGTGGTACGACGCCGAGAAGGGCTTCGGCTTCCTGTCCCGTGAGGACGGGGACGACGTGTACGTGCGCTCGTCCGCGCTGCCTGAGGGAGTCACCACACTGAAGGCCGGCACCCGGGTCGAGTTCGGGATCTTGTCCGGCCGCAAGGGCGAACAGGCGCACCAGGTCGCGGTGCTGGACGCGCCGGCCTCGGTCGTCACCGCCCAGCGGCACGCCCAGCGACGCAAGCCCGAGGACATGATCGGCATCGTGGAGGACCTGATCAAGCTGCTCGAGGGCACCGAGGAGGCCTACCGTCACGGTCGGCACCCGGACCGGACGACGGCGGCGCCGACGGCGAAGCTGTTGCGGGCACTCGCGAGCGAGCTGGAGCTGTAACCACTCGCCCCCGAGCGAGCTGGTGGAGTGCGCCGATGGACTGTGCCAGGTGCGCTACCAGGTTCGAGTACTACGACCTGGCCTGCAGCAACTGCGGAGCTCCGCGCGAGGAGCCTGACCCGGTCGCGGCGGCCCCGCAAACCTGGCCGCCGCCTGAGCCTGAGCCGGGCGACGAGCCGGTGGTTGCTCGCGCCGCGGCCGGCGCCGTACCGAGTACCACCCGGGGCGCCGGTCGGGACGCCCAGCTGGGTGACCTGCTGGTGCTGCTCCTGACGGCTGCCGGGGCGTGCGGGCTCGGCTTCGAGTTCCGCGCCAGCGTCGAGGAGTTCCGTGCGTGGCACTACGGCGGCTGGGTCGGTGACAGCTCGGGTACCCGAGAATCGGCCCTGCTGATGTCGGTCCCGGTGGTCCTGGCTGCGTTCGCGGCGACGTTCACCCGGGTCCCGGCAGCAGGAGCGGTCGTCGCCGGGGTCAGTCTGATCGCGATGTACAGCCAGCCCGGGCTGGAGGCGGACCGGTCCTGGTTCGCCGGCCTGCTGGTGGGCGGGTTCCTCCTCGGTGACCTGGTCCTGTTCCTGGCGCGGAGGTCACGCGGCTTCCTGGTCTCGGTGGGCGCAGCCCTCCTGGCCGCGGGCGGGCTGACCGCCTGGCACCTGGCCGCTGCCGTCCAGAACTTCCCCGACCTTGATCACTTCGCCGACCGCACCCTGCGGGAGTACTACCTCCTGCCGGGCGGACTCCTCCTTGCGGCCGGGATCCTGGGAGCCCTGGTCGGCAGGGCCGTCCACCGTCCCTGGATCAGGCGGCCTCAGCCGGTTTCGCGAGGGCCTGCCGGCGCCCGACGAGCACGAAGAGGGTCCAGCCGATGATCAATGCGGCGAGGACGACCAGGCCGAGCACGGGATGATCGGCCGGGAGGGCGACGCCGAGGAATCCGCCGATCACCCAGGACAGCTGGAGGACCGTCTCGGACCGGGCGAAGGCCGAGGTCCGATAGGTCTCCGGCACGTCGCGCTGGATGGTCGCGTCGAGCGCGAGCTTGCCCATCGCCTGGGCCACCCCGATGGTCAGGCCCAGGGCGACGCAGGCGATCAGGCCGTAGAACATCGCTGCGAGGACCGCCGCCGTCGCGTCGGCGATCAACCCCACGACGATGACCACCGCAGGGTTGAGCCGTTTCAGGACGGAGCTCAGCCCGATCCCGATGGTGTTGCCGAGACCGGCGGCGCCGATCACCAGACCGAGTAGCAACGTGGTGTCGTAGTTCCAGCTCTCGAACGGGTTCTGGGTCAGCACGAAAGCCATGAACATCGTCAGGAATCCCGACAGCAACCGGAGACCGACATTGCAGCGCAGGGCGAAGACGATCGAGACCGGCAGGCTGAACCGCTCGCGACGTCCGACGTGGCGCTCACCGGCGGTCGCGTCCGCCTGCTCGGGCAGCAGGATCGCGAGGACGGTCGCCCCTACGAAAACCACGAACGCGAACCGCAGCGACCACTGGCTGCCGAAGCTCGCCGCCAGGGCAGCGATCGGGGCGGAGACCACACCACCGACGACACCGGCCAGCGAGATCCGGCTGTTGGCCTTCACCAGGGTCTGGTCGGCGGGCAGCAGCCGGGGTACGGTCGCCGACCTGGCCACGCCGTACGCCTTCGAGGCGATCAGGCAGCCCAGGGCAGTGGGGTAGAGCGCCACGGAGTCCGAGGCGACCGCGTCGGCCATCAGCCAACACATGAAGCACCGGAACACCATGGTGAAGCCGATCGCCCAGCGCCTACCGTGGCTGAAGCGGTCCAGGAACGGTCCGAGCAGGGGTGCCACCACCGCGAACGGCAGCATGGTCAGGCCCAGGAAGAGGAGCACCGGTCCGCGGGCGCCGCCCGGGTCGGCGAAGAAGATCGTTCCCGCAAGCGAGATCGCGACAGCTGCGTCGCCGGCGGCGTGGAATGCGTGCAGTTCGATCAGACGGGAGAGCCCGGAGTCCCCGGCGCCCTCGGCCCGGGCGGCCCGCCGGGCGAACCGGAAGGCGCCGGACATGCCGCGTCCGGTGACCCGACCGGCAGCCATCACGCCGCGGGCGCCGGCCGCGACCCCCCGGCCGGTCGCGTCCGCGACCTTGTCGCCACGTCGCCCTTCGACCTCGGAGTCGGCGTACGGACCGTCCTGCGACGGGCTGCTCGTCTCCGGATCGGGCTGCATGGGTCCATCCTGCCAAGAAGGTCCGCACAACGTAGGGCCGGGGAGACACGGCGACCGCTGATGAGGGAGAATCCGGGGGTGATGACCACCAACGAACCCCTCGCGGCTGATGCCGGCTTCGCTCGCGCCGCCCTGCTCGAGCAGGTCGGCGCTGATGTCGTCGGCGCCCACGTCGAGGTGGTTGCGGAGGAGGACGGGGTCTTCACCCACTACTTCGCCTGTATCCAGGCGGGTTACCCCGGCTGGCGCTGGGCCGTCACCACGGCGCTGGCGTCCGGCGAGGAAGCGGTCACGATCGACGAGGTGGTCCTGCTTCCCGGCCAGGACTCGATCATCGCTCCAGCCTGGATCCCGTGGCGTGAGCGGATCAAGCCGGGCGACCTGTCACCGGGCGACCTGCTACCGAGCGACGAGGACGACCCGCGCCTGGTGCCGTCGTACCTGACCGGTGACCCGGGCGACGACCCCGATTTCGTCGAGGTGAACCGTCAGCAGCTCAAGTCGGTGGCCGACGACCTCGGGCTCGGTCGGTCGCGGGTGCTCTCGATCGAGGGCCGCGACCTGGCTGCCCAGCGCTGGTACGACGGCGAGCCCGGCCCGGACGTGCCGCTGGCTCAGTCGGCTCCCGCGCTGTGTGCCTCCTGCGGCTTCCGGATCGGGCTGGCCGGGCCGCTGGCGCTCGGCTTCGGGGTTTGCGCCAACGAGTTCGCCAACGATGACGGCCGGGTGGTCGCACTCACCCACGGCTGTGGCGCGCACTCGGAGGCGCAGCTGCGCAAGAAGCAGCTCCCGCCGCCGCTGCCGGACCCGGCCTTCGACACTGTCAACAGAAGCGACCTAGAAGACTTTTGATCCGCCAAGCCTGAGCTCGCGAAGGCTTGTCAGCGGATCAGGTTGAGGAGAGTAAGGCCGACCCGAACGAAGAGAGGGACGGCCTAACTCGTCACGAAACCCCCGTGACGTACCCAAGAACCTCATGCGCCAGGCCGAAGCACCAGACCCGAAACGAAAGCCCAACAGCCTTAATCGTCTCCCGAGGCCTGCCGCGCAGCCCGCCGACGACGGCAGTAGTCCCAGCCGACCAGCCCGAGCCCGAAGCCGGCGATGCAGGTCCACAGCCACCACAGGTGGCCGTCCTCGCGGAGCCGGCCGGAGAACGGCAGCAGCATCAGGAACGCGAGGCCCCACAGCAAGGTGCCGACCGCCAAGGTGCGGACGCCGTCCACGTCGAGCGGGTCGACGTCCGCGACGACGTACGTGCGGTTGCCGATCTCGTGGACCACGGGCTGCTCTTCGGACACGGGAACAATGTAACGGCTGGGCGAATTTTCGACACGTACCTCTTGGGCGCCGGGCCAACCCTCTGCCACGATGCCGTCCGTGGACACCTTCTTCAAGATCACAGAGCGCGGCTCGACGGTAGGTCGAGAGATCCGCGGCGGCGTCGTCACGTTCTTCACGATGAGCTACATCATCGTGCTGAACCCCCTGATCCTCGGCTTCGCCCTCGACGAGGAGGGGCAGTTCCTGGGCGGTGGCGCCGAACCGAACCTGGCAGCGATCGCGGCAGGCACGGCGCTCGTCGCCGGAGTGCTGACCATCCTGATGGGGGTGGTCGCGAACTTCCCGCTCGCACTGGCGACCGGGCTGGGGCTGAACGCCTTCGTGGCGTTCTCGATCGCGTCCCAGATGTCCTGGGCGGACGCGATGGGGCTGGTGGTCCTGGAGGGCCTGATCATCCTGGCGCTGGTGCTGACCGGGTTCCGCGAGGCGGTTTTCCACGCGGTCCCCAAGGAGCTCAAGATCGCGATCTCGGTCGGTATCGGCCTGTTCATCGCGCTGATCGGCTTCGTGGACGCCGGCTTCGTGCGGCGCATCCCGGATGTCGCCCAGAGCACGGTCCCGGTCCAGTTCGGACAGGACGGGAACCTGTCGGGGTGGCCGGTGCTGGTCTTCGCCCTGGGGCTGATCCTGGTGATCACCTTGTGGGTACGGCAGGTGAAGGGGGCGATCCTGATCTCGATCGTCGTCACCACGATCGTCGCGATCGTCGTCGACGCGATCGGCGACTTCGGTGGCGCGAGCGCGGACAACCCGAACGGGTGGATGCTGACGGTCCCCGACTGGCCCGAGAAGATCGTCGATGCCCCGGACTTCGGCACCCTCGGGGAGTTCAACCTGTTCGGGTCCTTCGAGTCCGCCGGCGTGGTGGCAGCCTTCCTGCTGGTCTTCACGCTGATGCTCGCCGACTTCTTCGACACCATGGGCACGATGACGGCGATCGGTGCCGAGGCGGGCCTGCTCAACAAGGAGGGTGCTCCGCCGAACACACAGCGGATCCTGATCGTCGACTCGGTCGCCGCAGTCGCCGGTGGTGCAGCCGGCGTCTCGTCGAACACCTCCTACATCGAGTCCGCGTCCGGTGTCGGGGAAGGTGCCCGGACGGGCCTGGCCTCGGTGGTCACCGGTCTGCTGTTCCTGCTGGCGATCTTCTTCGCGCCGCTGGTCGCGATCATTCCGAGCGAGGCGGCGGTGCCGGCCCTGGTCCTGGTCGGCTTCCTGATGATGCAGCAGATCAAGGGCATCGACTTCGACGACGTCGACGTCGCCATCCCGGCCTTCCTGACGATCGTGCTGATGCCGTTCACCTACTCGATCACGGTGGGGATCGGCGCCGGGTTCCTGGCGTACGTGCTGATCAAGCTGATCCGCGGCCGGGCGAGCGAGGTACACGCCCTGCTCTGGGTGATCGCAGGGCTGTTCGTCGTGTACTTCGCGATCGACCCGGTCACCCGCTGGCTCACCTGAACCCTGCCGGGCCGGCCGACCCGCGGACGCCCCTAGACTCGGCCTCATGAGCCCGCGCGTGCGTCGTCTGGTGATCACTGGTGCCCTCGCGGGCCTGCTGGTGATCGTCGTGGTCGCGAAGCTGATCCGGTGACGCCGTGGTCGAGCCGCTAGCGGGAGCCCTGGCCCGGGTCCGGCACCATCTGCTGGACCCCGACGCGCTCGTTCGCGCGATCGCGAGCGGGAAGCGTAAGGGTTCCCGCCCGGTCTGGAAGCGCGCCGAACTCCGGTACGTCGACCTCAAGGCCGGCAGGCACCTCCAGGTCACCCGGTACGACGAGACCCAGGCCCACGTGGCCAACCACCAGGGCGACGACGCGGCGGCGGCGGTCGACGCTCTGCTCGCCGAGCCGTTCGGGAACTGGCACGTCGAGGCCTCGTCTGAGAACGTCCAGCTCCGGGTCACCAAGAGTGGCGATGCCGCGGTCGGTATCCAACCGGGCACCACGCAGCCGAACGGGCGCGCCCACGACCGGACCAAGACCCGGATGCTGCCCGAGGACGATCCGGTCCTGGTCGCCCTCGGGATCAGTGATGCCAACGGGCGGGTCAAGCCGTCGCGCCGGGCCAAGTACCGCCAGGTGGAGGAGTTCCTCCGCGAGCTCGGTGCCAGCATCGACGACGCCCTCGCTGCAGGTCGGATCTCGCCGAGTGTCGAGAGGCCGCTGCGGGTGGTCGACCTCGGCTGCGGCAACGCCTACCTGACCTTTGCTGCGCATGCCTGGCTGACCCGGGTCCGGGACCTGCCGGTCCGCCTGGTCGGCGTCGATGTCAAGGACCAGTCGCGGGCCCACAACTCCGCGGTCGCCGAAGGCCTCGGCGTCGAGGACCAGGTCACTTTCGTCGTCTCCGGGATCGCTGCGGTCGAGCTCCCCGATCGGCCTGACGTGGTGCTCGCCCTGCACGCCTGTGACACGGCGACAGACGACGCACTGGCTCGCGGGGTCGCCTGGGGGGCGCCGCTGATCCTTGCGGCACCGTGCTGTCACCAGGACATCTCTCGTCAGCTCCGCGACGGCACCGCGCCGGCGCCGTACTCGATGGTGGTCAGGGACGGCATCTTGCGCGAGCGCTTCGCCGACACCCTGACCGACGCGCTCCGGGCCGCGTTGCTGCGCGGTCGTGGGTACCGGGTCGAGGTGGTGGAGTTCGTCGGCAGCGAGCACACGCCGCGCAACACCCTGATCCGTGCGGCGGCGACCGGCGCCACCAGTCCCGAAGCAGCTGCCGAGTACGCGGAGCTCACCGCTGCGTGGCAGGTCGAGCCGCACCTGGCGGGCCTGCTGCCGTGAACCTCCTGGGCGGGCTCGTCGCCGCGCTGGCCTCGGCTGCGGTCGTCGGCACCCCGGTCTTCACCTTCTCTGACGATGACATCACCGAGTCGAGCGGGCTGGTCGATCTGGGGTCGACGATGGTGACCATGAACGACTCCGGCGGGGACGCGGTGGTGTACGTCGTGGACGGCGACGGCGACACTATCGGCCGGACCACCTACGCAGACGAGGTCGAGGACGTAGAGGCGCTCGCTCCGGCCGGCCGATCGGCGGTCTGGGTCGGCGACATCGGGGACAACCAGGCGCTCCGACCCACGGTGCGGGTCTACCGGGTTCCGGTTGGACGCGGCGACCGGACCGTGGACGCCACCTCCTACGAGCTGGACTACCCCGACGGTTCGCACGATGCCGAGTCCTTGCTGTCCGGGCGCGACGGCCGGCTCCGGATCGTCACCAAGGGGATCACCGGCGGGCAGGTCTACGTGGCGCCGAAGGTCCTCGACCCGAACGGACCCAACCGGCTCGAACGCGGACCGGAGGTGGCGCTGTGGGCGACCGACGCGGCGCTCTTCGCGGACGGTCGGCACGTGATCGTGCGCGGCTACGGCAGCGCCCTCGTCGCAACCTTTCCGGCCTTCGAGCAGGTGGGCTACTTCGACCTCCCCGACCAGGAACAGGGCGAAGGTATCTCGGTCGGGCCCGCGGACCGGATCCGGATCAGTACCGAGGGCTCGAACACCCAGCTCCTGGCGATCCGGCTCCCGGCGTCGCTGACCACCCGGCTGGCGGGTCCGCCCGCCGCGCCCGAGGTGGAGCAGGCCGACCGGCGGTCGCAGGCCTTAGGCGACAGCTTCGGCTGGCCGTGGGTCCTCGGCGGACTCCTGGGTCTCGGTGCGCTCGGGTGGTTCCTGACCCGGCGTCAGGCGGCGGACTGATGCGGATTACCGCAGTCCGCGGCGACATCACGACCCAGCGGGTCGATGCCGTGGTCAACGCGGCGAACAGGGCGATGCGTGGCGGCGGCGGGGTCGACGGCGCGATTCACCGTGCCGGGGGCCCGGCTGTCCTGGACGACTGCCGACGGAGGTTCCCGCGCGGTCTGGAAACCGGAGCCGCTGGGTGGACGACCGCAGGCGACCTTCCGGCCAAGTGGGTGATCCACGTGGTCGGCCCGAACCGGCACGCCGGACAGACCGACCGTTCCCTGCTCACCTCCTGCTACGCCCGGGCGCTCGCGGTCGCGGACGAACTCGGGGCCACGACGCTCGCGTTCCCGCTGATCTCCGCGGGGGTCTACGGCTGGCCCCTCGACGACGCGGTCGCGGCAGCGCTGGAGACGCTGGGGTCCACGCCGAGCGACGTCGTCGAGGCTCGGCTGGTGGCGTTCGGCGATGCTGCCCAGGCAGAGATCGAGCGGCAGCTGGGCAATCTCTGACCCGTCGCAGGCCTGACGTCCGTCCCCGGTTGGTCATGTTTCGCCCGGGCAGAGACCTAGCGGGGGCCGGGGATCAGAGAGCGCCCACGACGTGGTCGATGCATGCGGTGAGCGCCTCGATGTCGGCCGGGTCGACCGCCGGGTACATCGCGATCCGCAGCTGGTTGCGGCCGAGCTTGCGGTACGGCTCGGTGTCAACGATCCCGTTGGCACGCAGGGCCTTCGCGACCGCGTCGGCGTTGATCGACTCGTCGAAGTCGATGGTGCCGATCACCAGCGAACGCATGCTCGGGTCCGCGACGTACGGCGTCGTGTAGGAGGTCTTCTCGGCCCAACCGTAGAGCGCGTCGGAGGACGCGGTGGTCCGAGCGACCATGCCGTCCAGACCGCCGTTGGCGTTCATCCAGTCGAGCTGCTCAGCCATCAGGAACAGCGTTGCGATGGACGGGGTGTTGTAGGTCTGGTTCTTCCCCGAGTTGTCGATCGCGGTCGGAAGGTCGAAGAACGCTGGGATCCAGCGGTCGCTCGCCCCGATCTCGGCGGCCCGATCGAGGGCAGCCGGCGACATCACTGCGACCCAGAGGCCGCCGTCGGAGGCGAAGCACTTCTGCGGTGCGAAGTAGTAAGTGTCGACGTCGTTCATGTCGACCGGCAGACCGCCGGCTCCCGAGGTGGCATCGATCAGGACCAGGGCGCCTTCATCGGCTCCGGTGACCCGCTCGACGGGGGCCATCACGGCGGTCGAGGTCTCGTTGTGCGCCCAGGCGTAGACGTCGACGCCGGCCTCGGCGACCGCGCTCGGGCGCGAACCCGGGTCGGACTTGATCACGGTCGGCTCGTCGAGGAAGGGTGCGTCCTTGGCGGCGGTGGCGAACTTCGAGGAGAACTCACCGAAGGTCAGGTGCTGGCTCTTGTTCCGGATCAGGCCGAACGTGGCGATGTCCCAGAACGCGGTGGCGCCGCCGTTGCCGAGGACGACCTCGTAGCCCTCGGGAGCGGAGAACAGGTCGCGGACGCCGTCGCGGACGCGGCCCACGGTGTTCTTCACCGGTGCCTGGCGGTGCGAGGTCCCCATCAGCGACGCACCGGTCGCGGCAAGCGCGTCAAGGTGCGAGGTCTGGATCTTGGAAGGGCCGGCGCCGAATCGTCCGTCGGCGGGCTTGAGGCTGTCGGGGATCTGGATCGCGTCGTTCACTTCTCGTCCTTGCAGTCGTGGGTGAGTCTGACGACGCTGTCAGCCGGTCCTATTCTGACAGCAGCCACCACACTGGCATAACGGATTGGACGTCCATGGACAGGGTGAGCGCCCGCTGGTACATCGAACGGTGCTCGATCACCGACGCGGACGCCGCCCGCTTGGTCGAGGAGGTCCAGACCGAGTACGTCGCCCGGTACGGCAGTCGGGACGCCACCCCGCTCCGGCACGACTACTTCCAACCACCGTGGGGCGCATTCTTCGTCGGCCGGTACGCCGGTGAAGCGGTCGCCACCGGAGCCTGGCGGCGGCGGGAGGACGTCGAGGCGCTGGGCAGTACCGCCACCGCCGAGATCAAGCGGATGTACGTCGCTCCGAGCAGTCGGGGAATCGGGCTGGCTCGGGCGATGCTCGCGCACCTGGAGATCACCGCGTACCAGGCGGGCGCCGAAGTGATGATCCTGGAGACCGGAACCGCCCAGCCCGAGGCGCTGGCCCTCTACGCCAGCACGGGCTACGAACCGATCCCGGGCTTCGGCTACTACCGCGACTCGCCCCTCAACCGGTGTCTGGCGCGGGCGCTCGACCCGGGCGCGGCCGCACCGCCGGGCAGCGCAGGAACTTGACGACGGGCCTGCCAGGGAGGCGTGCTCCCCGACAGGCCCGTCGTGATGGAGATTCGGCACCGACGGTGCCCCGGATTGGAAAAGGGTGCCTCGGATCACACAACCTGTCCGTCGGTCACCGGCGACCGCCCTTCCGGCACACTTGCCGGGTGCCCGGCTTCCCCGACCTCTCCAGCCTCGACCCGTACGCCGTCGTCGGCGTTGCGGTCGCGCTGGTGCTGGTGCAGACGGCCCTGGTCCTTGGTTTCCTGGTGCCCGGCGGCAAGGCTGCGGTGCTAACTGGGGTGCTCGCCGGGCTCGGTCAGGTGCCGCTGCCGGTGGCGTTCGCGGGCATCGTGGGTGCTGCCATCGTCGGTGCGGGCATCGGTTACCTGATCGGCCGCCGGCACGGGGACCGAATCTTCGAGCACCGATTGCTGCGACGGCACAGCGGTCGCATCGACGCGGCCCAGAGCCTGCTTCGACGCCGCGCCGGGTTCGCGCTGATGGCCGGTCGGTCGGTCGCAGTGCTGCGCGCCACCTCGCCCGCCCTGGCGGGGGCAGCCGGGGTACCCACTGGGCAGTTCCTGGTCTGGAACGTCCTCGGTGCGCTCGCCTGGGGCAGCGCAACGGTCGGTCTGGGTTATCTCGGCGGCAGCTCGCTGCCCTCAGTCATCGCCGGAGCGCCGATCTCGCCCGCGGTACTCGTGGCGGTCGCCGTTGCGTTGGTCGTGGCGGCCTACCTGCTCCGGCGGCGGTCGCCCCGCCCTGCGACGGCGGCCCCGGCCGCCGCGACCACGGACTGAGTAGGGCGTACTCGATCAGGCCCTGATCAGGCCCTGATCAGGACAGCGCCCAGTCCGCGTGGTAGCCCTCGACCTCCGACGCGCTGCGCGTTGCCGGCCCGGTGTAGATCGCGGACGGGCGGATCAAACGCCCGGTGCGCTTCTGCTCCAGGATGTGCGCCGACCAGCCGGCGGTGCGCGCGCAGGTGAACATCGAGGTGAACATGTGCGGCGGGACCTGGGCGAAGTCCAGGACGATGGCCGCCCAGAACTCGACGTTCGTCTCCAGTACCCGGTCGGGGCGACGCTCCTTGAGCTCGGCCAGGGCAGCCTTCTCCAGCGCCTCGGCGACCTCGTAGCGCGGCGCGTCCAGCTCCCGGGCGGTCCGGCGCAGCACCCTGGCGCGCGGGTCCTCGGCCCGGTAGACCCGGTGACCGAAGCCCATCAGACGCTCGCCCTCGTCGAGCAGCTTCTTCACGTAGGCGGTGGCGTCGCCGTTCTTCTCGACGTCCTCGATCATGCTCAGCACCCGGGCCGGAGCGCCGCCGTGCAGCGGGCCGCTCATCGCGCCGACGGCCCCCGAGAGTGCGGCGCAGGCGTCGGCACCGGTCGAGGTGATCACCCGGGCCGTGAAGGTGGAGGCATTCATGCCGTGCTCGGCTGCCGAGGACCAGTACGCGTCGATCGCCTTGACGTGCAACGGGTCGGGCTCGCCCTGCCAGCGGATCATGAACCGCTCAGCGATCGTGGAGGCCTTGTCGACCTCCTTCTGCGGCACCATCGGCTGACCGACACCGCGGGCCGCCTGGGCGACATAGGAGAGCACCATCACCGCAGCGCGGCCGACGTCCTCGCGAACCTGTTCGTCACTGATGTCGTAGGTCTGCTGGATCCCCCAGGCCGGAGCGAGCATCGCGATCGCGGACTGCACGTCGACGCGGATGTCTCCGGAGTGCACCGGGAGTGGGTACGGCTCGGCGGGCGGGAGGCCGGGCTCGTAGGCGCCGTCGACCAGTAGGCCCCAGACCTTCTCGAACGGGATCCGTCCGACGATCTCCTCGATGTCGACGCCGCGGTAGCGGAGCGAGGAGCCCTCCTTGTCGGGCTCGGCGATCTCTGACTCGAAGGCGATGACGCCTTCGAGGCCGTGGTGTACCTCGGTCATCTGGTGAACTCCTTTGTCCGATCAGGCGGAGCCTGGTGTAGCCGACCTGCCCGAACGCACCAGAGGAGCGCAGCGGAGGCGGCACGTGCCGAATCGGCGAAGGGATCACCCAGGCCGGACTCCTCCGAGATCCTAGGCTAAGGGCATGGAACCCAACGTCTCGGACCTCGCAGCGCTCCGTGAGGAGTACGAACTCGGCGGTCTCGACGAGGTCGATCTGCCCGCCGACCCGCTGGAGCTCTTCGAGACCTGGTTCGCCGCGGTGTTGGCGGCCGGGTTGGGCGAGCCGAACGCGATGGTGCTCTCCACCAGCACCTCGGGCGGACCCTCGTCGCGCACGGTGCTGCTCAAGGGCATTGATCACGCCGGGTTTGTGTTCTTCACCAACTACGCCTCCCGCAAGGCGGACGAGCTCGCCGCGAACCCCTCCTGCGCCTTGCTCTTCGGCTGGTACCCGCTCCAGCGCCAAGTGCGGGTCGAGGGCACCGCAGCCAAGGTGACCCGTGCCGAGACAGAGGCGTACTTCGCATCCCGGCCTCGAGGCTCCCAGCTCGGCGCCTGGACCTCGCGGCAGTCCGCGGAGGTCGGTTCCCGTGCCGAGCTGGACGCTGCTTACGCGGAGGTCGAGCAACGGTTCGCCGGCCAGGAGGTCCCGGCGCCACCGGAGTGGGGCGGCTACCGGGTAGTCCCGCAGAGCATCGAGTTCTGGCAGGGGCGCCGGAGCCGGCTGCACGACCGGCTGGCCTACCGGCGTACGGGAGACGGCTGGAGCACCTATCGGTTGGCGCCGTAGAGGCCTGACCAAGATGGTGATGGCCCGAGGGGTAGCGGGCCGTACGTCTTGCGGCGTAGGTTCGAATCAGACGGGCATCATCGGGAATGCCTGCTCATCGGAGGGAAAATCTCCATGCACCGCAAGAAACTAGCGACTACCGCCTTCGCGGCAGGGGCACTGCTCCTCACCTCGTTCGCAGGTCCAGGCTGGACGTCGACTGCCAGCGCGCGCGCCGGCAGCGGCACGGCGGAGTCGTACCTCGTCCTCGCCGAGAAGGGTGCGTCGGTAGCGGCGCTGACCCAGCGGCTTGAGGCCGCCGGCGCCCAAGTGACTGCGGTGAACGAGCAGATCGGGCTGTTCTCGGTCTCGGCGGACTCCGCGTTCGCCAGCCGGGCCGGAGCACTGGCCGGTGTACAGGGCGTGGCCACCGACCGGGTGATCGGCCGGACGCCTGACGCCAAGCCGGTCTCGGTCGAGCACGAGGCCGCCGCCCTGAAGCCCAGCAAGAAGCTCGCCCCGGCGACACCGTCGGCGAAGACGCCGCCGAAGGCGGCCAAGACCGACCCGCTCGACTCCCAGCTCTGGGGCATGCGGATGATCAACGCCGACCAGGCCCACGCGATCACCCTCGGCTCGCGCCGGGTCCGGGTCGGCGTGATGGACACCGGGGTCCAGGGTGACCACCCGGATCTCCAGCCCAACTTTGACGAGGAGCGGTCGCGCAACTTCGTGACTGACATTCCCGAGATCGACGGTGACTGCGAGTTCGACGGATGCGTCGACCCCGCGAACGTCGACCACGGCGGCCACGGCACCCACGTAGCCGGCACGATCGCCGCCGCGATGAACGGCCTCGGCCTGAGCGGCGTCGCTCCGAAGGTCGACTTGGTCAACGTCCGAGCCGGTCAGGACAGTGGTTACTTCTTCCTGCAGCCGACCGTGGACGCGCTGACGTACTCCGGCGACGCGGGCCTAGACGTGGTCAACATGAGCTTCTACGTCGACCCGTGGCTCTACAACTGTGCGGGCGGCGCTCCGGAGGACAGCCCGGAGCAGGCAGCCGATCAGGACTTGATCATCGCGGCGATGACTCGGGCGCTCGACTACGCCCACGGTCATGGCGTCACCCTGGTGGCCGCGACCGGCAACAGCCACGAGGATCTCGCCAACCCGCGGGTGGACACCTCCAGCCCGGACTACGGCGCCCCGACCCACGATCGGACGATCGACAATGAGACCTGCTGGGACCTCCCGGTCGAGGGTCCGCACGTGATCGGCGTCGACGCGCTCGGCCCGTCCGCGCGCAAGTCCGACTTCTCGAACTACACCACCGACCTGGACTCCGGTGAGGTCGAGGTATCGGCCCCCGGTGGCTGGTTCCGGGACGGTTTGGGCACCGACGGCTACCGCACCAACGGCAACCTCATCCTCTCGACCTACCCGCTGGGTGTGCTGCAGGACGAGGGGCAGGTCGACGAGTTCGGGAACATCACCCCAGACGGCGAGGACCTCGGCACCCAGAAGGTCTGCCAGGCCGACCCTGTTCCTGGGACGACCGCTTGCGGCTACTACACCTTCTTGCAGGGCACGTCGATGGCGAGCCCGCACGCGGCCGGTGTTGCTGCCCTCGCGGTTGCGGCCCACGGCCAGAAGTTGCCCAACGGTGATTTCGGACTGGCCCCGTCAGCGGTCCGGTCGTTGCTGATGGGCACGGCCACCGACCACGCGTGCCCGACTGGTGGTGTGCAGAGCTACACCGATGTGGGGCGCAGCGCGGAGTTCACCGCGACCTGCGTCGGAACCCCCGCATTCAACGGGTTCTACGGCGACGGCATCGTGAACGCTCTCGGTGTGGTGCAGTAGCTCGGCAACTTGACGTGATGCTCCGACCCTCGCCGGATCCCTGGCGAGGGTCGAAGCATTGCGAGGATTCCAGCTTGTGAGTGAGCACTCACTCACCTAGGCTGGCGAGATGGCTCCCCGTGCTCCGGCGCTCTCGCCCGACGACCGTCGTACGACGTTGATCGAGGCCACCCTGCCCCTGCTTTACCACCATGGCCGCTCGGTCACGACCCGGCTCATCGCCGAAGCCGCAGGCGTCGCCGAAGGCACGATCTTCCGGGTCTTCGCCACCAAGGACGAGCTCATCGACGCCACTCTCGTGCACGCCTTCCAGCCGGGCCCGTTCGTCAGTCTGCTGGACCAGGTGGACCGCGACCTTGGTTTGCGCGATCGCTTGATCGAAGTCACCGCGCTGATGCAGGACAGGTTCATGGCCTCCTTCGGACTGATCCGCGCGCTCGGCCTACTCGCTCCTCCGGAGAGCATCAAGGGGGACCAGGAGGCACGCGAGGCCTGGCGCTCGGAGATCGTCGGCGCGATCACCACCCTGGTGGAGCCGGACTCCGACCTGCTGCGGGTACCGGCAGCCGAGCTCGTCCGGGTGCTGCGCCTCCTCACCTTCGCCGGCAGCCACGCCGACATCACCGACGGCCGGCTGATGACGCCGGCGGAGATCGTCGACACCGTCCTGGTCGGACTGCTCGCTGGACCCCAGACCAACCAGGGGGCGACATCTCGATGCTTACCCGTCTGATCCGGGAGTACCTGCGGCCGTACCGGCGGTCGATCATGATCGTGGTCGCACTCCAGCTGGTCGGGACCGGGGCGATGCTCTACCTCCCGATCCTGAACGCTGACATCATCGACCGGGGCGTCATCTTCGGTGACACCGGCTACATCCTGCGACACGGCGGCCTGATGCTCGCCATCTCGTTGCTCCAGATCGTCTCCTCGATCGTGGCGGTCTGGTTCTCAGCCAGGACCGCGATGGCCTTCGGTCGCGATGTCAGGGCCGCGCTCTTCCACCAGGTGGGCGGGTTCTCCACGCGCGAGGTGCAGCAGTTCGGTGCCCCGTCGCTGATCACCCGGGAGACCAACGACGTCCAGCAAGTACAGATGCTGGTGCTGATGGGCGGGACGCTGATGGTCTCCGCGCCGATCATGATGGTCGGCGGGATCGTGATGGCGGTGCACGTGAACGTCGGGCTGTCCTGGCTGGTGGTCGTGGTCGTTCCGGTGCTGGCCGGCGCGATCGGCCTGATCGTGACCCGGATGATCCCGAGCTTCCGGGTGATGCAGGAGCGCATCGACGAGGTGAACCGGTTGCTGCGCGAGCAGATCACTGGGGTCCGGGTGGTCCGCGCGTTCGTCCGCGAGGAGCGGGAGACCCAGCGGTTCGCCGTCGCGAACCGGGATCTCACCGAAGTTTCGATCACCGCCGGCCGCTGGCAGGCGGGGATGTTCCCGACGGTGATGCTGGTCGCGAACGTCGCCTCGGTCGGCGTGCTCTGGTTCGGAGGGCAACGGATCGAGACCGGCCAGATGGAGATCGGTGAGCTCACCGCGTACCTCTCCTACCTGATGCAGATCGTGATGAGCGTGATGATGGCGACCTTCATGTTGATGATGGTCCCGCGCTCCGCGGTCTGCGCCGACCGGATCGTCGAGGTGCTCGATACCGAGTCCTCCGTGGTGCCACCCGCCGCCGGGGCGAGGACCGTGACCGAGCCCGGCGCGCTGCGTTTCGAGGACGTCGGCTTCACCTACCCCGGCGCTGACGTCGGCGTCGTCCGCCGGGTCTCCTTCGAGGCGCGGCCGGGCCAGACCGTCGCGATCATCGGCTCCACGGGCGCCGGCAAGTCGACGATGGTCAACCTGGTCCCGCGTCTCTTCGACGTCACCCAGGGCCGGGTCCTGGTCGGGGGTGCCGACGTCCGTGACCAGGACGCCGAAGCCCTCTGGGCCCAGCTCGGGCTGATCCCCCAGAAGGGCTTCCTGTTCAGCGGCACGGTGGCCAGCAACCTGCGTTACGGCAAGTCCGACGCGACCGAGGAGGAGATGTGGGCCGCCCTGGAGATCGCCCAGGCCCGCGACTTCGTGGCGGCGATGCCCGAGGGTCTCGAGGCGCCGATCGCCCAGGGCGGAACCAACGTAAGCGGCGGGCAGCGGCAACGTCTGGCGATCGCCCGAGCGCTGATCCGCAAGCCCTCGATCTACTTGTTCGACGACTCGTTCTCGGCGCTGGACCTGGCGACCGACGCCCGGCTGCGGGCCGCGCTGAAGCCGGTGACCGCAGAGGCGACGGTGGTGATCGTCGCGCAACGGGTTTCAACGATCCGGGATGCCGACCTGATCCTGGTCGTCGAGGACGGTGAGGTCGTCGGGCGCGGTACCCACTCCGAGCTTGTCGGGTCCTGCCAGACCTACCAGGAGATCGTCGCTTCGCAGATGAGCGCGGAGGAGGCGGCATGAGCGAAGACAGCGCATCGAACGGCGTCGCGACGGGCTCGACCCGCGGAGCGCCACGGCTGAAGGAGACCGAACGGGTGATCGCCGGTCCGGGCGGTCCCGGCCGAGGTCCCTTTGGCGGCGGCATCGTGGGCCAGAAGGCGTCGACCTTCAAGCCCTCGGCCACGCGGCTGATCGGCCGGATGCGTCCGTACCGGGTCAAGGTGGGTGCGGTGCTGGCGCTGACCGTGCTCAGCGTGCTGCTCAGTGCGGTCGGTCCGCGGATCCTCGGTCGGGCCACTGACCTGATCTTCGCCGGCCTGCTCGGCGGCAACCGCGAGCCGGGCACAACGCGCGAGGAGCTCGCAGAGCAGCTGCGCGCGGCAGGGGAGGGCAAGCAGGCGGACCTGATCGCATCGATGGAGGACCTGGTCCCCGGTCGGGGCGTCGACTTCGACCGGGTCGGCGAGGTGTTGCTGATCGTGCTCGCGATCTATGTGCTCGGCTCGGTGCTGGCCTGGATTGCCGGCTACGTCCTCAACGACGTCGTCCAGGGCACCGTGTTGAGGATGCGCGCTGACGTCGAGGACAAGGTCAACCGGTTGCCGTTGAGCTACTTCGACTCGCAGCCGCGTGGCGAGCTGCTCAGCCGGGTCACCAACGACATCGACAACGTCAGCCAGTCCCTGCAGCAGACGATGAGCCAGCTGCTTACCTCGGTACTGACGGTATTCGCGGTGCTGTCGATGATGATCTGGATCTCGCCGCTGCTTGCCATCGTTGCCGTGGTCACGGTGCCGCTGGCGATGGTGATCACCGGGCGGGTGATGAGACGTTCGCAGGGGATGTTCGTGCAGCAGTGGCGTCGTACCGGGCGACTGAATGCGCACATCGAGGAGACGTTCTCGGGCCACTCGCTGGTCAAGGTCTTCGGCCGTCAGGCCGACTCCGAGCGGGTCTTCGCCGAGGAGAACGAGGAGCTTTTCCGGGCATCGTTCTCCGCTCAGTTCGTCAGCGGGCTGATCATGCCCATCATGATGTTCATCGGGAACCTCAACTACGTCGTGGTGGCGGTCCTCGGTGGTCTGCGGGTGGCCAGCGGATCGCTCTCGCTCGGCGAGGTCCAGGCCTTCATCCAGTACACCCGCCAGTTCACCCAGCCGCTGTCGCAGGTGGCCTCGATGGCGAACCTTCTCCAATCCGGTGTCGCGTCGGCCGAACGGGTCTTCGAGCTGCTGGACGCCCCGGAGGAGCCGGCTGACGGCATTGACGCACCGGTGGCCGCCGCCCTGCGTCGGGGCGAGGTCCGCTTCGAGCACGTCGCGTTCTCCTACCAGCCGGACCAGCCGTTGATCGGGGACCTCTCCCTGGTCGCCGAGCCCGGGCACACCGTGGCGATCGTGGGCCCGACCGGAGCCGGCAAGACCACCCTGGTCAACCTGGTGATGCGCTTCTATGACCTCCACGAGGGCCGGATCACCCTGGACGGGATCGACATCGCGACGATGCCGCGGGCAGCGCTTCGGTCCCAGATCGGGATGGTGCTGCAGGACACCTGGCTCTTCGAGGGCACCATCCGCGACAACATCGCCTACGGGAACCCGGACGCGACGCCGGAGCAGATTCTCGCTGCGGCCCGGGCGACCTACGTGGACCGTTTCGTGCACTCGCTGCCCGACGGGTACGACACCGTCGTCGACGAAGAGGGCTCGAACCTGTCGGCAGGGGAGCGGCAGTTGGTCACGATCGCGCGGGCTTTCCTCTCCGACCCGGCATTGCTCATCCTCGACGAGGCGACCAGCTCGGTCGACACCCGGACCGAACTGCTGCTCCAGAAGGCAATGGCGGCACTGCGCACCGACCGGACCTCGTTCGTGATCGCGCACCGGCTCTCGACCATCCGCGACGCGGACCTGATCCTGGTGATGGAGGGTGGCGCGATCGTCGAGCAGGGCGAGCACGACCAGCTGTTGGCCTCCGACGGGGCATACGCCCGGTTGTACAACGCCCAGTTCGCTGCGGCCGCGATCGAAGGCTAGAGCGGGGCCCACCCGAGGAACGGGCCGATCACGAACGGCACCAGGACAAGACCGACGACGGCCGGTGCGACCCCGCTGCCCGGGAGGGCGATGCCGCGCCGGGACGCGCCCCACGCCAGTCCGAGGGCGATCGCCTGGCTCCCGAGCCCGGCGATCAGCCAGCGGCTCCGATCGAGGTCGACCGGCTCGGCGAGCGTGGCGAGGAAGACCAGCCACAGCGCGGCCGGCACCAGGGCGACCCCGGCCCGGGTCAGGTCGGCCCAGCGGGCGCCGCGGGGAGTGACCCGTACGGCGGAGGCGCCCGGTTCGTCGAAGAGGAACCCGGGCGCCGCCGCGCAGCCGGCGAGGCTGGCGATCAGCAACGCTCCGGCGGACTGCGTCCACTGCTGGGCAGCGACCGCTCCCGCGGAGGCGACGGCCAGGCACGCCAGGACCGGGGACCAAGGGACCCCGCGCCTGGCGTACCAGAGACGCATCAGCTCTTGTCGATCTTCCACGGGATCGGGTCGGAGACCCGGTTGTCGCTGGTGCCGGTGACCATCGACAGCGTCAGTGCGATCAGACCGGAGATGACGACGCCGGCGAAGATCCGCTTGACCTGCCCGGTCCGCGCAGCCTTGTCGTGCCACATCGCGGCCAGAACAGCGGCTGCGCAGAGCAGGAGGATGTACACCACGTAGAACGGCGCGTTCCCGCCGTACAGGGTGGCGGTGCCGTCGGTCTCGGTGCCGCTCTGCCATGCCACCCAGGGGAGCCATAGCCGCATGATCGGGGAGCCGAAGTCCTCCTCGGCGGGTGCCTGGCCGAGCATGGTGACCACGACCAGGGCGATCACTACGACCGCGGGCGCGCCGGGGAAGTGCAGCCAGCGTCCGGTCAGAACGCCGAGCAGGGCGCCGCCCAGACACGCGACCGCCGTGTTGCCGAGCACCATCGACCAGACCTGGAGGTCGTCCACGGTGCCGAACCACCATTCCTGCGGTGCGGGTTCCTTGATCATCGCGATCCCGACGAGGGCGAACGCGAACAGCAGACCGATGGCGGCCGGCAGCAGGCACGCGACGGCGAGGGCCTGGGTACGGCGGGCTTCGGACCCGGGAGCCGCCGACATCGCCTCGGCGGCGGCTTCGGTACTGCGCGTCTGTCGGGCCATCAGCACCAGGCTGGTCAGCCCGAGGAAGAAGGCCGGCACGACCGGCCAGGACAGCAGATCGTTGGGGGTGTCACGTTCGGAGCTTGCAAAGATCGCGTAGGTCACGCCGAAGGTGACCAGGACGGCGAGACCGAAGAAGGGGTTCTTGGCGAGCCGGAGGGTCTCGATCCTGGCCATCGTGGCCAGGCTCGGGGCCGTGCTCACCGTCGAGTGGGTTGTGCTCATGACGTTCTCCTGGGATAGGTGGACGGGTCAGGGCAGAGCAGCCGGTGCATGGGTCCCGAGCATGAGGAGGTAGGCGTCTTCGAGGGTGGGTTCTGCGTGTTCCGAGTCAGGGGGGCGCGGGCCGCCGACGACGCGGTGCCGGCCGGTGCCGGTGCGCCAGCTGGCCACGCCGGTCGCTGCGGGCGCCTCGCAATGCCAGACCAGGCCCTCCGCCGAACTGACGAGGTCGAGCACCGAGCCGTCGAAGCGGACCTCGCCGGCGGCCAGCACCACCACGCGTTCGCACAACGCGGCGACGTCCTCGGTCTGGTGGGTGGAGAGCACGACGGCGGCGTCGGCCGCGATCACGGACAGGGTCTGCCGCAGACTTGCGCGTTGGGCCGGGTCGAGGCCGGTGGTCGGCTCGTCGAGGACCAAGATCCGAGGGGCGCCGAGGAGCGCCTGCGCGAGCGCCACCCGGCGTCGCTGCCCGCCAGAAAGCTTGCCGACGCGCTTGGTCGCGCACTCCTGCAGCCCGACAAGGTCGATGACGCGACGGACCTCCCGGGTGCGGCTGCGCTGGTCGTTCCACTCCTTGAGGACCGCGAGGTAGTCGAGGAAGCCGAAGGTGGTCATGTCGGGCGGGAAGCCGAGCTCCTGGGGCAGGTAGCCGAGTCGGCGCCGAATCTCGGTGAGTTCGCCCTGGGACGCGCCGGGGTCGCGGTCGAGCAGCCGGACGGTGCCGCGGTCGGGGGCGATCGAGGTGGCCACGATCCGGAGCAAGGTGGTCTTGCCGGCGCCGTTCGGCCCCAGCAGCCCGGTCACACCGCGGTCGAGGGTGAGGTCGATCCCGGCCAGGGCCACCGTGGATCCGTAGGTCTTGCGGACCCCGTTAAGCGCGATCGTGTTCACAGCACGGCTCCGATCTTCCGGGTCGCCCGTGACTTGACCGCGAGCACGGCGCACGAGGACAGGGCCAGTGTCAGCAGGACCAGCTGACGGTCGGCCTCCACGGGCCAGGTGGCGGAGACCACCCGGGCCGACGGCAGCACGGTTGCGCTCCAGCCGATGGCGATCGCCGCGGCGGCAGCTCGGGGCCCGATGAAAGCCGCGAGCGCCAGCAGGATCGGGATCAGCGCGACCGCCGGGCCGAGCCAGGCCGCCGCCACCCACTGCGGGCCGGGGAGCGCCAACCCGAGCAGAAACGCGACCGGGAAGCAGGTCCCCACCACGGCGACGGTGCGGACCAGGATCAACCGGGTCCGCCCGTACGGCGAGGTGACGATCAGCGTCTCCAGGGGATCGGTGGCCGGACCGTACGACGCCGAGACACCGATCACTGGGATCAGGGGGGCGACCAGCAGGAACGGCCACAGCACGTCCCCGCCGCTGAACCTGGTGGCGACGAGGGCGAACCCGAGTGCGACCAGGCTGCTCGACAGCCACGCGGTGCGCAGGGACGCGGTCGCGGTGAGCAGCACCGACAGCGGTTCGGTCAGGCCGAGCCTGCGGGCCAGCCTGATCATGGCCGGCTGCGCCGGTCGCTCTATCCCGTCCCGGACCCGCTCCCAGGTGAGGGCGAGGGAAGCGGCGTCGACGCTGGTCCTAATCCGCGTCCGGCATTCCGAGCAGACGATCAGGTGCTGTTCGACCGAGGCGCCCTCGAGGGCGTCCAGGGATCCGTCGACGTAGCCCGCGAGTACCGACTCGTCGGCGTGCCAGGTGTGCGTGTTCATCGCGATCCCTCCAGCGGCGTCTGCGTGAGCGACTGGCGCATCTGCGCCTTGGCGCGGTGCAGCCGGGTCTTCACGGTGTTCTCCCGGACGCCGAGCAGGCGTCCGGCCTCCTTGGTGGTCAGGCCGTCGAG
>JBKJHX010000043.1:0-93587 GCA_046598855.1 Marmoricola sp. | reverse complement strand
CTCCGGGTGGATCGGCGTCGGGGGCACGTAGGCCTCGACGTCTTTGATGGCCTGCAGACGGACGTTGTTACCGGTCAAGGAGCACCCCTCGGTGATGAAGTTCTGTACCGCGCCGAGTACGACGCCTCCTGAACCTAGGGGGTGCGGGTACCCGGTTGGTCTCGGGAATGTTTCGGCGCCGTGAAGTTGGAGGCTGCTGGTGTGACCTCGGCGACACCGGCCGGCCAGGGGAGCTCGCGGCTCAGTTGTCGAGATCGCGGGACCCGACCGCGATCCGGAAGCGAGGACGCGCGGTACGGGAACTCCGGCCGGATGCCTACTTCGTGGAGTACCTGCTTGGCGTCGACGTCGCACCACTGCTGACACTCGCGCGACGTACCGACTCGCCCGCATCGTTGACCGACGAGAACGCGGCGAGGTCAGCGAGACGTCGCGGGGCGGGCCAGGAGATGAGCCGACACAGCCTAAGCCCCGGTGTAGCTCGCGAAGACTTCCTCGGCATCCAGCTCGGACGGTTCGCCCGCGAAGGCGACCGAGCCCTTGTTGAGCAGGTAGACATAGTCGCAGATAGCAAGCGCGCGGGTGACGTACTGCTCGACCACCAGCAGGCTGGTGCCCTGCTTGGCCAACCGCTCCAGGAACAGGAAGATCTCGTCCACGATCAGCGGAGCCAGGCCCATCGAAACCTCGTCGAGCAACACCAAGGTGGGCGTCTGGACGTACGCCCGGGCCAGAGCGAGCATCTGCTGCTCGCCCCCTGACATCGTTCCTGCGACCTGACCCAGCCGCTGCCCCAGGCGTGGGAAGGCGTCGACCGCGCGCTCGATGGCCTCGTCGGTCTCGCCCGGCGGTGACTGGACGAGAAGGTTGTCCGCCACGGTCAGCGCCGGGAAGACCCCTCGCCCCTCGGGCACGTGGCAGATACCTCGGGCGACCAGCTTGTGGGGCGCCTTGCCGGTGACGTCCTCGCCGTCCAGGATGACCCGACCGCCCATCGGCCGCAGCAGTCCGGAGAGCGTGCGCAGCAGCGTCGTCTTCCCGGCCCCGTTGGCACCGAGGAGCGCCACCACAGAGCCCGGCGGTACGGCCATGGTCACTTCACGCAGGACCTGGGTCGACCCGTAGCCCGCAGAGACACGATCAAGGGTGAGCACTACTCCTCAGCCTCCGTCCCGAGGTAGGCGGCGCGTACGACGGGGCTAGCACGCACCTCGTCGGGAGTGCCCTCAAAGATGGGCGTCCCGAACTCCATCACGTAAATGTGGTCGGACAGATCCATCACCAGACTCATGTCGTGCTCGACGATGAGGATGCCGCAGCCGCTGCTGCGGACCAGGTTGCGCAGGACCTCGCCGAAGGCGACCGTCTCGGTCTTGTCGAGGCCGGACGAGGGCTCGTCGAGCAGCAGCACGGTGAAGCCTCCCGCGGCAACACGGGCCAGCTCGACCAGACGTCGCTGCCCAGTGGAGAGCGCTGCCGGGGTGCGCCCGGCGATGTCGCTGATCCCGCACAGGTCAAGGGCGCCTTCCGTCACGTCCTCAAGCGTCCGACGTTCCTGACGGGTGGAGAACACCTGACGCCACGGCAGCGACCCTGCCATCGCGGCCTCACGACCCATGGCGACGTTGTCGCGGACCGTAGCGTTGTCAAAGAGCTCCATCTTCTGGAACGTCCGCCCGAGCCCACGGCGTGCTCGGACCTGCGGCGAGAGCGAGGTGACATCGCGACCGTCGAGGTGGACCGAACCCTCGGTCGGACGCTGCAATCCGCTGCACACGTTGAAGGCGGTCGTCTTGCCGGCACCGTTCGGTCCGAGCAGTGCCGAGATCCGGCCCCGCGGCGCATCAAGACTCAACCCGTTCACCGCCGTCAGTCCGCCGAACTTGACGACCAGGCCGTCCAGCCGGAGCCCGGTCTCGTGCTCGACCTCCATCGGGGGGGCCAGTACCGAGGTGCTCACACGCACGACGGCTTGAGGCCGCCCGAGGTCCACTTGGCTGATCGGACCTGGAGCGAGAAGAAGCACTTGATGAGCGGTGCAGGTTTGCCCGGGCTGTACACCAACCGCGGGGCCAGCCCGCCGACGGTAGTGCCACTCACCTTGTACATCGCCTGCGTCAGCGACTTCGAGGTCACCTTCTCGCCGGCCGGGATCTTGGCAACGGCCTCCGCAAACAGTTGGCCGGCGACCCAGGCCTGGGCGGCCGCACCGTTGAGGTTCGCGCCTCGCGCATAGGTGCTCATGGCCGACTGGAACTCCCGGGCAGCAGCGGAACTCCGGTCCACGTACGGGAAGTCATAGGAGAGCCCGACGAGGCCAGCAGAGTTCGGGTCGCTCTGCTGGGAGTCGCTCGTCGCGATGCCGGGGGCCAGGTACAGCGCCTTCAGGCCGATCTGCTTGCAGTCGCGCAGCATCCGCGAGGTCATCCCGGCGTCACCGATGATGTACACGGAGTTCGCCCCTGCGTTCTTCGCGTTGGTGCACTGCGGCTGGAAGTTCAGCGTGCCGACTGAAACCTGGGCTCCGTAGACCACCTCGGCCCCTTGGCTCTGCGCGCCGCCGTTCTTCAGCGCGTTGAAGCTCGTCGTGCACGCCGGGAGCTCGACGCAGTAGAAGAACGCGATCTTCTTCATCCCAGCCTGGGCCGCGGTTTTCGCGAAACCGAGGTTGAGCTGCGACTGCGTGGTGCCTTGGGGGAAGAAGTAGCTGTTCTGGTGCCACCCCGCGTCGGACAGGTCACCGCCGATCACCGGGATCTGGTTCGGCTGGGTGTAGGACTGCAGACCCGGGAAGGACAGCGCTACGAAGGCGCCGACAATGGCCACCGCCTTGTCCTGCTCGACGAGCCGCTGCGCCATCGACTTCGCCTTCGCGGAGTCACCGCCGTTGTCGAGTGAGATCAGGTTCACCGGGTGCCCGCTCACGCCGCCCTTGGAGTTGACGTACTTGGCCCAGGCCTGCAGCGCCGTCTGGGCAGGGCCCTGGGCGGCCCCGGCGATTCCGGAGAACTCGCCGATCTGGCCGATGGTGATGGGTTCCTTGTTCGCGGCAGTACCGGCACCGCCTCCGGCGCCCCCGGTACCAGTGGCGCCAGTGCCGCCGGTGCCGCCGGCCGTGCCGGTGGCGCCCGTGCCGGTGCCGCCGGTGCCGGTGGTGCCCGTGCCTGCGCCGCCGGGGCCAACGCCCCCGGGGATCGGTTCGCCGGTGACCGGATCGATCGCCGTACCGGAGCCACCCACCGGATTGCCGTTGGCGTCCGCGAGGACGGTGCCGAAGGCTCCGGCCTTCAGCTGTTCGTCAGTCAGCCGCGAGCCGCAGCCGGCGAACGCCAGGGTGAGCGCAACGGCCGCGACAGCCACGACAGAGCGAGACTTCTTCGCATTCATTTGATCTCCAATAGGGTCTTGCCGGTCGGACGACGTCGAAGGGGGTCTGGCTCCCCGGATCCGGGCTTTCGCCGTGCTCGGACCTGGGTGGAAGAGGGAGCGCTGATGCCGGGCGCAATGGCCATCAGGAGTGCACCGAGGCCGAAGAACACCGGCAGGTACAGCTGGAAGCTCTGGTTCTCGATGTACCCAGGAACTATCTGGATGAACGCCGCTGCGATGAAGGGCGCGACGATCACACTGCGACCGGCGATCACCAGCACGGTGAGGACGACCAGCGAGTTCAACCATCCGAACCTGGTCGCGTCGATCACACCGAACAACGGGGCCAGGAGCGCTCCGCTGATACTGGCAATGAAGGCCGAGACGCAGAAGACCAGGACGCGGAGTCCGTTCACACCGGCGCCCATCGTCATCAAAGCCGTCGGCGAGTCCGCGAGTCCGCGCAGCAGGCGCCCCATCCGGCTGCGCTCGATGCTCACCACGAGGACCACCGTCGCCGCGACGAAGGCGAGGAGCACGTAGTAGTAGCCCGTGTCCCCGTCCAGACCGAAGACCTGGGGCCTGGACGCCTCGCGCCCCAGGCTGGTCCCGAAGAGAGCCGGGACCGAGTAGCCCAGGTACTGCATCAGGATCCCGAGGCCGAGCGTGGTAACCGCTAGGAAGAGCCCGGCCAGGCGAACCGCGGGGAGGGCGACCGCAATCCCCAACGGGATTGCGGCAAGACCTGCCACCAGGACGGCGACGAGCCAGGGCAACCCACCCAGGTGGGTCATCGTGGCGGCTCCGACTGCCTGGAAGGCGATGTGGCACAGAGAGACCTGCCCCGACAACCGGACGAGGAGGCTGAGGGAGAGGAACAGGATCACGTATGTCAGGCCCTGGCTCCAGATGATGAGCCGGGAATCGGCGAGAACAGGGACCAGCCCCAGGGCGACCGCGGAGATCGCGCCGGCACCCAGCATCTGCGACAGCGTCAATCGCGACGAGGCCGGCACAGAGGCCAGTACCGAACGACCGACCTCCTTCAGCTTCGTCCGCGGCGTCACCAGCAGGACCACGACCAGGAGGATGAACGGCAGCGCGAGCGGGAGTCCTTGGAAGACCGTCGTGGATGGCGTGAACTTCGGCACCAGGCTTCCCAACAGTCCGAGCAGCAGACCGCCGGCGTAGGCCATGGGCAGGCTCGTGAACCGGCCGATAGCGGCAGCTCCGAATGCCTGGACCACGAGCAGGGTGAGGAGCAACGAGTCGAGGTTGCTCGTCGGCGCGATCAGCAGTCCCGATGCCGAGGCGAAAATCGAGCCGATCACCCACGCGGTGCGTCGGACCTTCACCGGGCTCTGCCCGGTCATGTCCAGCAGGTCCGGGTCGTCGACGACGGCGCGCATCTCGGTGCCGATCCGCGTCATTCGGAAGAAGGCGTAGATCGCCACCGCGGCGAACAGGGCGATCGCGCCCGTGATCACCTGGTCGGCACGGATCAGGGTGCCCGAGACCTCGAACCCGCCCTGGGGAAGGAAACCCGGGAACGGCAGCGCAGCACCGCCATACCGGACCACGATGATGGACTGGCAGAACAGCAGGATCCCGACGGTGCCGACCACCCTGTTGGCGGTAGACGTCCGAGCGAGCAGGCGTGCGATCACCTCGAGGATCAGCCCCGAGACGACCCCGAACCCGAGGACGACGACGATCAGGGCGATCGGCGTCGGCACCGAGTTCCTAGTCAGGTCGTAGTAGAGGAAGGCTGAGAGCGCGGTAACGCCGCCCTGGCCGAAGTTGAGGATGCCCGAGGTCTTGTAGGTGAGGACCAAACCCATGGCGGACAGACCGTAGACGGAGCCGGACACCAGGCCGAAGACGATGAAGGGCAGGTACTCGTTCACGGCTGGCACGCCCCGCACGGCTGCAACGTGACGCTGTCGGTGCCGACCGGCTCCACGACCTTGCCGGCAACCATCAGGCAGTCGGCTCGGTGGTAGCGGGTGCCGCTCGGCACGCGGACCAACCCACCTGCGGCCTCGGCCGCGGAACCGGTCGACGTCGGGGCGTCCGAGACCCTCAGCAGGACCTCGAGCCGCGGCCCCAGTTCGGCGATCTTGGTCGTGACCACCTGCTGTCGACCCCGCACGGCCCTGAAACCGGCGGTGAGCCAGAGGGTCGTGCCGGCGCCGGCGAGAAGACTCGCGACGATAGCGATCAGCAGCCAACGGCCCCCGTGCGTGGGATCGGCGTCCGTGCTCGCGCCCACGGCTGCAACGGCGAGCACGACGGCGGCGACCACCCACAGGGTGGTGGTGCGGCCGAACTGCGCCAGCGACCACGGCCCCCGGACAGCCTTGCGCTCGGGTCGCTCGGTCGTCTGCCAAGCGAGCGCCTGGCTGACTTGGGCCGTCACGCCATGCCCTCCGGAGTGGAGCTCACGACCGCCGGTGCCTCGGCGCGACGAGCGCGACGGGCGGGCACAGCGAGGGACGGCGGGTCGGGCGACGCCCCACTCACCGAGCCACCGGCCAGCTCGGCGAGGGTCTCCAGCCGCTGGTCCAACGCGTCCAGCTTCGACCACTCGTCCCGTAGGTCGGCGGAGAGCCAGAGGATCGCGCCGACACCGAGCAGGAAGAGACCGCCGAAGCCGTCGGAGATGACGTAGGGGATCTGCCCTGCCGGGTAGATCTGATCGCTCACGCCCTTCCAACCCAGGAGGAGCAGGAGTGCCCCGAGGCCGGTGCAGCCAATGGCGCCGATCCGGTCCCAGTAGGTCTTGACGAAGTTCATGATGTCCATTTGTTGCGAACTCCCAGCATGCGGATGCACGTAGACGAAATGAGGAGGAGCCCGGCGAGACCGACGAGCGCTAGGTAGAGGTTCGACATGTCGACGAAACGGGCGTTCACGCCGAGAAGCGGGTTTCCTGCCACCGGGTCGATCACAGTGGGGCTCTGGGCCGGGGCGCCCGGCGCTGCTGCCAGAGGGGGGTCGACGCCGGGCAGCGGGCCGGCGATCGGGCCCGAGCCCAGGTCAGGCGAGCTGACGCCGCCACCGCCGGCGGCGCCGCCTGCGGCAGGCGGCGCGGAAGCGTCCGGGATCGGCGTCAGGTCGGCCACGGCCACGGCCTTGCCGAAGTCGTACACCACGGTGGTGACGCCGCAGTAGGTGACGCCGCTGATGACGGGTGTCGGCAGCGGAATGGCAACGCACTGCGGCGGAGCTGGAACGGTCTGGGTCAACCGCAAGGACCCACCAATGATGCCGTTCGGGGTTTTCTTGGCCGACACGACCTCGAGATCGAGCGCTCCTGCGGTGAGCTTGGAGAGCAGCTTGATCACGTCGTTGAGCTGCACCGGGACCTTGCCCGCAGCGGTGACGAACTGCCCGTCCTTGAAGACGATGCTGAGGCCGGCCAGGTCGAGGGCCGCGATGTTGAGGTCGGACTCCCTGGTAATGGCGCCGCTCGAGTCGCGACTGGCCGAAGCAGTGCTGACTACGCGTCCGATGGTGACCAGCCCGTTGACTCTGAGGCCCTCGTAGGAGCTCTTGGCCGTGGCGAGGACGGACCCGTCCTCGCGGGCGGTCACCTTCGCGGTGCTGAGCGCGCGCAGTGCCCCGCTGTCGTCGTCGATCTCGCCGCCCAGGGAGGCAGTGGCGCTCGACTGGGAGTCGGTGACCTCCGCTGCCAGCTTGTAGGGCCCCGCACCGAAGCTCGCCGGATCCTGGCCGGCTTGGACGGAGATGTCGCCCGGCGCTGACAGCGGCGGAAAGGCAAACGGCAGCGGGAAGGGGATGAGGGACGGCACCACCGCTCCCGCCAGAGTAGGAAGGCTCGCTGCCGAACCGGCGTCCGGGGTGGCCGCACGAGCGGTTCCACCGCCGAAGCTGGTGAACATTGCGCTCGCGGATCCGATCCCAGCATCGATCTGTGGCACCACCGGGATGGTGCCCTTGTCGTTGCTGATCGTCACGTGGAAGGCCTGGGCCTCAGCACGCGCGGTGAAGCTCGACTCCGCGTTCGACGGACCGCTGGTGACCAGCAGCACGGAAGGCGTCACCATGGCGAGGCCCAGGCACAGCCTGAAGCCAAGATTGACGCGCCGCGAGACCCTCATCATAGGTAAATCATCTACCCGATTAGGAAGACTGTCAAGCGTATCCCGAAACGTGGCCCGCGGGCCCTGGAGACACCCGCTGGGAAGCGTGCCGCAAATCAGCTCAGGGCAAGAACCCGCAGGCGGGGCAGGTAGTAGTCGTCCCACGAGCGGACGATCTCGGACACGACATCGGACTCCTCCATGGGCCAACCCGAAACGAACCAGGCGAAGCAGAGTCGGTCGAGCTGAAGCACCATCATCGTCACTACGAGGTTCGCCTTCCGGGCGGTGGCGCGCGTCGGCCACTGCGCCTGACCGACCAGCGCGGTCACGAAGACCGACCGCGTCACGTCGATCGCCTCCTCCAGCCCCGGCTCCATCGCCGAGGCCTCGTGCCAGAGCTTGAACGCCTCGATCTCGCTCCGGTAGTAGCCGATGAGGCGTCGCACGGTCGCTTCCAGCTCGGCGGAACTCAGGTCGGCGAGCTGATGGTCGGGGAGCAGGTCTGCCGAGCGCTCACGGAGGTCGTCGATCACCGCTCGCGCCAACTCGGCCTTGCCGGAGAAGTGCAGGTAGAACGTCGCCCGACTGATCCCGGCGCGAGCGACGACCTGCTCGATCGTCATCGCGCCGTACCCGACTTCGGCGGCGCAGCTCTTGGCGACGTCGAGGAGCAGCTGCCGGGTCGCCGCCTTCTGCTGTTGGCGCATCGTTCCGCGCTGGGGGGTGGACATGGCCAGAACTATAAGGCACAGTGTCCATTCACTAGACAGACTGTCTAGCCACTTTCACATCCGACGCATTTAGTCGGCCCCTTCAGATCCGAGGAGTATTGATGACCATCGAGATCGGCGACTTCCAGCACCGGGCGCTCACCGCTCCCTACGACCCGTCCATCGCGATCCACCACCCGACCCGGACTCCGTTCGGCCTCACCGAGCAGGTGCTGTACCTGTACGGCGGGTGGCGCGAGAAGGACGGCACCCTGCACGTCTTCGAACGCAAGTTCATCGGCCCGATGACCGCCGGCCTCTGGCTGATGAAGTGCGACGAGAACGCGGTCGAGATCAACCCGGAATCCGCGCGGACCGTTCGTGGCGAGGTCAAGCGGGAGTACACCGAGGACTCGATCCTGCTGCACGGAGCGATGATGGAGAAGGTCGGCGACTCAGGCGGCGACTTCAAGTTCAACGTCACTCCAGGCAAGTTCGAGTGGCAGGAGAACGGTGACCTGCTCAACCTGTCCGGCACCCTCGTCGGTCCCGGTGTGCAGATCTTCGCGCCGGACAACGAGGAGCCGATCCTCTACATCAGCGAGCTGTACAAGGTCGTCGGCAACGTCGACGGCGAGGACGTCGAAGGCTTCGTGTTCTACGACCACTCCTACTGGCCCGCAGGCACGGACTGGAAGGAGTTCAAGGTCTTCAAGGACCTCCAGCTCGGCTGGGAAGCCTTCGCCAACGAGTACGAGGACGGGTCCATCGAGTGGGGCCACCTGTGCATCGGCCGCGAGGGGTTCAACTTCACCGGGGTCTGCGACGCGGACGGTCCGGTCTCGATGACCTCGGGCGGCCTCGGCGGGATCGATCTGGGCGAGGGCGACTGGGCCCAGCGCGCGGCCTGGCAGGCACCCGACGGCAACACCTGGACCTTCGAGCTCGAGGACGGCGGCACCCTGTCCGGCTTCACCGCTGCTCGTTGGGGCAACTACCGCGCGCAGGCTGGTCACACCCGCCGGGTCGGCGACGACCGCACGGTCAAGCTCGGCTTCAGCTGGCTCGAGACCTTCGGCGACCGCATTCGGGAGAGCAAGATCCCCAGCGTGGACGACGTCCTTAACAGCTGACCCGACAACCTGCTCGCCAGACAGCATTCCGATGGCCTTGACACCCCGCCCCTCGGACACCTTGTGACGAAATCGGACGTAGCGCCGGTTGGCTCTCGACCATCCTGAGCCGCTCATCGGGAAGTGATGTCGTGGCTGAGACGGTGGCCGTCCCCGAGGTGAACCCGGGGACGGTCCCGTCCGCTGCTTCCGGTCGGTGGCACAGCAGGCGCGCCTTAGGTTCCGGCCGTGCCTGCGCTGGCGTCGCCGCCGACCCGCGGGTGACCCCGCCTCCCTCGGTCTCACCGACGACTCGAAAGCCAACACCGACCTTGCCGGAAAGAACATACCTATCTAGATGATTGGGCTCTACGATCCAGAACAAGGAAAGGTTGGATCACCTGTGACCCTCAGCCATATCGGACCGGCCGCGCTCCACGATCGGGTCGTCACCCTCAGCGACGGACACCGGGTCGGCGTCACCGTCGGTGGGCACGGCGTCCCGCTGGTGTTCCTGCACGGCATCGCGATGAACAGGTTCGCCTACACAGCGGTTCTCGAGCAGGCCGCCGAGTCCGGGTACTTCGTGATCGCCATCGATGCGCCTAGCCACGGCGAGACGGATCCACTTCCTTCGCGCAACGACTCGTGGGAAGCGCGGGTCGCCTTCGTCGACCGCGTGCTCGACGAGCTCGGCGTACGACGTGCCGCGATCGCTGGTCACAGCATGGGGGGCCGCAAGGCGGTCGCGCTCGCCGCCCTCAACCCCGCCCGAGCAGCAGCCATCGTGCTGGTCAGCGCAGCGACAGGATCTGCGTTCGACCACTACAAGGTCCAGCCGGGGAAGAGCCCGGCCTACCTGCTGACCGGACTCGCGCTCGCCTTTTACGACACGGTTGTCGAACAGGTCGAGCTGCGCGGGCCGGGAGTCATGTGGGGCTGGTGCCTGACCCGGTCGTTAGTGAAGAACACCGTCCGCCAGCCGCTGTGGTTCGTCGACGTCGCGCGTTCGATCATTCAGGACGCCCAGGGTGCAGCGCACCTGGAGTCCGTGCGCTCTTCCGGCCTGCCGGTCTTCGTCCTGCATGGTCGGCGTGACCAGGTGATCCGTTACAGCTCAGCCGTCTCGGCATCCGAAGCGACCCAGGGCATGCTGATCGAGCTCCCCCGGGCCAGGCACTCCTGGCTGATCGGGAGCCCGCAGACCTTCGTGGCCGTGATGACAAACCTTCTCGAGAACGAGCTCGGGGAACTGCTCGACACAGGCGGCAGGTCCTCGGACAAGGGCATTCACGGGGAGCCCACAGGCTGGCTCGACCCTTCCGGCCTGGCGTACGAGGTCGCCGGCGGCCCCGTGAGGCCACGGCGACCCAGGAAGCGCTCCGTACATCCGCCGTTGGTCTACGTCCGTCCGGATACGCTCGACCGCCACGGTGCAGCCCGGGGTTGAACCCGGGTCAGTTGTTCAGGGACGCTGATCGAGCATGCGGGCGATCTCGGCCACGCACCCGACCGCAATCTCCTGAGGATCGTCGACCGCATCCTTGTTCGCGGTGATCGCAACCTGCAGGGTGCCTGCATAGCTCATCAGCGCGATGACCAGTCCCAGCCCCATCGACTGCATCATCATCACGTAGAACTGCTCGACCTCCGCACCCGCGAAGAAGACCGGGGTCGGCGCGAACGCCACGTTGGTCACGCACAGGTTTGCCGGCGCTTTGAGGTCCGGGAGCAGCGGGCTCGCGGCGAGGGCAGCGGCACCGGAGACCACGCCGGGCGTCAGGATCGAGAACACGTCCTCCACCGGGTTGCGTCGCGAACGGCGCAGGGTCGACTTGGTGCGCGTCATCCGGGCCGAGATCGCAGCCAAACGCTCGATCGGGTCCTCGATCTCGGTGTGCAGCGAGGTCAGGAGCAGGGAGAACTGGTTGCGCGGCTCGCCGCTGGGGGACTCCGTCCGCATGTTCACCGGGTTGATGGCGGTGAGCGAATCTTCGGGAAGCTGTCCGCGAGCAACCAGGTACTGGCGCAGGGCTCCCCCGCACATCGCGAGAGCAACGTCGTTCAGAGTGCCCCCGTGCGCTTCCCGGATCGCGGCGATGTCAGTCAATGCGACACCGGACCAGCCCATGCTCCGACGAACCTGCCCCGGGGTCGCCTGGCTGATCGACACCGACGGGCCCGAGAACAGCGGGACCCCGCGCGGGGCGTCTGGCCTGGCCTCGGGCTCGCGCGAACCCGCGATCGCGCTCCGAACCGCTGCGGCGGACATGTTCAGCATGACCGACCCCGCACGGAACGGCCGAGCCGCCGTCGCAGGCAGTGCCCGGACGACCATCTCGGCTGCTGAAGGGATTCGATCGGGTGTCCAGTCGTCGACCGACACCGTCGGCTTCTGATCCGCAGCCGAGGAGAACAGGGCGTCCATCATGGCCAGGCCGCCCATGCCGTCCACGCACGCGTGGTGCATCTTGATGTAGATCGCCACCCGCCCGGACTCGAGCCCTTCGATGTACCAGAGGTCCCAGAGCGGCCGCGAGAAGTCGAGCGGAGGATCACCGAGCTGGGAGACCAGCTCCTGGAGGGCTTGGTCGTCGCCCGGCGCCGGCAGCCCGATCCGGTGCAAATGGCGTTCGAGAAGGAACTCAGGGTCCTCGACCCAGTACGGGTCGGAGATCCCGAGCGGGACCTGGACCAGGCGCCTGCGTAGCGGCGGCATGTCCGGCAGCGCACGACGGAGATGCTCAACGACGCCGTCGAAAGTAAGTCCGTCCGTAGCCGTCGACGGATCCAGGATCATCACGCCGCCGCCGTGCAGCGGCCAACGTGAGGTCTCCATGGACGCGAACAAGGTGTCCAGTGTTGAGAGAGACTTCATCGACTTATCATATAACTAATTTATCTATTTCGTTAAGGTGGTCAGATCTGCGGCGCAACACGGAGCTCGGTGCGACCAGTCAGCGTGGCGGTGGCGATAAGACTTCCGGTGGCGTCCGCGACCTGCTCGAGGCTCACGCGGTCCCCGCTGGAGACGTGGTAGCTCCGACCCGGAACCAGTCCCCCGATCGTGACCGCCTGACGACCGTTCCCACGACCTGGGCGGAGCACCGCTTCCAGCGCGGTACCGTCGGTGACCGCACGTGCAACCAGCACATCGGGATAGGAAGCCTCAGCGATGTGCGGCGACGATGCCCCAAACGCCGGGCCGTCACCCCAAGCGAATCGGTGCCAGGTGCCTTCGGAGGCGAAGCGGCCCGTATGCGCAGTCAGGTTGGCGTAAGCCGAGCCGCGATAGGTGTATACGCCGTCCTGCACCTCGCTGCCGTTGGCAGCCATCCGGTCGCGCGCGACAGCGTAGGTCTCCCGGTCGCCCATCTCCTGGGCGCTGAGCATCAGGGTCGCCCAGAAGTAGGAGTTCGTCGGCTGGTAGTTGCCCGGGTCGACGGCGTCGACCAGAGGGACGACGTAGTCCTCCAACGGGCCGTTCGCCCGAAGCTTGTGGGACCCGATCTCCCAGTAGGTCTGGGCCAACCGAGGGGACAGCATGTTGGTCAGCCACGAGATCGACGCCGGGTTGATCGCACTCGACGACGCCAGTCGAAGACCGGTCCGTCGCGACGAGATCATCACGAAGCGCCCGTCCGCGGTGGTGTACTCGCGTTCCAACGTCTGGATGAACCTGTCCAGTCGATCGCGGCCGAGGGTGGTGCCGTGGACGTTGTCGAAGGTCAGCATTCCCGTCACACCGAACAGGTTGCAGATCGCGAAGACCCAGTTCGGCTCGCACGGGAAGAAGCACAGCTCCTTGTCGTCGAACTGCTCGATCAGCACGTTCGCCAGCGCCGGGTAGTCGTAGACGTAGGAACGTCGCTCCGACTCCACGAAGGTCAGCGCTCCCGGTCGCGAGAAACGCCGGTCCCCGGTGGCTCCCTCGAACGCTCCCAAGGCCAGCGACCACCAGCCCGAGAGCATGATGTTCTCCCGCTTCACCGGATCGGCACCGACCTTGAAGTTCCCGATCAGGTTCTCGATCCTCCAGTAGTGCCAGGCGCGACGATCCAGCATCTTCTGGATCGAGTTCGCCTGGGCATCGAGAAGGTAGCCGCGGAACGCCGGGGCGTAGTTGACCTGGAGGGATGCCAGGGCGTAATTCATCGAGACCAGTTGGTACCGCCAAGCGGCCTCACGGAACTGGTCGATCGTGGTGAACCCGTCGAACTGGTCGATCGGTTGCAGCGCCCGGTCGAAGATGTAGCGCGCACACGCCAGGTCCTCCTCGCTGAGCTCCCCCACCTCCCCTGGCTGGATCGAGGGCGTCCGTACTTCCAGCCTCGCCAACCGACTCTGCAGCGCCGCGGCCTTGACCTGACGTCTGCGGTGCAGCACGAGGCCGACCACCCCACGAGCCAGGAGCCCGAGGACGACCGCAACGCCCACAGCAACGGCGGCACCCGACCGGACCTCCGATGTCGTGAGGCCGGCGATCACCGCTGACCCCAACCAGACACCCACCGGGAAGACGAACCCGCCGACGCCGACCCAGCCGCCGATCGAGACCACGAAGGCCACGATCGTGAGCACGGTCCACCACCAGGCGCCCGACGCCAGGAAGCCGGCGCCGGGGTACGCCAGGCCCAGACCCGCGCCCTGCCAGAACGCTCCGGCGTCGACGAACAGGGGCACCACACCGAGCACGGCGACGAATCCCCAAAGAAGGTAGGACCGTCGCCGTTGCTGCGCGATTGCTGGCCCAGCGCCGATGGACGATCTCAATCCCAGAAGTCGATCGTTGGACACGGTGGTCAACGGGATCCCACCATGGATGCGCCGATGCTGATCTGCGCGTCTGCCGTGAAGGTGAAGATCGGCGTCCCGGTCAACCGGAGGCGCAGGGCATCGTCGGCGTACGGGCCCTTCCCCCACGCCAGGCCGCCGCCGCGACGTCCGATGCGGAGATTGCGGAGCCTCACCTTTCCGGGGGTCTGCAGGACGGCGCCACGGTTCTCGCCTTCCAACGCGGTGGACCACCCGATCGACGGTGCGCCGTACCGGCCGGGCACGCGGTGATCTGCCTTGAGGACTCCGGTGACGATCGGATGACCGGACTGACTGAGTGCGACGCGCAGCTGGTTTTGCTCCACGGCGCAGTCGCCGTCGACCAGGTACTTGGGCAGCCCCCAGATGAACCGGCCGGCTTGCATCGTGAACTCAGCCGTCACCGGAAGGTGCTGCAGTGGGACACGCTTGCCGGCGCGGGCGGAGACGACCGTGGCAGCAGTACCGGCGCACCGGGCACCCACGATCACCACGTCCACCTCGACGTCCGGGGGATTCGGTTCAATGATTGAGACACATTTGAGACAGTATCTCGCGATCGTCTCATTCGTCTAGAGTGCGTGCACGCCTCCGTCAACCCGCGACCGGCTGGTCCACGCCGCGCTGGAGCAGATGCATGCCGGCGAGACCGTCTCGCTGGAATCCGTAGCTGCCGCGGCTGGCATCTCACGCGCCACGGCCTACCGCGCCGTCTCCGGGATTCCCGACCTGCTCGCCTCCACCTTCGCCGCCCATGCTACCGACCACGTGGCCGAGCTGAACCGACGGATCAACTCGACCGAGAACACCCTGGATGCTCTCGAGGTCGTCGTGACCTACACCGTGGAGAGCCTGCAGAACGATCCCGTCATGGCCGTCCTGTTCCCCACCGTCGGGATGCCGCCACACGACCTGATCTACAAGCTCGCTTCCGACACGGTGCGACCGATCGTGGTTCGTGGCCAGGAACGCGGCGAGATCCGCAGCGACACCGACGCCATGGACACGACGGCATGGTTGTTCGACTGCTTCGCGCGCGGCCTCAAGGACCGCAACATGAGCCAGGAGGAGGCGCGACGGATGTACCGCACCTACTTCGTCCCCGCACTTCGACCGACTGTCACGTCAGCCGAACCAGCCCGGAGCTCGGCAGCCGCCGCCCATCTCCGGGAGGCGCTGAACCTGCTTGAGGGCTCCTAGGTGCGCTTCTCCATCGTCTCGGTCAGACCCCAGGTCAACCGGGGCGAGGTGCGCCGCAGCGCAGTCACTGCCATGCCGTTCGGCCGGACGATCCGCTTCCGCTTGCGCATCGCCCTCTCGACGATCGCCACCGTCTTCTCCGGGTCCGCGATGAGGAACTTCGCGAGCGACGGGCTCATCGCGTTGATCGCCTTCGGCCCGTCGCTGGCCTGGGCCAGCAGCGGCGTCCGGACTGCACCGGGGGTGACCAGCACCACCGAGACGCCCTGGGGCTCGACCTCGCGCGAGAGCACCTCGCCGTAGTAGTTGATCGCCGCCTTCGAGGCGCCGTAGGCCGCGAACTTGCGGCTCGGCACGATGCCTGCTGTGGAACCGAAGAGCACGATCTGCCCTGCGGCACGAGCCACCATCGCGGGAATGACAGCGTCAACCACGTTGACGGTGCCGCCGTAGTTGACCTCCATCAGCCGGTTGATCCGCTCAGCACCCATGTCGACCACGTCGCCACCCGGCATGATTCCGGCCGCGTGGAACAGCAGGTCGATAGGTGCACGCTCCTCGGCGTGCGCCAGAACGGACCGGCACCAGCTGAGGTCGGTCACATCGCCGACCTCGCAGGTCACCCCCGGGTCGCCGGCGTACACGCCCTTGAGCTCAGGACTCAGGTCCAGGGCAGTGACGGTCACGCCGCGCTTGCGGAGGTTGCGCACCTCGATGGCGCCCATCCCGCTCGCTGCGCCTGTAACTACCGCGTGTTTGAACTCCATGCCCACTCCTCGTTCGACGATAGGACCGAGCATCCCACAATCCGTTAACTGAATAAACCCTATCCCAGCATATTCCTGACGGCTTCGATAGCTCTGACCGAATCCGGACCGATCGGCCGGACGTCGAGCATGGTCACCCCGGACTCCTGGAAAGCGGCGACCCGTTCCTTGATGTACGACGCCGGGCCGACGAAGTTGGCCGCCTCGAGCCACTCGGTCGGGACCAGCGCCTCGGCTTCCTTCTTCTTGCCCGACAGGTACAGCTCCTGGATCTCGGTTGCTTCCTTCTCGTAGCCGTAGGCGCAGGCGAGGTCGTTGTAGAAGTTCTTGCCCTTGGCGCCCATGCCGCCGATGTAGAGCGCGAAGATCGGGCGGGCAAGGTCGAGCAACGCCTTGGTGTCTTCCCCTTCGCCGATCGCGAGCATCCCGCCGGCAACGATGTTCAACCTGCCCAGGGACGGGTCACGCTTGGCCAGGCCGGCCTTGATCGGGGCACCCATCACCTGGTCGATGCGCTCGGGGTAGTACAGGTGCGGCAGCAACCCATCAGCGATCTCCGCGGACAGCTCGACGTTCTTCGGACCCAGGGCCGCGATGTAGATCGGAACGCTGTCGCGCTCGGGCTTGGTCAGCAGCTTCAGGGCCTTGCCCATCCCGGTGACCGCACCCTGCTCCTTGGTCAACGGCAGGTGGAACTCACCGGCACTGGTGAGCGGCTCGCGGCGCATCCCGGACCGGACGATCTCCACGATCTCGCGGGTCCGGGCCAGCGGCTTGGAGTACGGAACGCCGTGGAAGCCCTCGATCACCTGCGGACCCGAAGCGCCCAGGCCCAGGATCGCCCGACCACCGGACACGTTGTCCAGCCCGGCCGCGGTCTGCAGCAGCGCACCAGGAGTGCGCGAGTAGATGTTCACGATCGCCGACCCGATCTCCACGGTCTCGGTCTTCGCTGCCAGGTAGCCCATCAACGTCGGGGAGTCGAAGCCATAGGCCTCAGCCACCCACACCGTGTCGAGCCCGGCCTTCTCCCAGGCGGCGACCTGGTCGGCGGCCCTCCGGGGGTCGCCCCCGTACTCCAGGTGCGTACATATCTTCACGTTGTGCTCCTCACATCTTCAGTGCTCGCCGACCGGCGGCCAACAGGTCCGGGACTGCGCTGCCGGCAGCATCGAATCCGGCCCCCTGCGTCGCGCCGGCGCGGAAGCGGTGGTCGATCCCCTGGGCAATGACAGCGAGTTTGTAGTAGCCGAGCGCGAGGTAGAACTCCCAGTTCGGCAACGAGCTGCCGGAGACACGTGCGTACATCGCCGCGAGCTCCCCCTCGTCGGGGAGCCGGCCGCTGGCCCAAGCCGCATCAACCCCGAGCAGCGCGCTCAACGCAGGGTGTCGGTAGACGGCCATCAGCGCCACGTCAGCAACCGGGTCGCCCAGGGTCGACAGCTCCCAGTCGACGATCGCCAGGACAGTGCTCGGATCGTCAGCCGTCAGAATGACGTTGTCGATCCGGTAGTCCCCGTGGACAACGCAGACAGCGGACTGACCCGGAACCAGCTCGGCCAGTCGCTCGCCGAGAACGGTGGCGTCCTCGGAGTCCTCGACGCGGACGCGTTCCCACTGTCCCCGCCATCTCTTCACCTGCCGCTCCGCATAGGCATCGGATCGGGCGAAGTCTCCGAGACCGACCTCGCGGTGGTCCACCGCGTGCAGACCCGCCAGCTGGGCGACCAGCTCGGTCGTGACGTCGAGCAGCACGGAGTCGGAGATCTGCTCCAGGTCCGAGCTCGTCTGCACGGTCGTGCCGTCGACCCAGGTGGAGATCGTGAACGGGACCTCGAGCGGTGAGCCGCTGTCGCACAGGAGCAGCGGTTCAGCGACCGGAACCTGCGACCGGTGCAGGGCCGCGGTGATCCGGTGCTCCCGGGCGACGTCGTGCGCGGACGGCGTCAGGCCTCCGGACGGCGGTCGGCGCAGCAACCAGGACATGTCCCCGTCGCTGATCCGGAAGGTCCAGTTCGACCTGCCCGCTGCAAGCCGTCGTGCAGTCAGAGGACCGGTGCTGCTGATCCCTGCCGCCGCCATCAGCTGCCTGACGGCGTCGAGCTCGTGCTCGTTCACAGGACCGGGTCACCGGCGATCCGGCGGACGGCACGCTTCGCGATCGACCACCGGTGCACCTCGGAGGCGCCGTCGTAGATCCGGAACGCTCGCAGCTCCCGGGCGATCCGGGCGACCGGCAGGTCCTCCGAGACACCGAGCCCGCCGCACATCTGAACGGCTCGGTCGGTGACGCGGCACAACGCCTCTGCGGCAAACGTCTTGGCCATCGATGTCGTCGCCGATGCGCGGTCGCCTGCGTCCAGCTCGTGGCACGCCTGCATCAGCAGGGCGCGGGTAGCGGCGAGGTCGATCTCGTTGTCGGCGATGTGTGCCTGCATCATCCCCAGGTCCGCCAGCCTCGACCCGAACGCAGACCTCCGCGCGACGTGGCCGACCGCCACTTCGTGGGCGCGCTGCGCTGCACCGAGCCACCGCATCACGTGCGTCATCCGGGCCGGCCCGAGGCGTACTTGGGCGTAGGCGAAGCCGCGGTCGACCTCGCCGAGCACCTGGCTGTCGCGGACCTCGACGTCGTCGTAGGCAACCTCGCAGTGGCCGCCTGCCATCGAGACGTCCTGCGTCGGCACGTGCCGCACGATCGACAGCCCAGCCGTGGTCGCCGGAACCAGGAACATCGTCGCTCCCCCGACGGCACCTGGCTCGCCGCTGGTGCGCGCCATCACGATGTGGAAGCTGGCACCATCGGCTCCGGTGATGAACCACTTGCGTCCGTTGATCACCCAGCCCCCGTCGACCCTGGTCGCGCGGGTGGCGAGCGCCGACGGATCGGACCCGGCGCCGGGGGCGGGTTCGGTCATCGCGAAGGCCGACCGCACCTGACCGGACGCTAGCGGCGCGAGGTACTCGAGCTTCTGGTCACCGGTCGCGACGTGCGCCAGCAGGTGGACGTTCCCCTCGTCCGGTGCTGCGATGTTCAGCGCGGCCGGGCCGAACAGCGAGTAGCCGGCCTCCTCGAAGACAGCTGCGCGGTCGACCATCCCGAGTCCGAGTCCGCCGAACTCCACCGGCGCGTGCGGCGCGAAGACACCCGCATGCTTGGCGCCCTGTTGCAGCCGTCGCACCACCTCGGGACCGGCGGCGTCGATGTCGCCCCGGAACCGGTCGTCGACCTCGAGGACCCCGCTCCGGATGAAGTCGCGAGTCCGTCGAGCGGTCGCCTGAGCCTGAGATGTCATACCGTTAGATTATCTAAACCTTTAAACGATGGCCGTCACGGTCCGACCCTCGGTCAGCCTGCGTGGAACTGGATCGCCTTGGTCTCGGTGAAGTCCGCAATCACGTCCGGCCCGAGCTCCCGGCCGACTCCGGACCGCTTGTAGCCGCCGAACGGCGCCCACGGGTTGAGCCCACCGACACCTCCGTTGATCGTGATCGTGCCCGTGCGTACGCGCTTGGCCATCTCGAAGGCAGCGCCGGGGTCGGCCGTCCAGATGGACCCTCCCAACCCGTACTGGGAGTCGTTCGCGATCCTGACCGCCTCATCGTCGTCGTCGAAGGGGATCACTACGCCGACCGGCCCGAAGATCTCCTCTTGGGCGACCTCCATCGTGCTGTCCACATCGGTCAGCAGGGTCGGCTCGTAGTAGTAGCCGTCGCCCAGGTCGGGGCGTTTGCCGCCGCAGACCAGGGTCGCGCCCGCATCGACCGCCCGGTCCACGAAGCCCTCGACCCGCTCTCGGTGATTCGCCCGGATCAGAGGGCCCACCATCGTGCGCGCATCCGTGGTGTCACCGACCTGCAGCTTCTCCATCACGGCGCGGGTGCGGGCGACGTACTCGTCGAGGATCGACCGGTGCACCAGGTGCCGGGTCCACAACGCGCAGCCCTGTCCGGTGAAGAGGGTCAGCTCGCTGGCTCCGCGCGGCGCGACCACGTCGAGGTCGGCATCGGCGCGCACGATCATCGCCGACTTCCCACCGAGCTCCAGGACCACGTGCTTGAGGGTGGCCGACGCCTGCGCCATCACCTTCGCGCCGACGACGTCGGAACCGGTGAAGGTCACCATGTCGACCCGGGGATCGGTGGTCAGCAGCCCGCCGACGTCGAGGCCACCGGTGACGACGTTGAGCACCCCCGGCGGCAGGTCGGCCTCCTCGATCGCGGAGGCCAGCAGCAGCGCCTCGATGGGGGTGAAGTCCGAGGGCTTGAGCACCACCGTGCAGCCCGCGCCCAGCGCCGGCGCGACCTTCATGATGTTGAGAAAGAACGGCGCGTTGTAGGGGGTGATCGCGGTGACCACGCCCCGGGGTTCGCGCTGGATCACGCCGCCGCCGAGCAACCGTCCGTGCCGGCTCACGTTGTTGGTCACCTGGAGCGGCACGAACTCGTCGAACCGCTCGGTGCGATCGATGCAGTAGTCCAGGACCCTCATCGGGGCGTCGAACTGGCTCGCCTTCGCCACCGAGACCGGCACCCCGACCTCAGCCACCACCGCAGCAACGATCTGGTCGACCTTGCCGGTGAGCACCTCCTGTAGCCGGCGCAGGCCCGCCGCCCTCTCCCGCGGACTCATCCGGGGCCACGGACCCTCGTCGAAGGCGGTCCGCGCCGCGGCGACCGCCAGGTCAGCCTCTGCGGCGCCACCCCACGGCGCGTGCCCGACGTCAGTTGCCGTCGCCGGGTCGTGGACCGCGACCGACTCGTCCGTCGGGATCCAGGCTCCACCGACGTACAGGCCGGAGAACTCGGGAACGGTGAGTGGGGAGGTGAGAGTCATCAAGGAACTCGCTTTCATGAACAAGATCGGGTGCGCCGCGACGTGGCGTCCGGGGGCGCGTTGTCCTACAGTTACGGAGCCAACAGAAATAGGTTAACCATTTAGTTTATTCTGACGCGGAGACGAAGGAGAAGCAATGGCTGTGATGACAGGGATCCGGGTGGTCGAGCTGGCCACCTGGGGTTTCGTGCCGTCTGCCGGTGTCGCCCTCGCCGACTGGGGTGCCCAGGTGATCAAGGTCGAGCACCCCGAGCACGGCGACCCGATGCGCGGCCTGGTCCCGTCGTCGCTGAAGGCGGCCGGCCCGGATGCCGTGAGCTTCATGTTCCAGACCTTCAGCCGCGGCAAGCAGAGCGTCGGGCTCAACCTCAAGGACCCGGACGCGCGCCAGGCACTGCTGACGCTGGTCGCGACCGCGGACGTCTTCCTCACCAACTACCTTCCGGGCGTCCGGGCCAAGCTCGGCATCGACGTCGACGACCTCCGTGCTGTCAACCCGAACCTCATCTACGTCCGCGGCAGCGGCCTGGGACCGGCAGGCGCGGAGGCGGACAGCGGCGGCTTCGACCTGGCGTCGTACTGGTCGCGCGGCGGTCTCGCCCACGTCTCCACCCAAGACGGGGCGCCCTACCCACCGAGCCTCCCGGGTGCTGCGTTCGGCGACCTCCAAGCGGGCCTGTACGCCGCCGGCGGTGTCGCGGCCGCACTGTTCGAGCGGGAGCGCACTGGCGTCGCCCCCGTGGTCGACGTCAGCCTCCTCGGCGCAGCCGCGTGGTGCACGGCGCCGCACATCGCGGCCTCGTCGTTGTACGACATCGACATGATGCGGGTCTCCCAGCACGAGAATCCGGGCAACCCGATCGCCAATAGCTACCGCACGTCCGACGGGCGCTTCTTGGCCCTGGTGATGCTCGAGTCCGACCGGTTCTGGGCACCCCTGATGGCGCTGGTCGGACGTGACGACCTGACCACCGACGTCAGGTTCGCCACCGCCGAGGCACGGGCCACCAACACGGTCGCCTGCGTCAAGGAGCTCGAGGACGTCTTCGCCACCAGGACCTTGGCGCAGTGGACTGAGCTGCTGAACCGCCAGCAGGGCGTCTGGGCCATCGTGCAGAACCCGCGCGAGGTCTCCTACGACCCCCAGGTCGTGGCCAACGGGTACGTCCAGGACCTCCAGGTGACCCCCGAGACGCAGATGCGGGTCGTCAGCGCGCCGATCCAGTTCGACGGCGCGCAGCCGGAGCCCACCCCTGCGCCGGAGCTCGGCAGCGACACCGAACTGCTGCTGCTCGAGGCCGGCCTCGAGTGGGACGCGATCATGGCCATGAAGGACCGTGGCGCGGTCACCTGAATCGCGTCGCTCACCACCAACAGGAACGAGAAGAACCGTGCTGAAATCAGGCGCTCGCTTCAAGAGCCAGGTCTGCACCACCGAGGTGATCGTCGTGCGTCCCGCCGACGTCGACCTCTGCTGCGGAGGACACCCGATGATCGAGTTCACCGCCGCTTCCGACGAGTCCCTTGCACTGGATCCGGCAGCCTCGGCAGGCACCCTCGTCGGCAAGCGCTACACCAACGGGGGCGGAGCCCTCGAGGTCCTGGTGACCAAGGCCGGCACCGGCTCCCTGGCCGACGGGCCGGCCGCCCTGGTGGTCAAGGACGCCAAGCCGCTCCCGTCGAGCGACTGACGTGACCGATCCTTTCGTCGAGTACGTGCACCTCGTCCGGCACGGTCTTCCGATCCAGCTCGAGGGAGCCTCCGGGGTCCCCGACCCCGGCCTGACCGGGTACGGCCATCGGCAGGCCGAGGCGGTGGCCCACTGGTGGGCCGGTCGCCCGACGAGCGGCGTGGTGACCAGCCAGATGCGACGGGCCGGGGAGACCACCGGGCCGCTGGCCAGGAGCATGGGGATGGAACCGACGATCGATGACGGCGTTGCCGAGTTCTCGATCGGCGAGGACTTCTACCTGCCGATCACCGACATCTACGCGCTCGGCGACAACGCCAGGATCGCGTGGTGGCGCGACCGGCTCCACGACGCCGACGTCGTGGGCGCCCGCGCGGCCTTCCGGCGCGACGCCATCGCCGCGTTCGGTCGCATCACCGAGGTGTCCGGGGACGGTCCGCTCCTGGTCTTCACCCACGGCGGGTTCATCGCCGCCGTCGTCAGCGACGCTCTCGGCCTGCCGGACGCCGTCGCGCTCGACGCCGACTACGCCTCGATCACCACGCTCCGGCGCAAGCCGACGGGGGGCTGGGTAGTCGTGTCCTTCAGCGAAACCCAGCACCTGAGCCACCTCGAACCACCCCGGCAGGCAGCCGGGATCTCGCTCGAGCAGTGAGGCTGTGCCTGAATCCAGGCTCAGCCCTCGACGATCGTGACCGTCCCGGCGCTTCCGTCGACCTCGACGATCTGGCCGTCACGCAGGCCGGCCATCACCCCGTCGACCCCGACAACCGCGGGCACGCCGAACTCGCGGGCGACGATCGAGGCGTGCGACATCATGCCGCCGATCTCGGTCACGATGGCGCCGGCGATGCCGAAGAACGGCGTCCAGCCGGTGTCGGTCGCCCGGGCCACCAGTACCTCGCCAGGCTCGATCTCGTCGTCCGGCGAAACCAGCATCCGGACCGGGCCGCGGTAGACGCCCGGCGACACAGCGGCACCGGAGAAGGTCATCGACGACGAGCCGTCCACGACGGCGGCGTCAAGGTCCATGGAATCCTCGAACCGGGTCGGCAGCGCCAGGGCCTGGAGCCGAACCCGCTCAGCCCGGCGGCGCTCGACCATCGGTCGCGCCTCCTCGGCGGTGACGGTGAAGAGCTCTTCGTAGGTCAGGTAGTAGACGTCGTCCCGTTCGAGGGTGACCCCGTGCACCACCAGGCGGTCGCCCCACTCGCGCAGCGCCTTGCGGAGCTGATCGATGGTCAGGCTGACGGCGTCGCGCGCACGCTCGCGGCGCCCGATCGCCTTGGCGGTGGCGTCCGCCAGTCGCTGCTCCCCGCGCGAGGACGGCGTGTGCGAAGGACGCTCGCGCGTCTCGGTCTGCAGGATGCCGGCGACCGACCGGAGCAGAAGGTGCGGAGCGTCCGCGTAGGTCGGGTTCGCAAACTCGGTCTCGCCCGGTCCCCGGTGCCCCACCTTGATCAGCAGGGCGCGAACCGCGGCGGCGAGCTCCGGAGCGTCGGCCTGGACCTTGTCCCAGGTCGCACCGGTGATCTTGCCGGCGAGGAGACCCCGCGCCGTCGGGTCGTCGGCTGCTCGGGCAGCGATCTCCTGGACCCCGCGGAGGGTCGCACCGCTGGCCAGCTCCTCGGCACCTTGGGAGACGGCCGCCAGCGCGCCGGCTCCGAACTTGCGCTCGAGCATCCCGGACGGGGCGCTGACCATGAACGTGCAGGTGTTGCCGACCTGCCAGGCCCGGATCAGGTCGTCCCAGACCATCTCGATCCGGTTCAGCAGCATGGCGTCGGTCATCGATCCGAGACCTGCCGACTGCGCCGCCAGATCTGCGGCACGTTCGACGACCTCGTCGACCGACCGGTCCAGCCGGGCCAGGCGAGGGCCGGCAACCGCGGCGAACTTGGCCATGCCCAGTGCGTCCTTCACCGATGTCTTTGGGCGTACCCACCCTTCGGGGTAGTCGCGGCCGTTGATCTGATGGTCGAAGTCCTCCGGTGTCTGACCCGGGACCGAGACGATCATCTCCCGCATCACCGTGGTGTTCTGGTACAGCTGGTGGCCGAAGATGCCGATCTGCTTGTGCCGCACCAGGTCCTTGACCCGGTCCTCGAGGGGAAGCAGACGAGCGACCACTTCTGCGCTCATCAGGATCGTGTCACTGGCCATCTGCAGCGAGAGCGGCGTCATCGGGCCCGGGAACGCCTCGGCCAAGTTGGAGCAGGTCCACTCCGGGTAGGCCGGGTCCGGGTTCCGGGTGTCGAACTCGCCCAGCTGACCGGGCTTGCGCTCGGCCCCGTCCTGCTCCCCCACGAACGGCGCCGGGCGCTCGGTCGTGCGGTCGAGGGTCGTGAGGTTACGGATCCGCTTGAGCGCGAGGAACGTATAGCCCCTGTTGGTGCGGCCCTGGTCGTCGATCGCCTCGCGGGAGGTCCAGGCCGGCTCGAAACCGAGCTCGCCGTTCAGCCGGGTCGTGTCGGCGACCGGCCAGTGGATGAACAGGTTGAACAGAGCGGCGATCGACTCGGCCGACCCGTTGACCTTGGCGACGCTGTTCAGCACCGACTGCAGCGGACCGGTCGGCGTGTGCAGCGACCGGCGGTTGGCCCGCTCGGCGATCTCGGTCCAGGTGAGGGTGTCGGAGGGGGCGAGGTTCACCGCGCCGGTTGCGGTGTGCCCGACCGCATGGGCGAAGAACCGGCCGACGTCCTCCTGGTGGATCATCTGCATCTCGACCTTGCCGCCGAGGTCTGGGACGACCGGCTGCCGGTACACGTTCGCCGGACCGTTGTAGGTGTTGCGCCCGACCACGACGGTCGGACGGACGCTGAGAGCGGGCACACCGGAATCGGCGATCAGCCGTTCAGCCTGCGCCTTGTGCCACTCGTAGACCATCGCGCGGTGGGGGTCGAGCGCCTCGTCCTCGGTGAACCGCCGCCCGTCGTGCTCGGGGTGCGCGCCGTACGCCGTCACCGACGAGGCGAAGATCAGGCGACCGCAACCGGTGTCCTGCATCGCGTCCAGCACATTCTGGGTGCCACCGATGTTGATCGGCGCCGCCTCTTCCTCGGTGACCGTGCCGCTGAGCACCCAGGCGAGGTGCACGACCGCGTCGCACCCTTCCATGGCCGCCCGCACACTGTCCCGGTCGGCGATGTCGCCGGCCGTGAACTTCACCCCGCGCGGCAGGTAGGACGGTTCGTTGCGCGCCATCGCGAGCACGTCGTACCCCGATCGTGCCAGCCACTTCGATGTCGCCAGCCCGAAGGCACCTGTGCCTCCGGTGACGAGGACTCGACCGCCCTGACCCATGCCGTACTCCGCTCTCCGTGGTGCGTGCTGGTCACTTCATTGTGCTGGTGGTTCAGGCGCTCCCGGCCGTGAACGTGGCCGGCAGGTGCGCGACGCCGCGCATCATCAGCGGCCCGTGCGGCACGAACACGTAGTCGTCGGCGAGCCGGAGATCCGGCACCAAGTCCAGGAGAGCCTCGAGCGCGATGGTCGCTTCCAGCCGGGCCAACGAGGATCCGATGCAGAAGTGCTCGCCGTAGCCGAAGGTGTAGTGCCGCCGGTTCTCCATCGCGGGCCGGTCCATACTCCAGGAGTCCGGGTCGTCGATGTGGTCGGTGTCCCGGTTCGCGTGCCCGACGGCCGTGCACACCATCGTGTCCGCCCGGATGGTGACCCCGCCGATCTCGACGTCCTTGCTGGTCTTCCGCGGCACCCAGTAGAGCGGCGGTTCCATCCGCAGGCTCTCCTCGACCACGTTCGCCACCAGTGTCCGGTCCGCACGGACGCGTTCCCAGCGTTCCGGTTCGATGAGCAGGAAGTGCAGCATCGAGGTCAGCAGGTTCGCGGTCGTGTCGGTGCCGGCGAGGATCAGCTGCCGCACCAGAGCGACCAGCTCTCCAGTGGTCAGCGAGTCCGACCCGTCATGGACCCCGATCAGGTCGCTGAGGAGGTCGTCCTGCGGGTCGGTGCGCTTCTGCTCGACGATGTCGGTCACGTAGGCGCGGAGCTCTGCGGCGGAGGGGGCTTCGTCGGCACCCGGCACTGCGTGCCGGATCGCCTCGTCGGCCCAGTGGACGAACTTTCTGCGGTCACCCTCCGGGATCCCGACCAGCTCGGCGATCACCATCGCCGGGAGGATGAAGGAGTACTCGGTCGCCAGGTCGGCCCTGCCGTCGGCCCGGAAGCCGACGATCAGCTCCTCGGCGATCTCGCGCGTCGGGTCGGCCAGCCTCTTGACGGCACGCGGCGTGAAGGCTCGCACGACCAGCTTGCGGAGGCGGTGATGATCGGGACCGTCCACGTGCACCAGGCTCGGCTCGTGGTCCTCGGAGCGCGGCTTGATCTCGTTGCGGAACGAGTCCGCGTCGGCGAACACGCTGTGGACGTTGTCACGGCCGGTGACCACCACGGCGCCACCCACGGTGGGCGTGACCGGGCAACGGAGGTGCGCCTGCGCAAGCGGGGTGTAGGGGTCGACGACAGGAGTGAAGACGTCGATCTCGACGTCGGGTACAGCTGAAGCTTCGGGTCCGTTCATCCGGGCACTCCTCTCGGGTGTACGCCTGCAGAGCGTCCGCTCCGAGTCGTAATCATTTAACCAGGTTAACTCTAAATCGAAATGGGCGTCACGACAATGGCTCGTTCGGGGCAGGCATCCGCGCCGGCGCGTGCGGTGGACACCCGGGGCGCGTCCACCTCCACCATCGTGGTCATGCAGAAGCCGTCCTCATCGGGTTCGAAGACCTCCGGCGCACGCGCGAAGCACTGACCGTGGCCGACGCAGAGGTCGCTGTCGACTCCGACCGCGAACTGCTCGGTCACCTCAACCCACCGGGTCCGTGATCCCGCAGCGACGCCGTAGGTCGTCCTGGGTCGCCGGCTCCATCCCGCACTTCTGCACCAGCTCGACCAGCCTCTCGACCATCTCCTTGTTCGTCGCGCTCGGGAAAGCCAACGGGTTGTCGCCGATACCCGCGCGCACCCCCAGACCACGCTCGAGCGCCCGTTCCCAGAGGAGCTCGCACCGCTCGGGCGAGCTCATCGCGTACGGCGCGACGATGGTCTCGTGGTCGATGTCGGCCGGGATCCGGGAGAGCAGGAAGTCGATCACCTCGGGGTCCGGCTCGCTGTTGGAGACCCAGCGGTCGGAGAAGAAGAGCTTCAGGTTCAGCGGCTGTGCGAGAACACCGGCCCTGGCCGCCAGCACGACCCAGCGCATGTCCGAGGCGTTGAACACCGCGATGTTCGGCACCAGACCGAGCTCCTTGAAGCGGTCGATCTCCGGCGGGTAGGGCGGGCGGTCCCGGTTGGGGTCGTCGGGTCCGAAGGTGACCACGCCGAACCGCTGCTCCTCCTCCACCCACAGCACCCGCTTGATGTGCTGCGCAGGATCGAAGGGCGACAGCACCTGCCGGGCACCGATGGGCGGCTTCTCCGCCAACGACCAGATGTGCTCGAGACTGCCGTGGTAGCTCGGGTACGCAAGTACGTCCACCTCGCGCGCAGCGGTCTCGATCACCTGACGCGACACCGTGTCGTCGACCCAGGCTTGGGTGCCGTCCTCGTACCGCGCGTGGAAGTGCACGACGGTCGCACCGGCGCTGATGCTGTCGATCACGTTTTGCGCGGTCTCAGCCGCCCCGTAGGGCACGTTCGGGTTGTCGTCCTTGGTGACGACCTCGTTCACGCCGGCCTCGATGTAGACCTTGCCTTCGTCGCTCAGAGCCACGACATTCCTTCCTTGCGACTGTCGAACTGATTGGTCCGGTGGAACATCGCCAGCAGCTCGGACCGGCACTGGGCCGGGTCGCCGAACGTCAGCCCTCTCAGCCCGGCACGGAGCGCTCCGTCGACGTTGACCTGGAAGTCATCGACGAAGACGACCTCCCGACCTGTGAGCCCCAGGCGCACCAGCGCGGTGTAGTAGACCTCGCGATCAGGCTTGCGCAGGCCCAGCTCGGAGGAGTCCAGCACCAGGTCGAAGAGCTCGAGTGGAAGCACGCCGGACTCCCACCACGAACGCGCCTCGCGGGCGTTGTTGGTGAGCACGGCGAGCCGCAGACCGGCGGCGTGCAGCTCACGGACCAGCAGGATCATCTCGGGTCGGACCTGCTGGCCCGACGCCAGGCAGGCCGCCAGCTCCCGGATGTCGACCCGGACACCGAACTGGGTCTCGATGTCGACGCACAGCCACTTCAAGAAGTCCCGCATCGTCGATTCGCCGGTCTCGATCGCCTTGAACTGCGCGCTGTCGCGCACCGCGTCCGCGACGAACGACCCAGGGATGCCGATCTTGTTGGCGAAGGCGATCATGCCCTCGAACGGGTCCGTGGTCAGCACGCCGCCCATGTCGAAGACGACGGCCTTGACCGGAGGGAACTGGGGAGCGATCACTTCGGCACCGGCGCGTTCGCCCGGCCAGCGCGGATCCGCTCCGCAGCTGCTGCCAGCTCGTCGGCCCGACAGGACTCCGCCTCGACCTGGGCGACCAGGTCGTCGCGATCAACACTGTCGTCGGCGTCGAGCACATCCTGCAGGCGCCGCACACGCTCCCGCGAACGCCTGACCTCGTCAGCCAGCCGTTCGGAAGCCTCGGCGATCGTCAGCAGGTCCTCGTCGTCCCAGTCGGACTCGCCGAGGGACTTCGAGGGGCCTGCGGGCGCTCGGGACTCCTGCGGGCCGGTGGCGGTCACGACCTGCTCCCCAGCCCGCCGGTGGACTCCTCCGTCCGCGGGAAGTTGAACAGGGCACGCGCGTTGCCCTCGACGATCTTGTAGACCTCGTCGTCGGGGATCTTTGCGAACACCTCGTCCGCGACCTTGCGGCTGTTGGGCCAGTTGGAGTCAGAGTGCGGGTAGTCGCACTCCCACAGGATGTTGTCCATGCCAACGGCGTGCCGGTTGTCCAGACCGTGCACGTCTTCGATGAAGCACGCGTAGACATGCTTCTTGTAGAGGTCGGACGGACGAACGTCATGGACGATGTTCTGGTACCAGCGGTGCCGCTCCCACACGTAGTCGGCCCGCTCGAGCATGTACGGGACCCACCCGATGCCGCCCTCGGCGAGGCTGATCTTGAGGTCGGGGTGGCGGTGGAAGACCGGCGAGAACAGCAGGTCGGTCAGCGCGTACATCGAGTTGCAGCCGAACAGAGTGATGGAGACTGCCATCGGGCCGTCGGGGGATGGCTTGGGCGAGATGCCCGAAGTCCCGAAGTGCAGCGACAGCGGGAGGTTCGCCGCCTCGGCCGCGCTGAAGACCCCGTCCCAGTGGTCGGTGTGGATCGACGGGAGACCCAGCGGTGCCGGGTTCTCCGGGAAGGCGATCGTCCGGACACCCTTCTCCGCGGTCCGCTCGATCTCCTTGACCGATTCCGCGGCGTCCCACAGCGGCAGGATCGCGAGCGGGATGTAGCGCGCCGGAGCCGCGCCGGCCCACTCGTCGATCAAGAAGTCGTTGTACGCCTTCACACAAGCCAGGGCCACGTCGCGGTTCTCGCCCTCAAGGAAGACGGTGCCTGCGAACCGGGGGAACGAGGGGAAGCACAGAGCAGCCTCGACGCCGTCCAGATCCATGTCCTTGAGCCGCTCGACCGGGTCGTAGCACCCCGGCAGCATCTCGTCGTAGCGGGCCGGGTCGATTCCGTAGTCCTTCGGATCCTTGCCAGCGACCGCGTTCAAACCGATTTGCGGATAGCGTTTGCCCTGGTACTCCCAGACGTGACTCGGCAGCCCGCCCTTCTCCCGCGGAACCTCCACGATCCGGGGACCGAGGTCGCGGTACTTGTCCGGAAGCCTGTCTGCCCAGACGTTCGGGTGCTCGATCAGGTGGTCGTCCACCGAGATCAGATGCATGTCATCTTGCAGCGGCATGGTCGCTCCTAGCGCCTGGGTGTTCGAGTACATATTATCTAACTGATTAAGATGTTCAAGGGTTCAGCGCGGATCAGTTCACATCTGCAGGATGTGCACTGCGCAGGCACTGCCCAGGCCCAGCACGTGGGCCATCCCGACCCGCGCTCCGGGGATCTGGCGATCCCCGGCCTCGCCGCGCAGGTGGGTGACGATTTCGTAGACACCGGCCACGCCGGTGGCCCCCAGCGGATGGCCCTTGGAGAGCAGGCCGCCCGAGGCGTTGACCGGAAGTGACCCGTCGCGCCAGGGAGCACCGGACTCCAGGAACGAGACAGCGTCGCCCGGCTTGCAGAGCTTCAGGTTCTCGTAGTGCAGCAGCTCGGCGGTGGCGAAGCAGTCGTGCAGCTCGACCAGGTTGAGGTCCTCGGGTCCGAGCCCTGCCTGCTCGTACGCAGCCGCTGCAGCCAGCTGGGTGACGGCGTTGACGTCCCAGCGCGCTTCGGAGTCCTCGACCCACGGGTCGGAGACCAGCACCGACGCGGCGACCTTGACCGCCCGCGCCCGCACCTCGGGGGCCAGCCGTGCCAGGCCGTCCTCGTTCACCAGGACCACGGCCGCGGCGCCGTCACCGGTCGGTGAGCACATCAGCGCCGTGTTCGGCCAGGCGATCATGTCCGCGTCGCGGATCTGCTCGAACGAGAACGCCTTCTGGTACTGCGCCAGCGGGTTGAGCGAGGAGTGGAAGTGGTTCTTCTCCGCGATCTTGAAGAAGTGGTCGGCCGTGGCCTCCGGGTTCGCAGCGAGGTAGCTGACCCCCGCCTCGGCAAAGACCCCGGGCATCAGCGCACTGCCGACCATGCCTTCGACGTCGAGCACGGCACCGTCGCGGCCTCGGGGAGCGAACTCGTCGCCGCGTGCCTCTTCGGGAGCCGCGAGCAGGCCCTTCTTGCCGAGCTGCTCGGCTCCGACGGCTAGCGCGATGTCAGCCTCTCCGGCCCGGATCGCCATGATTCCCGAACGGATCGCGGTAGCGCCGGTCGCGCACGCATTCACCACGTTGACGACTGGCACCCCGGTCATCCCGATCTCGTGCAGCATCCGCTGTCCGACCCCGGTGATCGAGTCGAACACGTTGCCGACGGCGACGTGCTGGATGTCGCTGATCTCGAAGCCCGAGTCCTGCAGGGCACCGCGTGCCGCCTGGGCGGCAAGGTCGACGACGTCGAACTGGGGGAACCGGCCGAACGGAGTCATGTGGGCTCCGACCACCCAGATGGGGTCGCTCATACGTAGGCTCCTTCAGTGTCCTGCTCGGTGGGGGCGTGCTGTACCCGGAAGGTGAACGCGACCGCCTCGGTCCCTGCGGCATCGGTGCCGACCACGCCGGTCTCGAGCACCGCGCGGCGGCCGATCGCGGCCACGGCGTCCTCGGCATCGGTCAACGTGCAGCGCACGTGGCCGCCCTCGTCGAGAGCCACCACGCCACTGGTGAAGGGGGTCGGCACCCCGGGCATCGCCCGGTGCACGACCGTCGCGGTGGTGACGACACCGTTGGTGCCGAGGTCCACCCCGGTCTCGAAGTCGGCCGCGCCGCACTTCGCACACGCGGTACGTCGCAGCAGGTAGGTGGAACGGCAGCTGCGGCAACGAGTCCCGACCAGGGTCGGGGTCGGGTCCAGCCGCAGGTGGGCGACTGCCGGGATTCGGTGTGTCATGTCCAGTCCTCGCTCAGCGACCGATGATCCGGCCGGTGGATTCCCAGTGCTGGATCGCAGGTGGGAAGAACTCGTTGTACGAGTGGTAGGACACCGGTTCGCGGGTCTCCCCCGCACGTCGCAGGTAACCCTCCGAGGACCTGTAGAAGTCGTGTCCCGACGCCATCTCGGGAAGCTCGCCGTCCTCGACGTGGGTCCACGCCCACTCCTGGCCGTCGGCCAGGTAGGTCATCGAGTCGGGGAAGCCGTTGTCCTTGTAGACAATGTCGCGCGCCTCGACGTCACTGCTGCAGTGCAGCAGCTCGGTCTCGCCGCCGGGACCCTCCGAGGACACGAAGGCAAAGTTGAAGCCGTCCGCGCCGTAGGCGATGTGTCCCATCTCGACCGAGCCGTCGTCGTACTCGGTCCCGAAGGGGGTCCACGCCAGCTCGACGCCGGCGAAGTAGGAGCTGTTGCGCCAGGTCACCCCGGGCGGCAGGTAGCACTGGTCGACCCAGAGGAACCCGGTGGCGTCCTTGCCGAAGGCAGTGCCGGCGACCCGGTGCTGCAGCGAGCTGTAGAACAACGGCGACGGGCCGCTGGGGACGTAGACCTGCATCCCGGGGCCGATCCTGCGGCCTTCGAACTCCAGGTTCTCGCCCTCGCTGTAGCTCACGGTCCTGTCACCGCGGACCATCTCGAACGGCTGCCCGGTGGCGTACCCGGCCTCGAACGGCTTGCTGCGCATCTGCCAGGTCTCGTCGTCCGCGGTCGTGACGACCGGACCCCGGAACCACTCCTGGCCCTCGGGCATCTCCATCTTGCGCAGCGCCCTGTCGCGGGACTCGTTGCAGGTGAAGTGCAGGCTTCCCTCGAGACCCAGCGTCGTGCGGTACGCGAAGTAGAGCTTGCCGTCGGCATCACGGATGTTGAGGTAGAACCAGGTCACCGCGAGCGACAAACCGAGCTGGGTCGCCGTCGGAAGGCCGTCCGCAGGGGTCGGCTCGAAGGCTCCCACCAGGGTGCGGTGCCCGAAGTCGCTCTTGCTCCCCACGAGTCAGTCCTCCAATTGAACGGTTGCTGTTCCCGAGACAGCGATGCCGCCCTCGGCTCTGCTGATCGTCAGGTCCAGGTCGGCCAGGCGGGCCCCGTCCACCTCGCGGACATCCCGGACCGCGCCGGCGCAGGTGAGCACGTCCCCGGGCCAGACCTGTTCGGCGAACCGAACCCCGAAGCCGGCCACCGACGTGGCTCCGAACAGGTCAGTGACGTAGGTGGCGAGCAGGCCGGCCTGCAACATCCCGACGCTGAACGCACCGGGCATCCCACCGCCCTGCGCGAACTCGTCGTCGTGGTGCACCGGGTTGAAGTCCCCGCTCGCACCCTGGTAGCGCACGATGTCGGTCCGGGTCTGGGCGGGCAGCGTGCGGTCCGGAAGCACCGCGCCGGCGGCGAGCGCCGAGAGCTCGATCGTCTGTGTCATCCGGCATTCCTCTCGATCACGGTGGAGCGTCCTTCAGCCACCACAGGGCCGTCGTGGTCGCCCCGGCGGAAGGTGGTCAGCACCACGATGAAGGTCATCGACCCGCCACGTTTGCCCTCCTTGGTGTTCACCGACTCGATGGTGACGTCCACAGCGAGCGCGTCCCCGACCCGCGGAAGGCCTGCCGGAAAGGAGTACTCCTGGCCACCATGCAGCACCCGCGGAAGGTCGACGCCCAGGCGCTCGACCAGCGATGGACCCTCAGTCGGCTCCCAGAAGGCGGAGGTGGTCAAGAACGTGGGCGGGACTACCGCATCAGCCGACTGGTAGTCCGGGTTCACAGAGCCGGTCGCCCGGGCGAACTCGCGAACCTTGCCGAGCTCGACCGGCATCTCGTAGGAGAGCAGCGTCTCCCCTACTCGCTCCTGCGCCGGGTGAAGGCTCACGCCGGAACTCCTGGACGTCGACCGGTGATGTCGGCGGCCGGGGCTGCGCGTGCGACCAGGTCGGCCATCACCGGACCCAGCCGTTCCGGCGTCCAGCGCTCGTCGCTGGAGGCCTCCGGGCCGTAGGCGAACCCGTCGACCACGGCCACCGTCCCGCCGATCACCGCGAAGACGCGGCCGGTCACGTCCTTGGACTCGGTGCTGCCCAGCCACACCACCACCGGCGAGACCGATTCCGGGGCCATGTCGCTGCTCTTGGCGAGCTCCTGCATCGGACCGATGTCCTCGGTCAGCCGGGTCAGAGCAGTCGGCGCCACGGCGTTGACGGTCACGCCGTAGCGGCCGAGCTCCATCGCGGCGATGGTGGTGAAGCCGGCGATGCCGGACTTCGCCGACCCGTAGTTGGCCTGCCCGACCGCGCCGAACAGGCCCGACGGCGAGGTCGTGTTGATCACCCGCGCGTCGACCGGGTTACCGGCCTTCGACTGCGCGCGCCAGAAGTCCGCCGCGTGCCTGGTCGGGGCGAAGGTGCCCTTGAGGTGCACGTTGATGACCGCGTCCCAGTCGGCCTCCGACATCGAGGTGAGCATCTTGTCGCGCAGGATCCCGGCGTTGTTGACCAGCACGTCGAGGGCGCCGAACTCGTCGACCGCCTGAGCGATCAGCGACGCGGCGCCGTCCCAGGTGGCGACGTTGTCGGTGTTGGCGACTGCTGTTCCTCCGGCAGCCCGGATCTCGTCGACGACGCGCTGGGCGGGACCGTCGGAGCCACCGGCACCGTCGGCGCTACCACCCAAGTCGTTGACGACCACGCGGGCTCCTGCTGCGGCGAAGGCCAGCGCATGTGCGCGACCAAGACCGTTGCCGGCACCAGTGATCACCGCGACGCGACCGTTCATCTCCACCATTCCACCCATCTCCTTACGATCTGAAAGCTGTGTTGCTCTTCGCTGAACCGAGCCATGCCTAGTTGTCGAGCAGCGCGGCTGCGACTCTGCTCCGATGCCAGCTCGGCGAGCCGTGCAGCAGTTGCAGGGTCTTCGCGCGGCGAAGTCGCAGGTGCAGGTCGTTCTCCCAGGTGACCCCGATGCCGCCGTGCAGCTGGACCGCGTCGGCCGTCACCCGGACCGCAGCGTCGGTCGCGACGGCCTGGGCCATCGCTACCTCCACAGCAGCGTCGGTGTCCGGGCTCGCGGCCAGTGCCCAAGCAGCTCCGTACGACGCCGACCGCGCGTTCTCCACTGCGACCAGCATGTCGGCCAGGCGGTGCTTGACTGCCTGGAAGGTGCCGATCGGGAGTCCGAACTGCTCGCGATCGACAGCGTAGGCCCGGGTCCGGTCGAGTGCCCAGGCTGCGACCCCGACCGCCTCGGACGCTTCGAGCGCACGCAGCAGGGCCAGGCAGCGGCGACCGATCAGGTCGTCGGTGTCCCGGCCGCCGAGGCGGCGCGCCGGGGCGTCCTCGAGCACCACGACAGCAGCCGGCCGCGTTCGGTCCAGGGAAGGCTGCGGCGTCACCGTGACCCGGTCGCCGGTCTGGACGAGGTACCAGGCGCCGTCCGTAGTAGGGACGACGAGAAGCTCGGCCCCCAGGGCGTCCAGCACGAGCGGGACGCGGCCGCTTAGGGTCGTCTGGTCGGCGCTGGCCGTCGCGACCGGTACCGGGTCGACCCCGGGCCCGGCAGGCACGAAACCGGCCCGACGCGCGCCGGAGGCGAGATCAGGGAGCAGCTCCTTGGAGAGAGCGTCGTCCCCGGCGAGCCTGATGGCCTCAGCCGCGACGACATGACCGAGTACCGGCACCGGGGCGACCGCATGCCCGAGACGCTCGCTGACCAGGACGAGCTCGACAGGCCCGGCACCGGCGCCATCGTGCTCCTCGGGGATCGCCAGACCCGGTACACCCAGGTCGCAGAGCCGGGACCAGAGAGCATCGTCGACCGCAGGCGTGTCGGCCTCGTCGTAGGCGGCCCGCGGGCGCGCGTGTGCGTCGAGAAGGTGGTCCACCGCCTCATCGAGCGCCCGTTGCTCCGGACTCAGGCCGTACTCCATCGCTGCCCCCTCACGCGTCTGCCCATGGATCCCGGGGCATCCCGAGGACTCGTTCGGCCAGGATGTTCCGCTGGATCTCCGACGTGCCGCCGCCGATCGTCGAGGCACGGGTGCGCAACCAGCCGAGCGCCCACTTGCCGTCATACGGTGCGTTCTCGGCGCCCCGCTCGAGCACGGACGAGCCGCCGCCGAGATCCAGGGCGAGCTCGTGCACCTGCTGCTCGACGTGCTGGCCGAAGAGCTTGGACATCGACCCCTCGGGTCCGGGGTTCTGGCCGTCGAGCACCTTGGCCAGGTTGCGCATGCCATTGATCCGGACCAGCTCGGTCTCGATCCAGGCCTCCGCGATCCGGTCCCGCAGCGCGTGGTCGTCGGCCGCTCGCCCACGGCCGGGAAGGTCCTCTCTGGCCTGCCGCACGATCTTGCGCATCGTCGAGGTCAGGGCGACCTGCTGGCCCAGGAACAGCACAGCACGCTCGTTGGCCAGGGTCGTCCGAGTCACCGACCAGCCGTTGTTGAGCCCGCCGACCACGTTCGCCAGCGGCACCCGGACCTCGTCGAGGAAGACCTCGCTGAAGTCGGAGTCACCGGAGATCTGCTTGATCGGTCGCGCCTCGACCCCGTCGGCGTCCATCGGAACCAGGACGAAGGAGATCCCGTCGCGCTTCGGCGCTGTCGGGTCGGTACGGACCAGCGCGAACATCCAGTCCGCCCGGTTGGCGCCTGAGGTCCAGATCTTCTGACCCGTGATCACTAGGACGTCGCCGTCGACGACTCCGCGCGTACGAAGCGAGGCGAGGTCGGAGCCGGCGCCGGGCTCGGAGAAACCTTGGCACCAGAGGTGCTCGCCACGCAGCATCGGACCCAGGAAGCGCTCCTGCTGCTCGGCAGTGCCGTGCGAGATCAGCGTCGGCCCGCAGAGGTTGAGGCCGATCCGCCCGGTCGCCGGCGGAGCCCGGTGCGCACCGAGGGCCAGGTAGTACAGCAGCTGCTGGGTCGTGGTCGCGGCCCGGCCGCCGTGCTGCTCGGGCCAACCGATCGACGCGTACCGGGCCCCGGCGAGCTCGTGCTGCCAGGCGCGTAGAGCCCGCTCGCGCTCGGCGCCAGCAGCTGACTTGATCGCCTCCCCGTGGGCTGGCCAGTGCTCATCGAGCCAGCGGTTGAGCTGGTCGGCCCAATGCTGGTCGGCAGTGTCGAGGCGCAGGCCGAGGCTTTCCACTGCTGCGGACTGCATGCCGGTCTGCTCCTCTCCGCAGGGATCCACGGGATGCCCCAACGGCGGGGCGTCTCAATCATATAACTAGTTCAACTATTGCGCTATCCGAAGCGACAGGCTGGACGCACTCTGCAGATGCGGTCTCCGCCGTCGTCGGCCTCGTCGCCAGGATGCGACCGCTGCTCAGCCGCGAGGCAGCCCCAACGCACGCTGGGCAATGATCGACCGCTGCACCTCGCTGGTCCCGCCAATGATCGAGAGCACCGTCGAGGCCCTCAAGAAGTGCTCCGCGTCGGAAGCCAGCCGGTCCGTCCCGGCACCGTGCTCCAGCAGCGCGTCGGCTCCCAGGTGGTCGACCAGGTACTGGGCCACCTCCTGGGCGACAGCGGGGCCGACCACCTTGTTCATGCTGGCCTCGCCGCTGGCCGGTTCCTGCGCCTCACCACGTGCCACGGTGCTCAAACCGATCAGGCGCTCGACCTCGAGCTTGGCGACCAGTTCGCCGAGCTCGGCCCAGTCGGCTTCGTCCAGGTCGGCGTCGGTCCGGCCCAGGCGATCCAGGTACCGGGCCAGCAACAACCGGGCCTCGCGACCGCCGAAGGACATCGATCGCTCGATGTCCAGAGCAGCAGACATCATCATCCAGGCCTGGCCGGGCTCGCCGATGACGTGCGATGCCGGGACCTCGACGTCGTCGAAGAAGCAGGCGTTGACCCGCCAGCCGCCCATCACCCGTACGGGCTGGATCGTCACTCCCGGCGCGTTCACGTCGATCATCAGGATCGACAGACCGCGGTGCCGGGTGGACTCCGGATCGGTACGCACCAGGGTGAAGATCCAGTCGGCGACGTGGGCACCTGAGGTCCACAGCTTCTGACCGTTGACCCGCCAGCCGTCGTCGGTCTTGGTCGCCCGCGATGTCAGCGCCAGCAGGTCGCTGCCGGCCTCCGGCTCGCTGTACCCGCCGGCGTAGTTCCACGTCTGATCGAGGATCTTCGGCAGGTGCGCGGCGGCGAGCTCTGCAGGTCCGAAGGTCGCGAGCATCCAGCCCACCGCCTCGGACTGCTCGAGGCCGTAGGTCGGCAGACCCGCCGAGTCCAGCTCCTCGTGCGCGATGAAGCGTTCGGTCTGGGTGGCTCGCGGGACCAGGTCGCCCGGCCACCCCATTCCCACAACGCCGAGATCGGCGAGTCGGGGACTGAACGTGGTCGGCGCCTGCCGGTCCGACTCGAGGTCGGCGATCTCCTTCTCGATGCCCTCGATGTCGGCGAGCGAGAAACCCTCGACGAACTGGCGCACCTTGGCACGCAGTGCGCGCTCGGTGTCATTGAGTCGGAACTCCACGTCAACTCCTCGCAGTCAGCAGTTCAGGCAAGCAGGGTGTAGCCGCCGTCGACCGGGATGGTGAGCCCGGTGACGAAGGAGAAGTCGCTGCTCATCAGGGCAACCGCCACCGAGGCGATCTCGGAAGGCTTGGAAAGCCGGCGCAGCGGGGTCTTGTCGGCGACTGCCTGGACCATCTCGTGCACCCCGCTGATGATGTCCTCGCCGCCGTGGCCGGGGTTGTCGACCAGGGACGGCGAGACCCCGTTGACCCGGATCCCGCGGGGACCGAGCTCGGCACCGAAGTACCGGACCAGGTTCTCCATCGCCGCCTTGGCGGGACCGATCGCACCGTAGTACCGCGCGTACCGGTTGGCGCCCAGGCTGCTGCAGGCGACGATCGAGCCGCCGACCTTCTCCAACTCCGGGACAGCGGTCTGGATGGCTTCCCACAGACCCCAGACCTGGACGTCGAAGACCCGGTCGTACTCGTCACGGGTGACCTTCAGGGTTCGGCCGGCCAGGATCGGGACGGCAGTGGTGAGGAAGCCGCCCAGCCCGCCGAGCTCCTCGATGGCCTGGCCCACCAGGCCGGCGGCGTCCTTGCCGAGGTCGCCGCGCACCAGCACGGGCTCGGGACCGCCGGTGGCAGCGGCCGCTGCCTGGGTGCGCTTCGCGGCCTCGTCGTTCTCGAGGTAGCCGATCGCGGTGGCGATGCCCTCACGCGCCAGCTGGACGACCGCGGCGGCGCCGATGCCCCGGCTGCCTCCGACGACCAGGACCTTGTCCGGGATGGAGCGCGTCATGACTCGTCCTCCTTCGGGCCGTCGTAGTGCTCGTCACGCTTCTTGAAGGCCGCCGACGTCCCGCTCTCGGCGCGGGTCTTCACGAAGTTGAACTCGTCCTTCTCAAAGCGCAGGTTCGTGCCGTAGCTGTGGAACAGGTACGACGTCGCCTCCTCCAGACCCAGGGTGGAGGAAGCCTCGATTAAACGGTAGGCCTCCTTGGCGATCACGATCCCGTCCGCAGGCATCTTGGCCACCTGGGCGGCGAGCTCCTCGGTCGCCGCGGCCACGTCGGCCTCCTCGGCGAACCGTGCGAAGATCCGCGGTCCCTCGAACTCCGAACCCTCGGCCATCCGGCCGGTCAGCAGCAGGTCCCGGGTGAGGACTGGCCCCAGCCGGTGCATGAACAGGGCGATGTTGCCCAGGACCGGGCCTAGGAACCGCGCAGCCGGCATCCCGAACTTGGCGGTCCGGGAGACCACCGCGAGGTCGCAGGAGAGCGCGAACTCCATGCCGGCGCCCAGTGCATAGGACTCGACCTGGGCGATCGTCACCTTGGGGAAGCCGATCAGCTCGTGGAAGACCCGCTGCGACTTGCGGTCGACGCGGAGACGACGACGCTGGCTCGGCCGACGGTCGTCGCCGGGCGTGTCGTACCACCCGTAGGCGTGACCGAGGTCCACTCCGGTGGTGAAGGTGCCGCCCTCACCCCGCAGGATGACGACCTTGATCGCGTCGTCCTCCGCGCAGTCCTCGAGCATCTCCCCGAAGTCGAGGAAGTCGGCGGGTGCCAGCGAGTTCTTCTTCTCCGGGTTGTTGAAGGTGATCCGGGCGATGTGCGCCTCGGGGTCCTTCTCCAGACGGACGTGCCCGGACTCGTTCTGGATCTCGGTACTCATCGTTCAGTTCTCCCGTCGCTGTTCGAAAAATGCGCCGTCCGCCAGGTCGCGGGACAGGACGCGAAGCATGACCTCGTCGGCGCCGCCTCCGATGGAGAGCAGCCGGGAGTCCCGCAGGAAGCGGGACGTCCAGGTCTCGGACATGTAGCCCATGCCTCCGTAGTACTGCAGGCAGGTGTCGGCGACCTGCCTGATCAGGCGCCCGGACAGCAGCTTGGCGACCGACGTGTGCCGGGTCGCGTCCTGCCCGGCGACGATCATCTCCGCGCAGCCGTACGCGTGCGCCCGAACCGCCTCCAGCTCAGCCGAAAGCTCGGTGAGCCGGTAGGACAGGTACTGGTTGTCGAGCAGCGGCGCTCCGAAGGCCTGCCGTTCCTTGAGGAACTGCACCGTCCGGGTGATGGCCGTCTCCATCTGCCCGACCGCCTGGTAGACCGCGCAGATGCGCTCGATCTGGAACTGCTCCATCTGCTGCTGGAAGCCACGACCGACGTCACCGATGGTGAACTCCACCGGCACCCGGGCATGGTCGAAGACGACCTCAGCCGTGTCCGAGCTGCGGTTGCCCAGCTTGTCCAGCTTGCGGGTGACGGTGACGCCAGGGGTGTCGTTCGGGACGATGATCTGGCTCATCCCGCGGTAGCCGCCTTCGGCGGAGGTGCGCAGCAGCACGCAGAGCCAGTCACCCTGGGTTGCGTTGGTGATGTACAGCTTGGAGCCGGTGATCACCCAGTCGTCGCCGTCACGTACCGCCCGCGTGCGCAGCCCCGCGACGTCGGAGCCGGCATCCGGTTCGGTCACCGCGATCGAGCAGACCTGCTCGCCGCGGATCGCCGGCGTCAGGAAGCGCTCCTTCAGCTCGTGGCTTCCGTGCGCGTGCAGGGACGGCGTGGCCATGTTGGCCTGGACGTTGTAGGCCATCGCGACCCCATTGACCGAGACCGAGCGTCCGAACTCCTCGCAGGCGATCACGGTGTACCAGTGGTCGGCCCCCTCGCCGCCGTACGCCTCGTCGTACTCGAGGCCGAGCAGCCCGACCGAGGCGAGCTTGGGGAAGAGCTCGTGAGCCGGGAAGATCCCGGCCTCCTCCCAGCTGTCGACAAACGGCTCCACCTCTCGGGCGAGCGTTGCCTGGACGGACTTGCGGAAGGTCTCGTGGTCATCGCTGAAGAGCATCGGAACCCGCCCTTCTGATGAGGTCGACTGGGACGTGTGCCGGTGCCGCGCGGAACCGCTCCGCGAGACCCTTGGCCTGCGGGTCTTCGGCGAGCGAGGCGGAGACCCCACGGCCCAGGAACCCGACGATTTCGGCGTTGACTGCCCGGATGCCGGGAAGCTGGTGGCAGCGGATCTCACAGCCCGCGAGCTCCGGCAGGACTGCAGCCAGCCAGGTCGGGGTGAGCGTGCTCTGCAGCCAGGCGTAGCGGTCGTCGGGGTCCGGGGCCACGGCAGGGACCCAGACACCGAGGTTCGCGTTGCCGCCCTTGTCGCCCGAACGTGCGTACAGCAGGGTGCCCAAGGTGGACTCTACGGTCGGCTCGCCCACGAAGGAGCGCTCCGCCGGGACTCCCATCTCGGGAAGCTCCGAGGAAACCGGACGACGGACCGGCACCGGGACCGCGACGTCGCGGCCATCCACACTCAGGCGGGCTTGCGCGACCTGGGCGTCGATCAGGGTCGGCCACCCGACGAGGAACTCCGAGGCATCGCCGGGAGGGCTCGTCAGGTACAGGCCCGGGTACCCACCGAGGGCGGTACCGACCACCGCCGAGGAGAAAGCGCGACCTGCCCGGGAGCGGTCGGGGTCCGCAACGCTGACCCGCAGGAAGGTCTGGTCGTCGGGGCGGACCGAGTCGACGTGGGCACCGACACACTCGACCCGGTGCGTCTCGAAAGCCGACAGCCCGTCAGGCAGCGCGGTGTCTATCGCGCGGACGGCGAGGTCGACCTTCCGCCGGCGATCGAGACCGGTCACTGCCAACGTCATCGCGTTTCGGTAGCCACCCGGATAGGTCAGGAGTGCCTTCGCCGAAGCGGGCGCCGGTTCGCCGACGACTCCGGAGATCTCCACCCGGTCGGGTCCTACCTGCGCGAGACGGGCACTGTCCATGCGGACCACGACGTCGGGGACGACGTACCGGCAGCTGCCGACCTCGTAGAGGAGCTGGGCGGAGACCGTGTCCACGGTGACCGCGCCACCGGCACCCGGCTGCTTGGTGATGACGCTGCTGCCGTCGTGGGCGACCTCGGCGATCGGGAACCCGGGTGCCTGCAGATCCGCGCCGGCGCCCTCGAGCTCGGCGAACCCGGCAAAGTTGCCCCCGGTCACCTGCGGTCCGCACTCGATCGCGTGGCCGGCCAAGGTGGCCCCGGCCAGTGCGTTCAGGCTGGGCTGGTCGTCGGTGCCCCATCCGTGCCACCAGGCAGCAGCACCGGACACGAGGGCGGCGTCCGCGACCCTGCCGGTCACCACGACGTCGGCGCCCGCTGCCAGTGCGGCCGCAACGGCGTGACCACCGAGATAGACGTTCGCGGCCAGGACAGCTCCTGGGTCACCCAGCCACGGCTCACCGGTCTCCAGGTGCGCGAACGGCTCGCCTGCGCTTCTCAGCTGCTGCAACGACGGCAGCAGGTCGTCCCCGTCGATCACGGCGACCGAGATCTCCAGGTCCAGCTCGGCAGCCACCTCGCGGACAGCCGCGGCGCAGCCGTTCGGGTCCACCCCGCCGGCGTTCGAGACGATCCGGGTACCGGCCGCCACGCACCCCGGGAGGACGTCGCGGACCTGGGTGACGAACGTGTGCGCGAAGCCATCGCCGCCGCGTTGGCGGCTCTTGGCCAGGATGGACATCGTCAGTTCGGCAAGCCAGTCCCCGGTGAGGACGTCGACCCGGTCCCCAGCCATGACTTCGCTCGCGGCCGACAGCCTGTCCCCGAAGAAGCCTGAGCAGTTCGCGATCCGGACCGGTCGTTTCACGACGACCCCTCGGCGTCGTTCAGCTCGACGAGCGGCTGCCCAGCACCGACGGACTGACCCACGACGACGTGGATCGAATCGACGACCGCGTCCTTCGACGCCCGCACGACGTGCTCCATCTTCATCGCTTCGACGACGACCAGCGGCTGCCCCGGGGCGACCACATCGCCAACTGCCACTTTCACAGCCAGCACGGTCCCGGGCATCGGGGCCTGCGGGGTCGACTCCGAGCTGACCGCAGCGGTGTCGACGAACCGGGGTGCCACCACCAGCGCGAGCTGGCCGCGGGGACCACTGGCCCAGTGCCGCCCGCCACGCTCGTCACTGAGTAGCCGGTCCGACCCCACCCGCCAGGTACTGAGGACACCGTTCAGCTCGACCCGGATCTCGTCCCGACCGTGCGGGACCGGCAATCGGCGCACGTGGTACTCCACGCCGTCGAGCTCGAAGAGCTCCAGCTCCGCGGGCCGGTCCAGGCCGGGCAGGTAGCGGAGCTGGTGCTCGTCGTTCCGGCCGTCCAGGAAGGTGAGCGACAGCGGCGGACGCGGTGAGTTCGACCAGCCCGCCGGGACCGCGGTCAGGTTCGTCGCGGCACCGTCGACGGCGGCGGTGACAACGGCGGCGACAGCCGCCGCCGGGAGGGCTCCCTCCGGGCCGGACAGACCGTCGAGGTCGGTACGACCCTCGAACCAGTTGACCGACACCGAACCTGCTCGGTAGTCGTCGTCGCGCAGGATGCTGAGCAGGGCCGCCAGGTTCGTCGGAGGGCCTTCGATCCGGGTCCCGCTCAAGCCGGTGTCCAGCCGGGCGATCGCCTCGGCACGGTCCGCGCCGGTCGCGATAATCTTGGCGACCATCGAGTCGTAGTGCGTGCTGATCTCGCTGCCGGAGGCGATGCCGTCCTCGCAGCGCAGCCAGTCGATCTCCGGGTGCTGGTAGCGGCTGACCAGCCCGGACTGCGGAATCCAGCCGTGGGCCGGGTCCTCGGCACAGATCCGGGCCTGGATCGAGTGCCCGGTGAGCGTGACGTCGGCCTGGGTCAGCGGCAGCGGCTCCCCCTCGGCGACGGTCAGCTGCAGGTCGACCAGGTCCAGCCCGCTGATCTCCTCGGTGACGGTGTGCTCGACCTGGAGGCGGGTGTTCATCTCCAGGAAGAACCACTCGTCCTCAGTGACCAGAAACTCACAGGTTCCGGCGCCGACGTACCCGATCCCGGCTGCCAGCCTGACCGCGGCTGCCGCCATCTCGTCGCGGAGGCGCTGGTCGACCAACGACGCAGGCGCCTCCTCGAGCAGCTTCTGGTGCCGGCGCTGGACCGAGCACTCCCGGTCGCCGACGTGGATCACCGAACCGTGGCTGTCGGCCATCACCTGGACCTCGACGTGCCGCGGCGAGGCGAGGAAGCGCTCCAGGAACAAGGTGGCATCGCCGAACGCCGACTGGGCCTCGCGCGATGCGGAGAGCACCGCCTCGGCGAGGTCGCTTGGCGACTCCACCAACCGGATGCCACGACCTCCACCACCAGCACTGGCCTTGACGAGCAAGGGGTAGCCGACGCCGGCTGCCTGCTTCGCGACGTCGTCGTCGCAAGCACTTGCGGTGAGCACCGCGTCGGGCAGGACGTTGACCTCGGCGGCTCGCGCGATCTCCTTGGCGCGGACCTTCGACCCCATCGCGGAGACGCACGCGGCGGACGGTCCCACGAAGGTCAGCCCGGCCTGCTCGACCGCCTCGGCGAACTCGGGCCGCTCGGACAGGAACCCGTAGCCGGGGTGCACGGCGTCAGCACCGGCACGGAGCGCGGCGGCGATGATCGTGGGGATATCCAGGTAGGTCTCGCCGGGCGTGGTCCCGGGCAGGTGGATCGCCTCGTCCAGGTCGGAGAGATACGGCAGTGATGCGTCCGCGGACGAGTAGACACCGACCGCGCGGACACCACGGCGGCGAGCGGTGCGCGCTACCCGGCTGACGATCTCGCCACGGTTGGCAACCAGAAGGGTCTTCACGACGACCTCAGAACCTGAAAACGCCGAAGGCGGGAGTGGGGAAGGCGCTCGGCGCCGGAGGCAGGGTAGCGGCAGCCAGCGCAGCGGTCAGGACGGACCGCGTCTGGCGCGGGTCGATGATGCCGTCGTCCCAGAGCCTGCCGGTCGCGAAGAGCGCGGTGGACTCGCGCTCGATCTGCGCCTCGGTCTCGGCCCGGGTCTCAGCGTCGGCAGCGTCGTCGAACTCTAGTCCGCGACTCTCCGCAGCGCGGCGCTTCACGATCGACATCACCCCGGCGAGCTGCTTGCCCCCCATCACGGCGATCCGGTGCGAGGGCCAGGTGAACACGAAGCGGGGACGGTAGCCGCGGCCGGCCATCGCGTAGTTGCCGGCGCCGTAGCTGACGCCCACCATCAACGTCAGGTGCGGGACCTTCGAGTTGGAGACGGCGTTGATCAGCTTCGCGCCGTCCTTGATGATGCCGCCGTGCTCGGACGCCTTGCCGACCATGAAGCCGGTGATGTTCTGGCAGAACAGCAGCGGCACACCGATCTGGTTGGCGAGCTGGATGAACTGGGCGCCCTTCTGCGACTCCGCCGAGAACAGGATCCCGTTGTTCGCCAGGATCCCGATCGGCATGCCGTTGATCCGGCCCCAGCCGGTGACCAGGTGGGTCCCGTACGACGGCTTGAACTCGTCGAACTCAGACCCGTCGAGGACACGCCCGAGGACCTCGCGCATGTCGAAGGGCTGACGGGGGTCGTCAGGGACGATGCCGGCAAGCTCGTCGGGGTCCTGGACCGGGGGCGGGCCCCAGGTCACCGACGGCGACTCGGGAAGCCGGGCCACCACCTGGCGCGCGTGCCGCATCGCGTCAGCCTCGTCGGCTGCGAGGTAGTCAGCAAGTCCGGAGATGGTGGCGTGCATCTCGGCACCACCGAGCTCCTGCTCGGTGACGTCCTCGTCGATCGCCATCTTGACCAGAGGAGGACCGCCGAGGAAGGCGTAGCCGGCGTCCTTGACGAAGATCGTGTAGTCGCTCATCCCGGGCAGGTAGGCACCCCCGGCTGTGGAGGAACCGAGCACGACCGAGACGGTCGGGATCCCGGCGGCCGACAGCTCGGTCAGGCGACGGAACTGCTCACCACCCGGCACGAAGATGTCCGCCTGTTTGGGCAGGTCGGCGCCGCCCGACTCGACGAGCGTGATCACCGGGAGGCGGTTGGTCTCGGCGACATCGAGAGCGCGGAGCATCTTCTTGATCGAGGTGGGCGACAGGCTGCCGCCCCGGACGGTCGGGTCGTTGGCCACGACCAGGACCCGGCGTCCGCAGACCTCGCCGATCCCGGTGACCAGACCGCCGCCGACCGGGTCGTCGGTTCCCCAGCCGGCGAGTGCTGAGAGCTCCAGGAAGGACCCGTGCGGATCGAGCAGGACCGCTAGCCGCTCCCGCACGGTGAGCTTGCCGCGTTCGTGGTGCCGCGTCACCGAGCGCTCGTCGCCGTTCTGCACCGAGGTCTCGAGCTGGCGGACCTCGGCCAGTGCCTGCAGCGCATGGGCCCGTGATCGATCGTATTCCGTCGCCGACGCATCGAGCAGGGAGCGGAGGACTGGCACGGAAGATCCTTCTAATCAGTTAAACAGGTTAGACGAATAATCTAGCACAATCAGCGTTTGAGATTGAAGGCCGCGATCGCGTTGTCGTGCAGGAACAGCTTGCGCACCTCGGGGCTCAGACCCAGGGCCTCGACACCGTCCAGAGCGGTGCCGAATTCCAGGATCGGCCAGTCGCTCGCCCAGATGCACTTGCTGCGGCCGTAGCTTTTCAAGAAGTGCACGAAGGGAGCCGGGTAGTACTTCGGCAGGTGCGCGCTGGTATCGATCCAAACGTTCGGGTGCTTCGCGGCGACCGCGATCATCTCCTCGGTCCACGGCCAGCCGATGTGCCCGGCGACGATGCGTAGCTCAGGGAAGTCGATCGCGATCCGGTCGACATGTCCTGGTCGCCCCGTCTCCGAGGTGTAGGTCGCGGGCCCGGTTCCACCGACTTGGATCTGCAGGGTCAGGTCGAGGTCGACGCAAGCCGCGTACAGCGGGTACCACTGGGCATCGGTGGGCAGCTTGTCCCAGATGAAGGGCTCCAGCTTGAGACCGCGGAAGCCCGCCTCCGCGAGCCGCCTGAGCTCGCGGACCGCCGGCATCACTCCGTCGGGGGACCACGGGTTCGCCGAAGCGACCCCGGTGAACTGGTCCGGGTGATCGGCCACGGTCTTCTCGACCAGCTCGTTGGGGATCAACGGGCCCGCCGAGGCCAGGGCGTGCCCGATCCCGGCGGCGCGCATCTCGGCGACCATCTCGTCGACCGGGATGCCGGCCTTGACCCGACGTCCGTGCTCGAACCGGTCCGCCATCTGGAAGTTCCGGGCGGGCATGTCCTTGACGACCTCCGCGGGCCAGGGCTGGACCCAGGCGTCGATGATCTCGTAGCTGTCGTCACTCTGTGGGTCCTTCATCGCCTATCCCTTCGGCAACCCGAGCACACGCTCGGCAATCATTGATCTCACGATCTCGTCGGTCCCACCGGCGATGTGGAACGCCGGACCAGCCAGCATTACCAGGCGCCAGTCGTCCAGGGCAGGATCGTCCAGACCGAAGGACCCGTCCAGCGAACGGCGTACGGCTTCGGCGAGCCCGGAGACCAGTCGGCCGGTGGCCAGCTTGGCCAGGGCCGCCTCAGGCCCCGGGGCGTCTCCGGTGAGCAGTCGGGTGTGCATCCCTTCCTCGAACGCCGCGAGCGCGCGCTGCTGCACGACGACGTCGATGAAGTACTCGCGGGCGCTGCTCGCGCTCCAGTCAAGCTTGGACGCTTGCCGGACCAATCGACCGAAGGACCGCCCGAACATCGTGAACCGCTCGAAGCCGAGGGTGGTCATAGCCACCATCCAGCCCTGACCCACCTCCCCCAGGACAGCGTCGTGGGGAAGCAGGACGTCGTCGAAGAAGACCTCAGCGAACGACGAGCCGCCCGTCATCTGCTTCAACGGTCGGATGTCGACGCCAGGGGCCTGGAGATCGACCACGAAAGCCGTCAGCCCGCGGTGTCGCTCACTGCCGGGTTCGGACCGCGCGATCAGGTAGCCGTACCGGGAGTGCCGAGCCTCGGACGTCCAGACCTTCTGCCCGTTGACCAGCCAGCCGTCGTCGGTCTGGCGAGCGGTGGTGCTGACCGCGGCAAGATCGCTGCCCGCTCCGGGCTCGCTCATCAGCTGACACCAGACCTCATCGCCGGCCAGGATCCGGCGGCAGTGCTCGCGCTGACCCTCCGACCCGAACGTGTACAAGGTGGGGCCGATCATCTCCAGCGTCACGCCGTAGAGGCCGCGCGGGACGTCGTACTCGAACTCCAGATCGGTCCAGGCCAGCGAGTGCGCGCTGCTGAGTCCGCGCCCCCCGGCCTCGACCGGCCAGGTCAGACCGGCGAAGCCGTGCTCGAAGACGGTGCGCTGCCAGTCGCGGCACGCGGTCTCCCACGCTTCGACATCCTCCATCGGCCGGAACTGAGCGAACATCGCGTCCGGGAACCCGTCCGGTCGGTGCACCGCGTGCTCGTCGAGGAACGCGCGCGCCTGTGCCGTGAACTCCTCCACGGTCGGCGCTGCGAGGACGTCGGACACGTGCACCTCCGGTCAGTAAGATCTGATGGGACTAAATAGGTTAATAGGTTATACTATTCTGGCTGCTATCTACGGACGAGAGTCACCGCGCCGGCCGTCGGCCCGCCGCCGACGCCGACTGTCACCACGTTCGGGCTCCCGGCCTGGCGGTCGCCCCCGCGTCCCCAAAGCTGGTGGCAGGCCTCGTGCAGGAGCCCGCAGCCGTGCAGGCGTCCGGCCGAGAGCTGCCCTCCCCCGGTGTTCAGGGGCAGGTCGCCGTCCAAGGCGATACTCGCGCCGCTTCCGACGAAGGCCCCCGATTCCCCCTTCTCGCAGAATCCGAGCGCTTCCAACCAGACCAGCGGCAGGAAGGTGAAGCCGTCGTACAGCTGGACCTGGTCGACGTCAGCGGGAGTCAGGTCGCTGCGCTTCCACAGGTGCGCAGCTGCATCGGACGCCGCCATCTCGGTCAGGTCCGGGCCGGCGTGCCACAACGGGCGACTCCCCAGGGCCCACCCGATCGACTCGATGCCGATGGCCGGATGCGGTCCGTCCTCAGCGGTCTCGACATGGCTGACGACGAAGGCGACCGAGCCGTCGCACGGAACGTCGCAGTCGAGCATTCCGAAGGGCGTCGAGATCATCCGTGCCGCGTAATAGTCGTCCAGCGTTATCGGCGTCCGGTAGACCGCAGCAGGGTTGCGCGCCGCGTTCGCCCGATTGTTGATAGCGACCGATGCCAGATGGTCCCTGGTGGTGCCGAACTCGTGCATGTGCCGCGCAGCGTGCAGCGCGATCCAGGTCGCTGGCGAGTGCGCGTCGAACGGCGCGAGCCACTTCCGGAAACCGGGGATCGTCTGCCCCTGGAACGACATCGCTCTGCTCCGACCGGCGGCACCCTGGGCCGATGCCTCGCCGATGGTGCGGTACACCAGGACGTGCCGCGCCATCCCGGTGGCTACTGCCAGGATCGCCGAGAAGAAGCCACCCAGCTGACCGCCCTCAGGACCGCCGTAGCTCCAGTTGACCGACAGTCCGAGCGCCGCCTGCAGCTCCTGAGCACCCGGGCCCGCGAGGCCGGGTGAGTCGAACCCACCGCCGGGGAACGTCGCGATCCCGTCGATGTCGGAGCGGTCGAGGCCGGCGTCGGCCAGTGCTGCCAGGCAGGAGTCCAGAGTCAGGGCCAGCTCCGAGCGCGGGAGCCGGCGCCCCACCTCGGAGGCCCCGATGCCACGGATCACTGCGGAGTGCTCGGGTCGGGCGGTCATCGGAACTCCTCCAGGACCTCGAAGAACGGCAGCCAGACCTCGTCGACAGGCACGAAGGACACGGCTACCTGGTCGCCGATGCGCGGCGGGTCCTCGGGGTCGAGGTTCCCGACGATCCGGCTGACCAGGCGCAGGTCCGGCGCTTCTTGGGGAACCACGACGACCACCGCGTACGGCGTCTCGAGACCGGGAAGCCACGCCTGGTGGTTCACCGAGACCGAGTAGATCTCGCCGCGCCCGGAGACCGGCGCGAACCACAGGTCCTCGGACAAGCAGTGCTGACACCTCGGAGATGGGGGGTGCTGGAACCTGTCGCACGCGCGACACTGCTGGAGGCGTAGGACGCCGTCGATCCCGGACTCCCAGAACGGACGATCGTCGACCCCGACCTCGGGGACCAGGCCGCCGCTCACGGACGACCAGGCAGCACGATGAGAACCATGGGTTTAAGGTACACGTAGTTAACTCATTTAAACCCGGAGGTGCAGAGCAATGATCGACGACCGCTGGAGCGAGGATGCCGAGGAGCTCGGCACCGCGCTGCGTCGCGTGCTCGAGCGGCACAGCAGCCCGGAGAACGTGCGGGCGATCGAAGGCGGCGACGCCACCGCCACTGCCGATCTCGTCCGCGCGGTCGCCGAGTTCGGCCTCTGGGAGCTGACCGGCGAAGCCGAGCTCCTGGTTCGCGCGTCGCAGGAGATCGGGGCCGCTCTGACTCCCTCCCCGTTCGTCTCTGCCGTGCCGGCGCTGGCCCTGCTGGGCAGGGCTGACGTCGCTGACGGTGTCGACCGCGAGCTGGCGACTGCCGGCCTTCCGCTGGTGGCGGTGCGCCACGACGACGACAAGGTCGCCCTGCGGCCTGCAGACGTGACGGTGCGCTCGTCCGCGGGAGAGCTCGTGCACGACCTCCGGCAGGCGCACGACGCCGAGCTCATCGTCACCGACGCCGACCCGATCGCCTGGCTCTCCTGGGGCTGGCTCGCCACCTCCGCCGCACTGGTCGGCGCAGCCGATGCTCTGCTCCGCTACACGGTCTCCTATGTCTCCCAGCGACGGCAGTTCGGCCAACCGGTCGGCGCATTCCAGGGGGTGGCCTTCCCCCTCGCCGATGCGGCTACTGCCGTACGGGGGGCCGACCTGTTCGTGCGCAAGACGACCTACCTGACGGCGACCGGCGCGACTCCGCCCACGCACTTTGCGGCGATGACCGCGCACACCGCGCGCGACGCTGCACGTCAGGCGGCAGCGGCCGCGCACCAGGCGATGGGTGGACAGGGCTTCACGCTCGAGGCTGACACCCAGCTCTACTCCCGGCGACTCCGCGCCTGGTCCGCCGCGATCCCGGACCCGGCACCGACCCTTGCCTGGTTGGCCCGCACGCTCGCCGACCCGGACACCCGCGCCACCGTCACCGACCTATGGCAGTTCGACAACGGTTTCGAGATTCCGGCGTGGGCCCGCGAGGCCGAGGACGCACGGTCCTGACCGATCAGAAGTACTCGGACCCGCCGTCGACGTTGAGTAGCACGCCGTTGACGTAACCGGCCCGCTCGGAGACCAGGAACGCGACCGTGTCGGCGATGTCGTCGGGGACACCAAGGCGGGTGCCCCAGGTGGCCTGGTGCCAGCGCGAGTTCGCATCAACGAAGTAGTCGTGCTCGCTCCCTCCGGTCTCCTCCATCCAGCGTCGACGCTTGTCGGCGATCTGCTCGTTCACGATCATGCCGGGCAGGACAGCGTTGGCCCGGATCCCCTGCGGCCCGAACTCGCGGGCCAGGTTCTTGGTGAAGTGCGCCAGGGCGGCCTTCTGAGCGGAGTAGTGCGCGATCCGGGGCACGAAGTGGCGCATCGACATCGCCGAGGTGGTGACGATCGCCCCACCCCCCGACCGCAGCATCAGCGGGACGGCGGCGCGGCAGGCTCGCACCGAGCTCATCAGCACCGACTGGTAGGACCTGTCCCAGAACTCGTCCGGCTCGAGCGCGGACTCCCCGAGCTCGCAGAGGCCAACCGTGTTGACCAGGACGTCCAAGCGACCATGCTCCGCCGCGACCGCACCGACCAGGCGCTCTGCCTGTCCGTCCACCGTCAGGTCGGCAGCGACCGCGAGCACCGAGCCTGCGCCAGCGGCGCGGGCTTGGTCAGCGACAGCCTCCAGGCTCGCCTTGACCACGAAGTTGTAGTCGTCCTCGCCGTCATCGCGACCGCGCGAACAAAGCACCAGGTGTGCACCTTCGGCAGCCAGCCGCAGGGCCACGGCCCGACCCATGCCCTGGGTGGCTCCGAGCACCACGGACACCTTGCCGTTCAGACCGAGCTCCATCTGCTCTCCTTCATCGATACCTGTTCATCGAGACGTGTGGGTTGCCCTGACGTAGGACAGGAATCGGTCGGCCGCGTTCACTGTGTACGCCGTGCGCAGGCTCGGGAAGACGTCCCAGGCGTGGTGCGCCCCGGGCAGCTCTGCGTGCGCCACCGGCCGGCCGGAGACCGCGGCCAGCTCGCGAGCGAAGGTGGCCGCCTGTGCCGGAGCGGTGAAGGTGTCGAGCGCGCCGTGGATCACGAACATCGGCGGGGCGTCCGGCCCGACCCACGACAGCGGTGAACCCTGCTCGTAGATCTCCGGCGCCTCTTCCCTGGACTTCCTCAGGACGAGGAGTCGCCAGAACTCTTCCTGGCTCTTCGGCGAGTCGTGGTTGCGGTCGATCAGGTCGTAGACGCCGTACAGCGGCACTCCCGCCTGGACCGAGGTGTCCTCGTCCTCGAAGCCGGGTTGGAACACCGGAGCGTTGGCACTGAGCGCTGCGAGCGCGCTCAGGTGCCCTCCGGCAGACCCCCCGGTGAGGGCGACGAAGCCCGGGTCACCGCCGTGGCCGGCGATCTCCCGCTTGACCCAGCTGATCGCGCGCTTCACGTCGATGATGTGCGCCGGCCAGGGATGCCTCGGCGCGAGCCGGTAGTTGATCGCCACGCAGACCCAGCCGCGTCGGGCCATCTGCGCGAGCAACGGGTAGCCCTGTCCACGCTTGCTGCCGGCCACCCACGCGCTTCCGTGGATCTGGATGAGAACGGGAGCCGCACCGTTCTTGGGAAGGTTCTCGCGCGACCAGATGTCCAGGTGGTTGCGACTCCCGGCATCGCCGTACGACAGGTTCTGGGCGCTGAGGTATCTCGATCGCTCGCTGAAGCGCGGAAGGATGATCTGGCGCCGGGACATTAGGACCGCGTCATCCACGTCGTACTCCGCGGCCGGAAGGTGCGACCGGTAGTCGCTGCCGAGCGACCGGACCAGTGCGTCCTCAAGGACCCGACCGGCGGCGTGCTGCTGGCGGTGCGCGCCGACCAGTGCCGCTCCGCTCGCCGCCGCGAGCGCCGCCCCGATCCGTCCAGACCTGGTCCGCAACCCACCACCGGCGACGGTCGGGACGGTGGTCGCTGCCAGCAGGCCGAGCGCGTGCAACGGCAGCTCGGAGGCGACCAGGCCGATCGCCTCGGACGGCACCACCGGGATCGCCTCGGACGGGCCGGTGAACGGCTTCCCGAGCACCCGTGCCGGCTCGGCCGATCGAGTCACTGCGGAGACAGCCGCCCAGGCAAGTCCGCGGCTGAGCAAGGACGCCATGACTGCTCCTTCAAAGAGTTAACTAAGTGAACCATAGCGACTCTCGCTGTGCGACACTTTCTCCATGAGCACCGCAGCAGCCGAGCACCGGGAATTCATCGCCGATCTGCGCTCCACCGTCCGTGCCGCACTCGCATCGAACGCGGCCGGATCGGACGGAACAGCCGCGTGGGCAGCACTGGCGTCCCAGGTCGGCGTCGGCGGGCTCCTGGTCCCCGAGGCCCTGGGTGGTCTCGAGCTGGGAGCACAAGAGCTGGTCGCCGTGGCGGAGGAGATCGGGTCGGCCGCCGCGTCGGTCCCGTTCCTGTCCCATGCGGTCGCCGCCACCGTGCTCCTGCACACCGGAGGCACGTCGGAGTTGATCGACGACCTGCTCGCCGGCGCGTCCTCGGGCGAGCGCAAGATCGCCGTGGTCCGTCCGACCGACCACCTCCCGGTCGTCGACGCCAGTTCCGGCGAGAGCCGCCTGGTCGGTAACGTGCCCGCGGTGGTTGACGCGCCCGGGGCGGATCTCCTGCTCGTAGCAGCCCAGCTCGACGGCGAGACCGTGGTGTGCTTGGTGGACCAGTCCGCTCCCGGGCTCACAGTCACCGAACGCAGCGTTCTGGACCTGACCCGCTCGATCGGGAGCGTCTCGTTCAACCGAACACCGGCCACCGTCCTGCTCGCCGGCGCTGACGCGCGCAAGGCCCTGGAAGCGTCTTCGGCATGGTCGCGGCTCGCCCTGGCCGCAGACCAGGTCGGCCTGGCGAGGCGCTGCCTGGACATCACTGTCGAGTACGTCGGCATCCGCAGCCAGTTCGGGGCCGCCATCGGTTCTTTCCAGGCGATCAAGCACCGCTGTACCGATGTGCTGCTCGAGCTGGAGCTGGCTGCTGCGCTGGTCGACCAGGCCGCCAAGGCGCTCGACGCGGGCGCCGACCCGCAGGACCTCGTCAGCACAGCAGCGCTCCAAGCGACGACGGCGGCGACCGCCGCGACGGACGCGATGATCCAGCTGCACGGCGGGATCGGGTTCACCTGGGAGCACGTAGCTCATCACTACTTCCGGCGGGCACGCTCGAACGCGAGTCTCCTCGGCCCGACGCAGGCACTCCGCGACGCCGTCGCCGCGTCCTGCGGCGTCTGAGGCGCAGGCCGGCGTCAGCGGTACGGTCGACGCACGACGATTCGACGGAGGAGCAGCATGGAGGCGTCGTGGCGCGACATCGCCAACGGTGCCGCCCTGCTTTCCGTGGATGGGAACGGGCTCCCCGAACAGCCGCTCGTCCTGATCGACCTGGACGCTCACGGGCCGGCGCCCCGCGACCTGCAGCCACCGGACGGGCCCACCGCCGTCGTTGTCGGCGTCACCGCCGCCGACCCGGCACCGTCCACGTCGGCGCAGCTGTCCTGCTGGGCCTCGCCGGACGAGATCCGGGACATCGAGAAGACAGTCTCGCTGGCACCCGTGGCCGCTGTGACCCTGTGCAGCCTGGTCCAGGACCCTCACCTCGACCAGGTCCGGGCACTGGTCGCCGAATCCCTGGCCTACTCCACGCTGCTCGCCGGCTCTGAGTTTCGACAATGGCTCGATGCTTCGGTGTCGACCGCGGCCCCGACCGACACCGATCCGGTCCTCGTCGAGCGGATCGACGACGAGCTGGTGATCACCCTGAACCGGCCGGGCCGGCACAACGCCTACTCGGCGGCGATGCGGGACGGTCTGCGCGCCGCCCTGGACGTCGCGCGCGCCGACCCGCTCGTCCGGGTCGTCCTGCGCGGAGCCGGTCCGTCGTTCTGCAGCGGCGGGGACCTGGCTGAGTTCGGCACCTCGACCGACCCGGCAGCGGCGCACCTGGTACGGATCAGCACCGGCGCCGCGCGGTCGCTGTCCCTCCTCAGCGACCGGACCCGCGCAGTCCTGCACGGGGCGTGCGTCGGAGCGGGGATCGAGCTGGTCGCCTTCGCGCGTCGGGTCGAAGCGGCCGAGGGCACCTGGTTCCAGCTTCCCGAGCTAGGCATGGGACTCGTGCCCGGCGCAGGTGGGACCGTCAGTCTGCCGGGACGCATCGGACGTTGGCGAACGACCCAGCTCGCGCTGACCAGACGGAAGATCGACGTCGACACTGCTCTGGCGTGGGGACTGGTCGATGCTCGAACCGCATGAGGTCGTCGACTGGGCCCGCTCCGGAGCGGTCGCGCTCTCCGGACGGCCGGATGAGCCGCCGCGTCTGATCCCCGGAAGGCACGCCTCAGCGGTGCGCGAGCAGCTCGCCGGCCTCGGCCGGCAGGTCCCGGGACTTCTGGGTGAGCGTGCCGCCTATGCCGGGCTGTCGCGGCGCGGCCCGTGGAGCTGCGGTGGCGCGATGCGGACCCTGCCGACACTGGACGGGAACCTGGCGCTCTCGCTGGCCCGGCCCGACGACGTAGCGCTGGTACCCGCCCTGGTCGAGTCGGAGCAGGTCGGCGACGACCCGTGGGACGCCGTGGCCGGATGGGCCCGGGGCGCGAGCACCGTCGAGGTCGAAGACCGGCTGACGCTGCTCGGCATGCCCGGGGGTGCCGTTCGAACAACAGGCCCGTTGCGTCCCGGCGTGGTCACCACCCAGCTCGGGACCCGGATTCCCCGTGACCGACCCCTGGTCGTCGATCTCACCAGCCTGTGGGCCGGACCGCTCTGCGCCCAGCTGATCGGTTTGACCGGCGCTCGGGTCGTCAAAGTCGAGAGCAGCTCGCGTCCCGACGGAGCCCGCTCGGGCCCGGCGGACTTCTTCTCGCTCCTCCATGACGGGCACGAGCAGCGGGTGCTCGACTTCTCCGACCCTGCTGGCATCGAGGCGCTGCGGGAACTGATCCACGAGGCCGACCTCGTCCTGGAGGCCTCCCGACCCCGCGCGCTGCAGCAGCTGGGGATCGACGCACAGGCAGTAGTGTCCGCCGGCACCAGCTGGCTCTCGTTGACGGCGGCCGGGCGCGATCAGGACGCGGTCGGCTTCGGGGACGACATCGCTGCACGAGCAGGATTGGTGATCTCCGCCGACGACGACCTGCTGCCGGCCGGCGATGCACTTGCGGATCCGTTCTCCGGGGTCCGCGCGGCGGTCGAAGCCAGGGCCGCGCTCGACTCCCCCGACGCGGTTCTGATCGACCTCAGCATGATCGACCTGGTCGCCGAGGAGCTCACGTCGGTACCCGAGCACGTGGTCAGCCGTCGACAGGGCTCGTGGTGGATCGAGCACGACGGCGGGCTCGACCAGGTCCTCGATCCCCAGCGGCGCCGGTGAGGACTCTTTTCCGCGACGTCGAGGTTCGCGACCGTCGTTGCGAGGTCCTTGTCGGCCCCTCGGGTATTGAGGCTGTCGGCGAGCAGCTGCCGAGGACCGGGGTCGACGAGGAGGTGGTCGGCCGAGGAGGTGCGCTTGTCCCAGGCTTCCACGACCACCATCTCCATCTGCTCGCGACCGCAGCAGCTCGCTCCAGCGTCGACTGCAGTCGCGGGCTCGACGCTTTGCGATCAGCCGACCCGGGGCCGTGGGTCCGAGGCGTCGGCGCGCTCGAGTCGGTCGACCGGCACGTCCTGGACCTGCTCGTCCCCGACCGCCCGGTGCGGGTCCAGCATCGCAGCGGCGGGCTGTGGATGCTGAACACCCGAGCACTCGAGCAGGTCGCGCAGGTCCTGGCAGGACCCGACGTCGAGCGCGACGACGCAGGAGCTCCGACCGGTCGGCTGTGGCGGTACGACCAACGCCTCCGGGTCGCCCTACCGACGGCTGCCTTCGACCTCGACCAGGCCCTGCTCGCCCTGGTCGAGGAACTGCGCGGGCTCGGCATCACCTCGGTCACCGACGCCACCCCGGATCTGGATCGTGGCACGGTCACGCGATTGGGCCTCCTACCGCTCCCGGTCACAATGCTCGGCGACCCGAACGGCCCTGCCCCCTGGAAGCTGTTGCTGCACGACCACGACCTGCCGGGCCTTGACACGTTGACCGACCAGATCGCGGCCAGGCATGCCCAAGGACGCGGTGTCGCCGTGCACTGCGTAGCCAGGGAATCCCTGCTCCTCACCCTGGCTGCACTGGACGACGCCGGGCGCCATCCGGACGACCGGATCGAGCACGCCGCGGTCGTTCCCCCCGAGGTCCGCGAACGGCTCAGTGGCCTGACTGTCGTCACGCAGCCGGCGATGCTGGTCGCCCGCAGCACCGAGTACCTCCGCGACGTCGACCCTGCCGACCAACCGCACCTGTACCCGCACGCCAGTCTGCTGGACGCAGGCGTCACGACGTTGATCAGCAGCGACGCACCCTACGGGCCGCTCGACCCGTGGTCGGTCCTGCGCGCGTCGCGGGATCGGGACCTGGCTCCCGGTGAGCGGGTGTCCGTCGACGTCGCGGTCCGCGGCCTGCTGGCCGATCCCTCCGGCACCCGCCGTACGATCAGCACCGGTCAGCCCGGTGCGGTCTGCCTGCTGCACGTCCCGTGGAAACAGGCCTTGGCGGCACCGGATGCCTCCGTCGTACGCCTGACGCGCTGCCAATCACCCGCCGAGCTTTGACCTACCGAAGCGCTAGAACGATACAATCATTGATATGACAAACCTTGCTGTACCCGGAGTGCATCCGATCGGCACCCCGATGCGCGCTCCGAAGACCGCAGAGCTGATCGCCACCCATCTTCGACGCCAGATCGTCCGCGGCGAGCTCAAGGCCGGCGAGACCATCCCGCCGGAGCAGCAGCTGATGGAGCAGTTCGGAGTCTCCCGCCCGACCCTCCGCGAGGCGTACCGCATCCTGGAGGCCGAGAGCCTGATCGGCGTGCGCCGTGGAGCTCGCGGCGGCGCCCAGGTCCTCGAGCCGGACCCGATCATCGCCGCGCGTCACGTCGCGCTGTTGCTGCAGCTCCAAGGCACCACGATCCAGGACGTGTACGAGGCGAGGCTCGTCGGTGAGCCGGCCTGCGCGCGGCTGCTGGCCGCCCGCCGCACCCAGCAGGACATCGACGACCTCCGCGAGGTCTCGAACCACCTGGGCCTGCTGCTCGAGGCCAGTGCTGCCGACACCCCGGACATGAGTCACTGGAGCAGCACGACGTACCGGTTCCACGAGCTGATCATGCAACGGTGCGGCAACCGGACCCTCGCAGTCCAGGGTGCCGTGCTCGCCGACATCGTCGCGGTGCACCTGACCCAGGCGATCGCGACCGGGATGTCACGTGAGGTGGACCAGAACGTTGCTCGCTTCCGCAAGACCATGCGGTCCTACGAGAAGCTGATCCGCCTGGTCGAGGCCAAGGACGCCGACGGTGCCGAGAAGCACTGGCGAGCGCACATGGAGGTCGCGGCCAAGTACATCTTCAGGTTCGACCCCGGCAACAAGCCACTGGTCGACCTGTTCAGCTGACCTGGGCGCCTTCGGCCAGTACCTGGCCGAGGACGTCGCGCCGGATCAGCTTCCCGGTCTCGGTCCGGGGCAACACCGGCCAGAACACGAACCGGTCCGGCGTCTTCGACGACCGCATGCTGTCCAGGACGAATGCCCGCAGGGCTTCGGGGTCCACCACCTGTCCGGCACGCAGCACGACGACGGCCTCGATGCGCTGACCCCACAAGTCGTCAGGCACGCCGATGACCGCCACGTCGATCACGTCCGGGTGGCGCAGGATGGCCTCCTCGATCTCGGCCGGCGCGATGTTCTCGGCCCCTCTGATGATGGTGTCGTCGACCCGGCCGCCGATGAACAGGTAACCCTGATCGTCGACGAAGCCGCGGTCACGGGTGTTGAAGAATCCTGACTCGTCGGTAGTGCGTCCGATCCCGGCGTACTCGGCCGAGACCTGGTCCCCCCGTACGCAGATGCTGCCGACCTCGCCGGGAGGCAGCGGTGCGCCGGTGCCGTCGCGAATCTCCAGCTCGATCCCGGGCACGATCTGACCGACCGAGGACAGCCTGGCACGCACGTCCGGGTCACCCGAGGCCAGAGCCTCCCGGTGCTGGTCGGGCCCGAGGACCGCGATCGTCGAGCTTGTCTCGGTCAGCCCGTAGGCGTTGACGAAGCCCACCTCGGGCCAGGTCCGCAGCGCCTTCTCGATGAGGGACGCGGGCATCGGCGCACCACCGTAGGCCAAGCCTCGCAGGCTCGGCACGGACAGGTCGCTCCCGACCTCGACGATCCGCGACAGCATCGTCGGCACCACCAGGGCGTTGGTGATCGCTTCGGTGCGCACGGTGTCGAGCCACTCGTCGGGGGTGAACTGCTCCAGCACCAACATCCGGCGACCGGCGTACAGGTTGCTGATCACGTTGGCGACCGCGGCGATGTGGTACGGCGGAACGCTCACCAGAGCGGCGTCGTCCTCGTCCGCAGCCAGGAAGTCGACGGTGCCCAGCACGTAGGAAGTCAGGTTGCCGTGGCGCAGCAGTACGCCCTTCGGCTCTGAGGTGGTCCCCGAGGTGTAGATGATGACGGCGGTCGTGTCCGGGTCCCAGGTTTCCGCAGGCGGCTCGCCACCTGCCACTGTCAGGTCGAGCCAGTCCTGGCTGGTGACCGCGTGGATCCCCGCCAGACGCATGGTGGCCGCACCCCCGGCGTCCCCGACACCGAGGGCGCCCGGGTGTCGAGCGAGCAGACTGCGCAGCTGGTCCTCGCCGAGCCGGTAGTTCAACGGAACGAGCGGGACGTCGGCCAGGGCGGCGGCGAACATCGCCACCGGGAACGCCGGCCCGTTGACCCCCAGGTACACCAAAGCATCCGCGCCGGATGCCGCGATCGCGGCCGCACCCGCGCGGGCACGTTCCCGGAGCTCGGTGGCGGTGATCCCACCGTCGCGAGGACCGATGACGATCCGGTCGCCGGCGGTGTCGGCGACCATGTCCAGAAGCGTTGTCAGACGCATCAGCAGCTTCCTTGCACCAGAGAAACAAACCGTCAAATCATCTTACTCTTAATGATCCGTCGCCGTACACTGTCTGACAGGTGGACACCGTCAGAAAGGCACCCAGTGGCTGAGACTAAAGGAGTCGGAAGTTCCCGATCAGCTCACGTGCAGGTGGTGGGCTCGATCGTCCGTGCTCCGAAGACAGCCGAGCTGATCGCCGAGCACCTGCGCCGACAGGTCGTCCGGGGCGAGCTGTCGGTCAACGAGAACCTCCCGTCGGAGGCGCACCTGATGCAGCAGTTCGGCGTCTCGCGCCCGACCCTGCGTGAGGCGTACCGGATCCTGGAGGCCGAGTCCCTTCTCGGGATTCGTCGCGGCGCGCGCGGCGGCGCGCAGGTGCTGCATCCCGGGCCGCAGGTCGCGGCCCGGCACGTCGGCCTCCTCCTCCAGCTCCAGGGAGCGACCATCCGGGACGTGTACGATGCCCGCTGCGTGAGCGAACCCGCCTGCGTGCGCCTGCTCGCTGGACGCCGGACCGAGCAGGACCTCGCCGATCTCTGTGCGGTCGTCGAGGACCTCGAAACCTTGTTGCATGCTGCCGACGGGAAGGTTGACGCCTCCCGGTGGGGTACCGGGACGTACCGCTTCCACCAGCTCATCATGGAGCGGTGCGGCAACAACACCCTGGCGGTCCAGAACGCCGTGCTGGCCGACATCGTCAACACCCACCTGCAGGTCACCATCGCGAAGGACACCAGCGACAGCCAGCCCTCGCGCTTCGGCCGCTCATTGCGCTCGTACCGTCGCCTGGTCGAGCTGCTGGAGGCCCGGGACGCCGGCGGTGCCGAGGAGCACTGGCGCACCCACATGAGAGTCGCGGAGACCTTCCTGCTGGCCGACGCCGACGCCGTCCACGTCGTCGATCTCTTCGGCTAGGCAGTTCGGTCAGCTGGTTACCAGCAGGTCGTCGACGGTTCCGATCCCCTCGTCGCGGAACCGGTCCATGAAGGTCTCACCCCAGCTGAAGGCGACCTTCACCGATCGGTCCTCACCGTGCTTGAGGATCTTGCCCGCCTGGGCCCGGTACCCGCCCCACCGCGCTGCGGAGAACTGCGACATCTGACCACCCGGCTCGAGCTCGAAGATCCAGGTGTCATCACTGTGGTCGCGGTACCCGATCCGAGCCGCCCAGTCGTCCGGGTCCGGGTCGACCCCACCGGCGGTGCCGGAGTCCATCACGACCGGTCCGTCGGCACCGGCGACAGACACGAAGTTAAAGCCGTCCTTGCCGATGGCGACCTGGCCCCACTCGATGGTGCCGTCCTCGAACTCGGTGGCGAACGCCGACCAGGACAGCTGCGTGCCCTTGAAGATCCGCCACTCCTTCCAGTCCGCACCGTGCGGCCAGTAGCCGTGGTCCAGGAAGACGAACCCCTCGACCTGCTGACCGAGCACGCGGCCGCTCATCCGGTACAGCTCGCTGGTGTAGAAGAACGGCTCCTCGTGGTCCAGGCTCCCGATCTGGATCCCCGGGCCGACCAGATCCCCCTCCAGCTCCAGGATCTGCCCCTCGCGCCAAGCCATGTGGCCGGGAGTCAGGCGGTAGTCGAGGCCCTCCTCCGGTGCGCCGCCGGCCTTGCCGAGCAAAGAACCGTGCAGGTGGTGCTCGGTGTCGGAGTACTCGCGCTTGACCTCACCCCGCACGGTCTGCAGCGACTCCGGAACCAGGCTCACCTTGCCCTCGCGGGTGTTCATCAGCCACAGGCCGGCGGTCATCGGGCCGCAGAACTTCCGCTCGACGACGTGCAGCGCTCCGGACTCATCACGCCAACCTCCGTACAGGTACGTCGACTCCTCGGTCAGGCCGAACGGCCTGGCCGTCGGCAGGTGCATGGCGAGGTCCGGTTCGTAGCACGCAACCGTCGTCGGGAAGCCGAGTTGGCCGAGCGGAAGTGTTGTCACGTCACACCTTCGTAAGATGGGGTCTTGGCAGCAATCAGTTAAACAGGTTAGATGCTTTAACGAAACCCTGAAACCCGAAGCCTGAAGGATTCAACGTGGTGCGTACAGCAGTCGTTACCGGAGCAGCGAGCGGGATGGGGCGCCTGACGGTGCTACGTCTGGTGGAGGACGGTTGGAGGGTCGCTGCCGTCGACCTCGGTGGACCTGCCCTCGAGGCTCTGCACCCGAACGACCAGGTGTCCACCTTCGCCTGCGACGTGAGCGACCTGGCCCAGGTCCGCGCCACCGCCACCGCCGTTCTGGCAGCCTTCGGGCAGGTCGACCGGCTAGTGACGGCAGCCGGCATTGCCGCGTACGGACGGATCGGCGAGGTTTCGACCGAGCGGGTGCTGCAGGTCATGGACGTCAACTACGCCGGGACCGTCGCCTGGGTCAACGAGCTTCTTCCGACCCTGCGGGCGAGCAACGGCGACCTGGTCATCTACGCCTCGCTCGCCGGGTGGATCGTAACCCCGGGGTACGGCCCGTACACCGCCAGCAAGTTCGCGTTGGTCGGGTTCGCCGAGACGCTGGCCGAGGAGACCCGCGGTACCGGGCTGACGGTGCGCTGCGTCTGCCCGCCGGCCGTGAAGACCCCGATGCTGACCCGCATCGTCGCCGACGGCCAGAGCCAGCAGTCCGTCGACCGGAGCCGACCTCTCACTCCCGAGAAGGTCGTCGACGTCGTGGAGCGATCCCTGGCCCGGCGACGACGCAGCATCTGGGTCTTCCCGGGACCTGCAGGCTTCGTGTGGCGGCTTCGCCGCTGGAGTCCGCGGACCGTCAACGCTCTTGCCGGAAAGCTCGGTGCCTGAACCGTGCCCCGACCACGCGACTACGACGCCCTGCTCATCGACTACGGCGGAGTCCTGACCACGCCGATGCGGTCCTGGCTCGAGGAATCGTGCTCCGCCGTCGGCGTTGACACCGACCGCTTCCTTGCCGAGGTCGCCGCGACCTCCCCGTCACCCTTTGACCTCGTCGAGTCGGGCGCGATCTCCCGCGACGAGCTCGCCGAGCTCCTGACGCCCTCGTTGCAGGCAAGTGCGGTCAACGGAGCCAGACCGGAGGGGCGCTCGTGGCTCACGGCGATCACGATCTCGGAGCAGCACCTCGACCAGAGCATGATCCGAGCGGTGAGCCGGCTCCGGGCCGACGGGGTCCGGGTGGTTCTGCTGAGCAACTCGTGGGGGGCCGACGAGTACCCGTGGGACCTCCTCCCGACATTCGACGCCACCGTCATCTCCGGGACCGTCGGGATCAGGAAGCCTGACCCCGGCATCTACGAGCTCGCGGTGAAGGAGTCGGGCGCCCCGCCTGAGCGCTGCGTCTTCATCGACGACCTGGCGCTCAATCTCATCCCGGCGGCAGACCTCGGCATCGCTACGATCCACCATGTGGATCCCGCCGAGACACTGGGCAAGCTGGCCACCTACTTCCAGCTCGATCTGCGCGCGTGAAGATCTCCGACCACCGGGATCGAGTTCCCGACAGACCCGCAGCCGTGGACGTCACCACCGGGGAGACCCGGTCGTTCGCCGAGCTCGAGGCGCGCTCCAACCAGCTCGCCCACCTGTACCGGTCCTTGGGCGTCGGGCACGGTGGCCACGTCGCGATCCTGCTGGAGAACCGCCTGGAGTACTTCGACGCCGTCTGGGCAGCGCAGCGCGCGGGGATCTACTACACCCCCGTCAACTGGCACCTCTCCTCGGCGGAGATCGAGTTCGTCGTCGAGGACTGCGAGGCGTCTGTGCTGATCACCAGCCCGCGGATGCTGCCGGTCGTGGAGACCCTCGCATCGCGGCTCAGCGATCGACTGGCCGTCCTGGTCGTGGGCTCTGAGGTTCCCCAGGGTTGGCGGGGCCTGGAGGACGAGATCTCGAGGCATTCGACCGAGCCCGTCGACGACGAGCTCGAGGGCGCCTGGATGTTCTACTCCTCCGGCACCACCGGCCGACCGAAGGGGATCACCCCTACCGGGCTCGGCGCGTCGTACGGGGAGGAGCAGCTGTTCGACACCATCGTCCGCGACCAGTTCGACTTCAACCCGGAGATGACGTTCCTCTCCCCTGCGCCGCTCTACCACGCAGCGCCGCTCGGATGGACGACCGCGGCCCAGAAAGCCGGCGGCACGGTGGTTCTCACGGAGTCTTTCGACCCCGTGCAGGTACTCGACCTGATCGGCGAGCACGCGGTCACTCATGCCCAGTTCGTACCCACCCACTTCGTCCGCATGCTCAAGCTTGACGCAGCTCTACGGGAGCGGGCCGAGCTGTCGTCGCTGGCCACGGTCGTGCACGCGGCCGCCCCGTGCCCGGTCCACGTCAAGGAGCAGATGCTCGACTGGTTCGGCCCGATCATCAGCGAGTTCTACTCCGGCAGCGAGGGCGTCGGCTTCTGCCAGATCACCGCACCCGAGTGGCTCGAGCACCGCGGATCGGTGGGACGGCCGGCGTACGGCGCGGTGCACATCCTGGCCGGGGACGGCAGCGATCTCCCGATCGGGGAGGTAGGCGAGATCTGGTTCGAGACCCCGACCTCCTTCAGCTACCACGGTGACGCGGAGAAGACGGCGGCCGCCTGGAACGAGCGCGGCTTCGGCACCTTCGGGGACATTGGCCGCGTCGACTCCGCCGGCTACCTCTACCTGACCGACCGCCGGGTCGACCTGGTGATCACCGGCGGGGTGAACGTCTATCCGCGCGAGGCCGAGGACGTCCTGGTAACCCACCCGGCCGTGACCGACGTGGCCTGCATTGGCATTCCCGACGACGACCTCGGCGAGATCCTGGTCGCCGTCGTCGAAGCCTGGGCAGGACCGGTTGCGCCGGGGGCAGCCGACCTGGACGCCTGGGTCAGCAGTCGCCTGTCAAGGTTCAAGTGCCCCCGCGGCTACGCCTTCGTCAACGATCTGCCGCGCCTCCCGACCGGCAAGCTTCTCAAGCGCAGGATCGACCGCGACGAGGTACGCGCCGGGCTCGTCACTCCTTAGAGCGGCGTCACGGTCCCGGCATCGCCGTCGACCCTGACCATCTGACCATTCTTGAATGCCCGGGTCGCGCTCTCGGTGGCCACGACGCACGGGATCCCGAACTCGCGCGCGACTACGGCCGCGTGCGAGTGCAGCCCACCGACGTCGGTGACCACCGCAGCGGCCGAGTCGAACAACGCCGTCCAGCCGACGTCGGTGACATGGGTGACCAGCACCGACCCCGGCTCGAGGTCGTCGTCCCCGTCCCGCAGGATCTGGACCGGGCCGGATGCGACGCCCGCTGAGACACCCAGCCCGCTCAGAGCTGCCGGCGACCGGTCTGGCTGCCCTGCTTCGGCCGGTTCCCAGGTACCTGTGAACAGGGACGGCAGCTGCAGGTGCTGGAGTCGCGCGCGCTCAGCACGTCGTCCCGCGATCTTGTGGGAGTGAAGCTGGGGCGCCGCCACCTCTTCCGGGATCAGGTAGAAGATGTCGTCCTCGAACTCGAAGACTCCCGCCGCGACCTGACGTCGGCCCACCTCACGCAGCGCCAGCCGAAGCCCGTGGGTGGCGCGGATGACGACATCCTTGGTTCGTTCCCGTCGGCGCACCGCTCGGCCGAGAGCCTGCAGAGCCGCCCGTTGGGCACGGCTCGTCGGCGATGCCGCCTGCGCCGCTCGCGGTGGGGACGACGCTGCCCGGAGGATGGCCTCGAGCAGACGCCCTGGCTCGTCGGCGTACATCTTGTTGGCCAGCTCGGTCTCGCCGGGACCTCGGTGGCCGGCGCGCTCGAGGAGGGCGGAGAACTCGGTCGCGAAACGCCGGTCGATGTCGTCCAGTCGGCCCGCGGCACCAGCGGGATCGCCGCTCAGGGCAGCCGCGAGCTCCTTGTCGGACCGCACCCGTCCCGCCAGCGACCGCACGCCGTCGAGCAGCGCAGCGCTCGCCAGACCATCGGTCCCGCCGCGCATCGCGGACAGCTCCAGACTGGGCGCGACCTTGCGCACCAACGTCTGCGCTGCCGAGGCCACCAGGTTCGTGGTGGTGCTGTAGGTCCAGGTGTCGATCACCTGTTCCCGACGCGAGTCGACCAGCGAGAGCAGCGCGCCGTCGGCGAGCGCAGCGAGCTCGTCGGTGGTCGTCGCCCGCTGACCGACTCGACGCTCGAGCTCGGCCACCCGGCGTTCAACGCCGGCGATGCGCATGCCGACTCCCGGAAGCCTCCTCACCTGGCGCCAGCCACCGCGTGCTGCCGCCGTGACCTCCACCTCTGGTTCGTCGTGCTTGATCCCGAGTACGTGCTCGTCGACCTCGCGCGGCGACGTCCCCGGCATCGCCGTGGCCATGGCGTGGACAACGGACACGTTGGTGTAGAGCCGGTGACCGACCGAGGCGATCGCCAAGGTCCGTTGAGCGGCCACGAGATCAGGGTCGGTCATCCCGAGCAGCTCGACCTGGGCGGCGCCTGCGACCCTCATCGCATCGCGACTCACCCACAGCGACATCGGGGTGAGCGTGCCGACGAACGCCTCGCCGACGTTGGCAGTGGTCAGCGTCGGATAGCGCGGGTCGATCAGGTCGTCGAACTCGCCACCCTCGCCGGCGGGAGCAGGATCGACCAGGTCGGCGCCCGGAGTCCTGGGCCTGGCTGTCCAGCGGTGGTCCGGGGCCGGGGTACGCCACGGGGTGGGCAGCTGGGACGTCCCGAGGTAGGTCACTGCCTTGACCCCAGGCACCGCGTCGGCCAGCGCTTCGCGCGACCCGTAGACGGGCTGGTAGCCCCAGTCCTGGACCATTCTGGTGGTGTCCAGGGTGGGCATGTAGCGGAACCCGTCGAGATCGGCAGGGCTGAGCTCCAGGGCGTCGGCCCGCCAAGCCGCGCCGGCAACGCTCTTGAGCACCGAGAACGGGAGCTTCACCAGCGGTTTGCCGAGGATCTCGGCAATCTCCTCAATGCCGATCCCGGTGTCCTCGGGCCCGACGTTCACGACCCCGGTCCGGTCGTTGAGCGTCGCCAGCGCGTGGAACCGGCCGACGTCGTCGGTATGCATGAACTGCCACGCCTTCATCGGGCCCCTCGGTGCTGCTAGCGCCGGGTGAGCCAGGAAGCGGAACTCGTAGTTGTCCATGTCGCGGCCGGCCACCACACAGGTCCGGGTGATCACCGCCGGAATACCGGACTCGACGATCAGCTGCTCGCACAGCGCCTTGTGCTTGGCGTACATCACCGCGGGGTGCGGCCGCAGCGGCTGGTCCTCGGTGATGACCTCGGGGTTGTCCTCCCACGGCCCGTAGGCGAGCGTGGAGGACGTGAACACCAGCTTGGAGACGTCGTTGTCCTGCATTGCCTGCAGCACGTTCTCGGTCCCGCCGACATTGATCTCCTCGGTGCCGGTCGAGGAGCGCAACGGGGCGAGCACGAAGGCCAGGTGGACCACCCGGTCGCAGCCGGCCATGGCGGCTGACAGCATCTCGGAGTGACGGATGTCGCCGCTGACCGACGTCACGCCGGGGAGATCGACGGGTCGCCGGGCGTAGGCGACGACGTCGGCGCCCTGGCGCACCAGGTCGCGGCAGATGGTGCGTCCGAAGACCCCGCTGCCGCCGGTCACCAGAACCTTCACGGCCGGCCACCGGCACCCTGGACCCGAGCCGGGAAGACTTCCTGCCACGCCCAGTGCCGCACGATCTCGCGCTGCTCCCCCACGCGGCGCAGGACGCCGGCATGGCCGGACCACCCCGGTCGTGCCGCTGAGAACTCGATCATCTTCCCGTTCGGGTCGGTCACGAACTCCCACGGCTGGCCGTCGCCGACCTCGAACTCGATGCGGTCCACGAACTCCTCGTCGCGCCACTGGATCGTGGCCTCGACCTGCAGGCTGTCGACCACCGGGCCGTCGTGCCCGGCAACCGCCGCGAACCGGAACTCGTCCGCGCCGATGCTCATGTGGCCCCACTCGACGGTGCCGTCGTCGTACTCGTTTGCGAAGACGTTCCAACCACCCTGGAGGCGGTTCCAGATGGCGCTGTTGTTCCAATCGACCCCGTGCGGGAGGTAGCTCTGATCGACCGCGAAGAAGCCGGTCACCTGTTCCCCGAACATCGTGCCTTCGGCCAGGTACGCGGTCGAGGTGTAGTACATCGCTCCCGGCGCACCGGTGGCGCCCGCCTCGTCCTCGGCGGTGCGCCACGGGACGTAGACGTGGAAGCCCGGGGCCGCCAGCTTTCCGGAGAGTTCGAGGATCGGGCCTTCGGTGCCGGTCTCGGACCACGTGAAGTCCGCGGAACCGAGGCGGACCTCGAACTGGGCACCCCGCGAGCGCGAGCCGCCCGAGGTGACGTCGTAGCCGTCCTGCAGGCCGCGGGCGACCTTGCCGCCGATGGATGCCTGCGCGCTGCGGGGGTCGGCGCGGAGCCCGACCTCGTCGCTGCTCATGATGGCGATGTCCCGGGTGGTGTACCCGACGGCCTTGCGCAGCATCGCGTAGGACTTGCCGGTCTCGGTCCGCATGATCCCGTAGAACCAGGTCCCCTCCAGGACTAGACCGAAGTACTGCTCGGTCACCGCGCCCTGGTCGGCCTCGGGCCGGAAGAAGCCCACCAGCGGCTTGTGGTCGAAGTCGGCGCGACGCGGAAAGGCGTAAGACATCAAGGCTCCTGTGAGTGGCCAATTACCTGCAATCAGTGCAGTTATTTAGACGATAGATCAGGAACCTCGTCGCCACAAGGCTTAGTACCGCGGGAGAGCAGGAAGTCGACGATGCGAGCAGCCTCGCCCGGTGCGGTCAGGTCGGCCGCGTTGTCCAGCCAGCCGTAGATCGCCTTGGCCATCATGGCGCCGACCAGTGCATGCAGGAACTCGACGGAGAGAACCTCGGCAGTCAGCTGCCCCCGAGCAACTCCGCGCCGCAGGATCTCCTCGATGCCGCCGAGCCGGACAGCGTTGATCGCCTCCCACTCGGCCTGAAGTGCCTCGTCGTCGAGGCTGTCGAAGACGATCCTGAAGGTAGCCCTTCCTGCCGTGCTCGCGAAGCCGCTCATCAGGTGCTCGGCGAGCACAACCAGCTGCTCGCGCGCGTCTCCGACATCGTCGGACACCAGCCGGGCGTCGAAGCTGCGTACCGCCTCGAGCAGGAGCTGCTCACGGGTCGGGAACCGGGCCATCACCGCCGGCCGGCTGCACCCGGCTGTCCGGGCCACCTGGTCGACGGTGAAGCCGGACCGCCCCTTGTCCGCGTAGACGGCGAGGGCTGCCTCGAGGATGCGGGCCTCCAAGCCTGCGTCCCGAGGTCGGCCCGGGCCGGTCCTGGCAGCTGTCATGCGCCCAGGTTCGCACAAGCCGCGACATCGAAGTCTCATCATATGAATCAGTTAGTGGATTATTCTGGGTGCCCCAGACATGCTCGGCCCGCAACCCACCAGTCGGAGGCACTGATGAGCGCGACGGACCACGTCACTTTCTGCCGAATCTGCGAACCCCTCTGCGGGATGATCGCCACCGTCGAGGACGGCCGGCTGACTCAGTTGCGGCCCGACCCCGAGCACCCGGGCTCCCAAGGCTTCGCCTGTCCCAAGGGGATCGCGTTCGCCGAGGTTCACAACGACGACGACCGGGTGCTGCACCCACTGCGACGCCGGCCTGACGGCACGTTCGAGCAAGTGACCTGGACGGTCGCGCTGGCCGACATCGGGACGCGACTGCGCCAGGTCGTCAGGGACCGCGGCGGCGCGTCGGTCGGCTGGTACTACGGCAACCCGACGTTCTTCAACTTCGGCGCGCTGGTGGCGATCCCGGCATTCCTCGAGGCGATCGGTTCACCGCACGCTTTCACGTCCAACTCCCAGGACGGCAACGCCCGCGCGGTCGCCAGCCACTTCCTCTACGGATCCCAGATCACCCTGCCGGTGCCCGACATCGACCGCTGCGACCTCCTGGTGATCGTGGGCGCCAACCCGGTCGTCTCCCACGGCAGCGGAGTCTCGAAACCCCGAATCAAGGAGGCTCTGCGCAACATCACCAGGCGGGGCGGCCGGGTCGTTGTCATCGACCCCCGACGGACCGAGACCGCCGAGCACTTCGAATGGCTGCCGGTCACGCCGGACACGGATGCCCTGCTGCTCCTCAGCCTCCTGCACGTGCTCTTCGAGGAGCGACTGATCGACCGCGCCCGGCTCGCCACCATCGCCTCGGGCGTCGACAGCCTCCGTCAGCTCGCACTGGCTTTCGACCCCGAGCGGACCGCGGCGGCAACGGGTATCGAGGCCGACACCGTGCGCACCCTCGCGCGCGACCTGGCGCGCACGCCGCGGGCCGCGCTCTACAGCCGGCTCGGCGCGTCGCTCGGTCAGCATGGCACCCTGACCACCTACCTCGTCGACGTCGTGAATGTGGTGGCGGGGAACCTCGACGTCGAGGGCGGGGCGATGTTCGGCAGCCCCGGTCTGCGGCGGCTGCTGGCGCGGCTGGAACGCCTGAGCTCGGCAGGCTACGACTCACGCCGGTCTCGGATCGGCGGCTTTCCGCAGGTGCTCGGCACCGAACCCGCGACGATAATGGCTCGCGAGATTACCACGCCTGGTCCCGGGCAGGTGCGCGCCCTGTTCGTCTCCGCGGGCAACCCTGTGCTCTCAGCACCCGACGGACGCGGCCTCGAGGCCGCACTCGCCACGCTCGACCTGTTCGTGTCGATCGACCTCTACGTCAACGAGAGCAACTGCCAGGCCGACTACGTGCTTCCGGCTACCACGATGTACGAACGCGACGACGTGCCGCTGGTCTACTCGATGTTGCAGACCACGCCGCTGCGCCAGGCAACGCGGGCTGTCGTGGCTCCGCGCGGCGAGGCCAAGGAAGAGTCCGAGATCGTGGGTCTCCTGCTGGCCGAGCTGCGCACGGTGAGCCCGCGACTACGCGCCGTCGACGGACTACGTCGAGCTTTATCACGGATACCGATGGCGCGCCTCGCCGATGTCGTGGTGCGGGTGACCGAAGGCGGAGACGCCTTCGGTCTGCGCCGCGGCGGTCTCACCCTGCGCCAGCTCCTCGACGACCACCCCCACGGCACCGTCGTGAGGGAGACCTTGCGACCCGGGGTCCTGCACCGCGTCGTCACCCACCGCGACCGACGGGTGCGGCTCGCCGTGCCTGAGCTCTACGCCGACGTCGCCCACCTCTGGGCGAGGGCACACGTCGATCCCGACTTCCCGATGCGGCTGATCGGGATGCGGCACCGCAACTCCGAGAACTCCTGGATGCACAACATCCCCATGCTCACCCGCACCCGACCGCCGCACGCAGTCCACCTTCATCCGACCGACGCTCGGGCGGCCGGCATCGAAGCCGGACAGCGCGTGCGCGTCTGGTCCCGCCACGACCACATCGAGCTGCCGGCGGCGATCACCGAAGAACTCAAGCCCGGCGTTGCGGCGATACCGCACGGCTGGGGTCATTCCGGTACCGGAGGATGGCAGCGCGCCAACGGGATCGGTGGGGCCAACGTCAACCAGCTGATGTCGGCCGACCCCGCCGACGTGGAGTTTATCGGTGGCATGTCCCACCTCAACGGCGTCGCCATCCGGATCGAACCGGTCGACAACGGGCCGTCGAGCTGACGATCAGACGCGACGGGTGATGCCGCCGTCGACGACGAACGTCTGGCCGGTGACCCAGTCGACGGCGTCGCTGCACGCGTAGCGAAGCGTGCCGATGAGAGCCTCAGGACCGCTGCGCGCCTTGATGAACGCAGTGCTGATCATCCGGTCCACGCGGTCCGAGGAGAGCGTCTGCATGGTCGCCTCGGTCAGGATCGGCCCGGGCGCGATCGCGTTGACCGGGATCCCGTGTGCACCGAGCTCCATCGCCTGGCTCTGGGTCAGACTGATCAGGGCCAGCTTGGTGGCCGAGTAGGCACCGGCCGGGCTGTAGGCCGCCACCGACGTCTGGTTCACCACCCGCGCCCAACCGGACTCGATCAGCTGGGGCGCGAACGCCTGGACCATCAGCAGCGCACCGTCGAGGTTGACCGAGAACATCCTGCGCCAGTAGTCGAGTTCCACTTTGAGGACCGGGTCCAGCTGCATGCCTCCATAGATGGCGGCGTTGTTGACCAGGATGTTGGTGTTGCCCACTGCTGCCTGGACCTGCGCGGCCAGTGCCAACGTCGACTCCTGGCTGCTGACGTCGACCTGCATCGCGACGCAGGTACCGCCCTTGTCGGCGATTAGCGCAGCTGTCTCGTTCGCGGCTTCGAGGTTCAGATCGGCGGCCACCACGGTGGCTCCGTCGTCGGCCAGCGCGACTGCATAGTCACGTCCGATCCCGCCGGCTGCGCCGGTCACGACGGCGATGTGCCCGGTGTGGTCCATGTAGTGCATCTCCTTGAATCAGTGGAATCAGAAAAGTTGTTCCGGCTTTCAGACCCCGGTGCGAACGCTCGGCGCCTCGGTCGCGGTCGCACGCTGGACGATCTCGAGGAGCTCCGAGCGACTCACCTTCATCGCCGAGGTCCGCGGCAGCTCGTCAAGGACCAGGATCGTTGACGGCACCTCGTACGGCGCCAGGTGCTCGCGGCAGAGCGCGAAGAGCTCTTCGCTCGTCGGCGCATCGACCCCGGGCTCCCGTTCCACAGCGGCTACCGGCACCTGTCCCAGCCGGAGGTCAGGAAGCGGCGCGACCGCGGCCTCACGGACTCCGGGATGGCGTTCGAGGACTTCGCAGACCTGGGCCGGGTGGACCTTGAAGCCACCGCGGACGATCGCGTCGTCCGCACGGCCGTGAATCCAAAGGAAGCCGTCGGCGTCCAGTGCTGCCAGATCACTGGTGCGCTGCCAGTCGTGGACCCCGCTCGGCGACTGCCGCCCACGGATCTCCAGGATGCCCTGCTCGCCGTGCGGCCTCGGAGCTCCGTGATCGTCGACGACGCGCAGCTCCACGCCGGGGAGCGCCTGGCCGACACTGCCCTTCTTGTGGTCCCACCACTCTCGGTGCTGGGCGAGGGTCCAGGCAGTGACCCCGCCGGCGAACTCCGTCGCTCCGTAGGTGGGGAGAACCCGGATGCCGTAGGTGGAGAGCATCTCCTCCGAGAGCTCGACGGAAACCGGGGCGGTACCGGCCGTCGCCACCTGGATCGACGCAAGCTTCTCTGGCGGCACCTGCGCCGAGAGGATCGCCCGGAGTGTCGCCGGGACCATGGCAACAGCCCGCGGTTGGTGGCGCACGACCGCGTCGACCCATCTGTCGAGGTTGAACTTGCCGAGCAGCACGATGCAGCGGCCCGCGTACATCGGTCCGAGAGAACCCCAGAACCCTCCGATGTGGACGAGAGGCGTGGTCACCAATGTCGTCCCCGACCGGAAGAGGGTGCCCGGTGGAGGCTCGGGAACGCTGGTCGTCAGCGCGGCGTCGAACTGGCGGTCGGTGATCGCGATCCGCTTGGGCGGACCGGTGGTTCCCGAGGTGAGCATCTCGACCGTCACGCCCTTGGCGCTCGCCGAGTTACTGCCTCGCTGCAGCGCGACCGGGTTGCGCACGGGATCCACGCTGTCCAGGGTCAGGCAGAGCAGGTGCGGGGAGCCGGGAATGGTCCCCAGACGCTCGAGCACGGAGGGCGATACCAGCAGAGCCCCGACATCGGCGCTCACGATGTCCGCGCGCATCCGCTCGATCGGAGCCATCGGACTGACCGTCACCACGCACTGGTGGTTGGCGATCACCGACAGCAGCGCCGCGACGTGTTCGGGCCTGTCCTCCAGGACGATCCCGATGCGCGCACCACCGTTGAGACCCAACGACTGCAGGCCGTCCTCGATCTGCGACGAGACCTTCTGAAGCTGACCCCAGGTGGTCCAGCGACCCTCGAACTCGATCGCCCTCGCAGCTTCGGGCGCCTCGTCGAGAAGCACGCGAAACCGCGACCGACTCGTCATTCCGCACCGCTCTCTTCACAGGCTCTTGCCGGGCTCAGTGCTGCCACTGCGCCCGGACCAAAACGGTAGCACATAATCAGTTTACTGATTAAGTCTTTATGACCAATTTTGCAGGCGGCCGGTACGCAGTCGCGAGTAGCAGGCCGGCCACCGCGACCCCAGCGCCGGCAGCGATTGCAGCAAACGCAGCGCCCGACACGTCCAGCCCGGCGGCCTCGTCCAACGACCAGCTCCCGGGGCCCACGGCAGCAAGCCCCAACGCCGCCATCGCGACCAGGAGCGTGTACTCCCACCCACCCTTGAACACGAAATAGCCCTTGCCCCGGTGGTCGGTGAGTGCAGCAACAGCCATCAGACCCACGTACCCGGCAACCGCGAGACTGGTCAACAGGCCGAGCGTGACCAAGGCGCCGGCGGCGATCTCCGTCACAGCAGCCACACGTGCATGGACCGCCGCTGGTCGCAGGCCCAGGCTCTCGAACCACGCAGTGGTCCCGCTGATGCCTCCCGCGCCGACGACCTTGTTCAGCCCGTGTACGACCAGCATGGGTCCGAGGGCGAGTCTGATCAGCAGCATGCCGAGGTCGAGGTCCACGGGCGTCTCTCTCTTCACGTGATAGATCCAACGAACGCAGCTTTGCATCCGGATACAACTGAATCATATAACTGTTTTTGAGATTCTGACCAGGGAGTGTTGCGCGTCACGCGTCGATCCACCTACAGTCAAGTGTCTAAATAAACCAACCGATTCATGATCGGACTGAAGAGTGGAGCAGCGGCAATGACTGTTCGTGCTGCAGGCGTCACCGATCGCGGCCTCGACCGAAGCGCCCGCGTCGTCCCCCTGGACGGCGCCAGCGATCTGGGCAAGGACCACCTCGGCGGCAAGGCGTGGGGCATCAACGGCATGCGCGGGCTCGGGATCCCGGTCCCCCCGGCCTTCGCCGTGACGACCGAGTGCTGCCGTGACTACTTCGAGGCTGGCGCTCAGCTCGCGGACGACCTCTGGAGCGAGATCGTTGACGGGATCGCCTGGCTCGAGGAGCAGACCGGTCACCGCTTCGCGGACGCGGCCAACCCACTGCTGGTCTCGGTGCGATCGGGTGCTGCGATCTCGATGCCGGGAATGATGGACACCGTCCTGAACCTCGGTATCAATGCCGACATCGAGGCCTCGCTGGGGCGCATCACCAGGGACGCGGCCTACGCAGCCGACACCCACCGACGCTTCCTCGAACAGTACGACAGCATCGTGCTGAGTTCGACCGGTGCGACCGTGCCGGTCGACCCGTGGCACCAGCTTCGTGCGGCCGTGTGCTCGGTGTTCGACTCGTGGCAGAGCCCGCGCGCGCAGGCCTACCGCCGCAACCGCGGCTTGGGTGGTGTCGCCGGAACGGCAGTGACCGTCCAGGCCATGGTGTTCGGCAACCTGGACGACGACTCGGGGACCGGCGTGCTGTTCAGCCGGAACCCGTTGACCGGCGAGCCGCCGATCTACGGGGAATGGCTGACCCGCGGACAGGGGGAGGACGTCGTCTCCGGGCGCTGCGACCCGTTGCCGCTCGACGAGCTGAAGACCCTCGCTCCCGCGGTCCACGCGGAGCTGCTCGGCTACGCGACCGCACTCGAAGGCGTCCACCGCGACATTCAGGACATCGAGTTCACCGTCGAGGCCGGCAAGCTGTGGATCCTCCAGTGCCGCTCGGCCAAGCGGTCCGCCCGAGCAGCGATGCGCGCTGCCGTAGCGATGGCGGACGAGGGCTTGATCTCCGAGGACGAGGCCGTACGACGGGTCAGCGCCGAGCAGGCGAGGCACCTGCTCAAGCCGCACCTCAGCGAGATGGACGACCGGGAGCCAGCCTTCCGCGGCGAGCCGGCCTGCCCGGGCATCGCGTCCGGGATCGTTGTCATCGACCCCGACGAAGCAGAGGAACGCGGCGCCGCCGGCGAGGACATCATCCTGGCCCGGGTCACCACCAGCCCTGACGACCTGCACGGCATGCTCGGTGCTCGCGCGATCATCACCGAGCTCGGCGGCGCCACCTCGCACGCCGCGGTGGTCAGTCGCGAGATCCATCGCCCCTGCATCGTCGGCTGCGGCGCCGGCACGGTCACCAGCCTGGAGGGCAAGGTCGTCACGGTCGACGGCGAGACCGGCACGATCTGGGAAGGTCAGCTGGCCGTCACCGAGCGGGACGAGGCCACCCTCGCCGACTTCGAGCAGATCTACCGCTGGGCCACCCGACTGGTCCCCGTCAGGGTCTACCGTCCCGGGCGCGAGCCTGGCGACGTCGTCGATCTCGACGCACTCGGAGCGGACTGGCGTTCCGCGGTGGTCGAGGGAGCACACGTGAGCGGCGACGTCCTCGCCACCGAAGAGGGCCTGGTCGCTGTCCTTGAGGCCCGGGTCGCGAGTGTCACGGTTCCGCATGCGCTGCCGACCCTGCTCAACCTCGTCGACCTGGTGGATGCCGGCCGCGTCTGAGGACACGATGACGAAGGGGTAGGACCGCCGGTTCTGCCCCCTTGTTATGTCTGAAACATGTCTGGGTCAGTGAGCGTTGCCTGCAGCGGCCTCTTCGGCGCGGGTCAGCCCGCACCAGTTGATCAGGTCCTCGTGCAGCTCGAACCACACCGTGTGGTAGCTGTCGATGATCGGTCGGGTTACGTAGGCGGCTTCACCTGCGGTGTACCGGGCCTGGGCGTCGCTCAACCTCTCGGCGTAGCGCGCGGCTCGTGGAGTGATCGAGGCAGCCCGCTGGACGAGCGGCAGCACCTGCTCGTGAATCCCGGTCAAGCGGGACAGGACGTCCTCGTCGTAGTCCGGGTCGCCGTGGTCGTTCGGCTCACCGCTCGGCCTGACCTGCCAGGCGGTGAAGATCTCCTTGGACGCCACGTTGATCGGCAGGAAGTCCTCGTAGACCTGCTTCATCGACGCCATGTCGAGGTCCGCGCGCTCGGCGGCGAGGAGGTCGGCCAGGCGCGCTTTTCCCTCTGGCGTCACCTTGAGGCCGGACGGCATCTCCTTGACCAGCTCGGAGGTCACCAGCGGACCGAGCTCGTCGGTCACTGCGGCCCCGCTGATACCCAGGCTGACAGCAACGCCGTCGGCCGGAACTCGTCCCTTCAGTGCGATCGTGCGCAGCACACCCAGCTCATTCATCGTGCATGTCCTCTCATCAGCTCCGTCGTCGAAGCAGTCTGTGTCACCGTCGCACGGTGCTTGGCCAACGCCCTCGGGGCGCCGATCGTTGCTGCCCCGACCAGACGTCCTGACCTGAAGTAGCCGTACTCGGTGCTCTCGAGCCCCTGGCCGGGCAGCCACCCGCGATCATCAGCCAGCTGGGGCCAGCCCACGACCTGGAGCTTCGTCCCGGCCTGGTCGGACCAGAAGTAGGGAACCTCGACCGCCGGTTCGGCAACCGGTCCGACAACGAGGTCTCGGGCCACGACCGCAGCGTGATGGCGGGCGGTGGACCAGTGCTCACGTCGTGCCGGCCGACCGAGCATGCCGTCCCACCAGGCAGCAACGTCACCGACGGCCCATATCCGCTCGACGCCAGCCACACGACCCGAGTCGTCACACACCAACCCGTCGTCCAGATCCGGTTGAAGGCCGCGAAGCGCTTCGACGTTCGGGACCGCTCCGAACCCGGCAAGGCCCTCGTCTGCCGTCAGCAGCTGGCCGTCGTCGAGGAGGACCGAGAGGCGGTCAGTACGGCCCAGGGCGACTACGGACCTCCCCACATGGACCGAGACGCCGTTCGCCTCGTGGCGTGCGCGCAAACTCTGCCCGACTTCAGCGCCCAGGACCGACTCGAACAACTCCGACTGCGCTTCGACCACGACTACCTCGATTCCGCGGGCCCGGGCCGTCGTTGCCACTTCGGCTCCCACGAACCCGCCGCCGAGCACCAAGAGCTCGTGCGAACGCCCGAGCGCTGCTCGTAGCTCGAGGGCATCCTGTTGGCTCCGCAAGGTATGCACCATGCCGGTGGGAAGGTGCCGCGGCCATCGGGCCCGACACCCGGTTGCCACGACGACCGCATCGGCTCGCTCGATCTCGCCGTCGTCGAGGTGGACCTCGCCGACGCCGATCGTGCTGACGACCCGTCCCAGCACGAGGTCGATTCCCGCGCTCGATGCCTCCGCGACGCCTGCGAGAGTGGGGGCGTCCCCATGATCGGCGTCCAGCCAGGACTTGGAGAGCGGTGGGCGGTCGTACGGCAGGACCGGTTCACTGCCGATCACGGTGACGCTGCCGGTGAACCCGAGGGACCGCAGCTCGGTTGCAGTACGCCAACCACCAAGGCCGGCGCCAACGATCACCACCGACCCGATCGGCGATGGTGTCCCCTCGTTCAGCATCTGTCAGCTGGTCCTGTCCACTTCGGTGTGTTGATGGGTTAGTTTATCTAAATCATTTGAACGCGGCCACCCGGCACTGGAGGCCAACCGAGGAGGACGGCGTGGCACCAGTGAAGGCGGGTGAGTTCCGGACTCCGAAGGTCGCCGATCTCGTGGCGACCAGCTTGCGCCGCATGATCGCGACCGGTCAGCTCAACGACGGCGACTGGCTGCCCCCTGAGGCCGAGATGGTGACCAACTTCGGCGTCTCCCGACCGACCCTGCGGGAGGCGTTCCGCCTCCTGGAGGCCGACGGCCTGGTCGAGATTCGTCGGGGCCCGCCGGGAGGTGCGCGCGTCACCACTCCTGGGCCGGAGCGTGTCGCAGGTCTCTTCGGGCTGATCCTGGGGCTCGGCGGGACGACTTTGGACGACGTCTACCAGGCCCGGATGACCATCGAGCCGCCAGCGGTCCGGCGGGTCGCGGAGCTGCACGACCCTGAGGCCATCTCCCGCCTCGAGGACATCGCGGCCAAGCTGAAGGATGCGATCGGTGACCTGGACGAGTTCGCCGCGGCGAGCGCGACCTTCCACCACGAGCTCGTCCGCCTCGGCGGCAACCACACGCTCTCCGCTGTGGTGCGGTTGCTCACCGAGGTCGGAACCCGGCACCTCGCCCTGTCTGTTGACGAGAACCTGCGCGGTCCCGACGAGCACCGGGCGAACGAGCTGCGCGCCCTGCGCTCCTACGAGCGTTTGATCGCCCTGCTGCGCGAGGGACGGGCCGACGACGCGGAAGCGTTCTGGCGTCGCCACATGCAGGTCGCGTTCACCTACCTGCACAGCTCGGGAACGGCACACCAGGTCATCGACGTGATCAATTAATTTCATTTAACTATTTACCCTGATTCCTCGCAATTTCGATCGACCTCGGTCACACTCGATACATGCGCAAGTTCTTCCGCGACTCGGGCTGGATGCTGAACGCCGGGGCTGCATCAGCCGGCGTCTTCGGCATCCCTTATCCGCTCGAGTGCCTGGTCCAGGAATCGCCGAACACGCCCGAGCCGATCGACTGGGACGCCGAGCTGCGCCAGTTGACCGGCCACTGAGCGACGGATCCGCTATGGCCTGCTGCTTGTTCCTTCTCCGCCTCCTGGCGCCGCTCGCCACCCGACTCGGGATCGAGACCAACGACACCCGCGCGCCCCGCGTTCCCGTGGTGCCGTTGGCGGTGCTCGGCCTGCTGGAGATAGTGCTTGCGGTAGTACTCGTCTCGGTGTCCCGCGGCACGACCCCGGTCACGACGAACCTGCACCTGCACCACGCCGCGGCCGGAAGCGGCCTCGGTTCGCTTCAGCTGTGGCTCAGCGTCTTCCTCACTGGCGCCGTTGTTCTCGCCGGGCTCCGCCTGGCCGGGCGCAGCACGCACCCTGCTGCTCTGCTCGGATCCGCGCTCGCGATCGCCACCACGGTCGCAGCGTTCGCCGGCCCGTTCGGTCACTCCCATCTGGCCATGATGGTCGTCGTCGAAGTCGGCCTGGTCGTCGTCCCGCTGGCCGTGATCGGAGCCGAGGTCAACACCCGACCGTCCCCCGACGTCTGGACTGCGATGCGGGCCGCCCTCTGCCTGGCCGCCGCCCTGGGCGTCGTCGCCATCCTGGTCACCCTCCACCTGCCGTCCTCGCACCTCTGGTACGTGTCTCCCAACGGCATCCGGTGGTGGCTCTCGCCGGTGGTCCTTCTGGTCGGCTTCGCCTTCTGGGTCGCCGTCATGAGGTTCCGGCTCCCCGCTCCCTTCCGGACACTGATGCTGATCCTGGTACTCGAGACCGGTTCGATCATCGGGCTGGTCTTCCTCGTGGCCGGTCAGGACCTCCTTCCCGCCCTTCCCGGATCGAGCATCGGCCCCGTTGCCGACCAGCGGCTCGCCGGAGGACTGATGATGGTCGTCGACCTGGTCCTGCTCGCGCGCGTGATCCACCCCGCCTTCCTTCGCAACGACCTCGCCCCCGCGGCCAGCCCTCTGGCAGCCGCGACCCATCAATGAACCAGGAGCATGTAATGACGCAGTTGGACATGGCACCGGATGCCGTCGCGATCCCGGAGTCCGCGGGATCAGCTCCGTACACCCGTCGACTGCTGACCCGGACGTTCACGATCTACCTGCTCCTGGTGGCCGCTGGCTCGTCGGCCTGGATCCTCGACGGCCCGGACGCCTGGAAGACCCTCGGCGCCGGAGTCGCGTTCCCGGGTGCCGGTTTCATCAGTTCGGGTTCGTGGGCGGCTCTGTTGGTCATCCCGGTCCTGGTCCTCACCGCCCTGGCTGGGGTCGCCTGGTTCGGAGCCGGGATGGTGATCGCGCTCCCGATCGTCTGGATCAGTAGCGCCCTGGTGGCTATGGCGGTGGTCGACCAACCTCGGCAGGGCGGCTACCTCGTGGTTCTGGCGGTCGTCGCGGCGATCGCAGTCGGCAGCGCAGCCGGACTCGCCCGGCGTGCCAAGGCCCGGGAGGTTCGCCGGCAGCAGCGGAACGCCACGGTCGCCCGCACCGTCGGTGAGGTTCGGGCCGTCCGCGACCGGACTGTCGCGTCGCTGCGCGGCACGACACCCGAGCTGTCCGAGACCCAGGCCGCGGCCCTGCGCTACGTCGTGGACCTCGCCCATCAGGAGCAGACAGATTGGACCGGGTACGACCGGATCGACATCTTCCAGCCCTCCGCGCTGCGCTATCAGATCAACCAGCTCGGCTGGGCCCTGGCGGTGGCGCAGAGTGCCTACGCGCCGGCCTTCGGTGGCTACCTGAGCACCGGTCAGCGAGCGCTCATCGAGAAGTACCTGCAGCCCGAAGTCCTCGGCTACTGGAAGTACGAACGCCTCTGGGGCCACCTGCGTTGGGAAGCCGACCCGGTCGGGCGGGACAACATCATGCTCACCGGCTACTTCGGGCTGAACCTGGCCCTGTACGCCGGCAACACCGGTGACGACCGCTATGCCGCCAAGGACTCGATGCTGTTCAAGGTGACCAAGCACCAGCAGTACCCGCACAGCTCGGTCGACGTTCGCGACTCCTTGCTGGACAACTACGCGGCTTACCACGACCAGCTCTGCCTGTTCCCGTGCGAACCGAACTGGGCCTACTCGGGCTGCAACTTCCGCGGTGCGGCCACGCTGGCAGCATTCGATCGCGCCGACGGCACGACGAGCTGGCCTGACCTGCGCGAGCACTTCCTGGAAAAGCTGACCTCGGAGTTCATCACCAAGGACGGCAGTGTGGTGGCGCTGCGCTCGACCCTGACCGGACTCCCGGTCCCGTTCCCGATGCCGGACTCAGTGCTGCCCAAGGAGTTGAGCCCGACCGCTCCCGAGCTTGCCGAACGCTACTGGGCCCTGGTGCGCGACGAGACGCTCACGCAGGTCGACGGTCAGTGGGTCGCGAGTCTTCCGGGCGTGAACCTCGACTTCGGCACCTACACCAAGTCCGACATGTTCGCTCTGGGCGGCCTGTACGGGTCTGCCCGCGAAATGGGTGACTTCGAGGTTGCAGACGACATCCTGGCGACGATCGACCGGCTGGAGCCGCGAGCCGACGGTCCCGCGCTGTGGTACCCGAACCGGTCGAACCTGTTCAACGCCACCCTGGCCATGGACAGGTTGCTGGGCCCCGGCGGCTGGCACGACGCGCTCAACGTTCCCGCAACGGCCGCGACCCTGACCGGACCCGTCCTCGACGACGTCGCCTACCCCGACGTGCTGGTGCTCGCCGCGACCACCGACGGGACCGCACTCGCGTTCACGCTGAAGCCGGGCGACCGCCCCGGCCGCCACCTCGTGCACTTCGCCCGACTGGTCGCCGGACAGACCTATCTGCTGTCCACCGGCGAGAGCCTGGTGGCCGACGCGGAAGGGCGCGCCTCAGCCGAACTCGACCTGTCCGGGCCCACCGAGTTCTCGCTGGCTCCCGTCAGGTAGTCGGGCAGTCAGCCCTTCGGGGCGAAGCGCTGCGGCGACGTGCGTCGTCGGCGTGAGGACGCCTGCTTCGCCACCCGTGCAACCACGGTCTCCAACCCTCGTTCGAAGCGCGGCGAGTACGGCGGCGCGGCGATCTCGGCCAGGCTGATCCGCGTCCTGTTCGTGACGATGGTGCGCTGGTGGGTGAACGTGTCGAACCCGGTCCGACCGTGGTAGGCCCCCGACCCGCTCCGGCCGACACCGCCGAACGGAGCGACCATGACACCGCAGTGCGCGGCGAAGTCGTTGACGGTGATCCCGCCGCACCTCACCCGGGTACGGAAGTACTCGAAGTCGTTGCCTGTCGATCCGTACCAGTACGCGGAAAGCGGCAGCGGGCGTCCGGCCAGCCGCACCACGACGTCCTCGACGCGGTCGTAGGGGAAGACCGTGAGCACGGGCCCGAATACCTCGTCGCTGTCGATGTCCATGTCGGCTGTGACATCGAGCAGGAAGGTCGGAGCCATCCGCCTGCTCGCGCGATCAGGAAGGACCTCTCCTGCCGGGGCTGCCTCGATCTTGGTGGCGCCCTTGGCGACCGCGTCGTCGACCAGACCGGTCACCCGGACGAAGTTCCGGTCGTCGACGAGGCTGGTGAAGGAGTCGCTGTCGAGCACCGAGGGGAAGGTCGCTCGAGCAGCGGCCTCAGCCGCTGCCAGGAACTCGGGGAGATCGGCCCGCGGGACGTAGACCTCGTCCGGGCACAGGCAGATCTGGCCGCCGTTGGCGAGCCGGGCTGCGACGATGCGTCGGGCAGTCCGGGCGATGTCCACTCCTCGTGCGACGACGGCAGGGTTCTTGCCGCCCAGCTCGAGCGTTACCGGCGTAAGGTTCTTCGCCGCGGCCTGGGCCACCAGCGACCCGACCCCGGGCGACCCGGTGAAGAAGAGGTGGTCGAACGGCAGCGCGCTGAAGGCTGCGGCCGTCGCCGCTCCCCCGTTCACAACCACGAACTCGGTCGGGTCGAAGTAGTCCGGAACCAGCTGCTCGACCAGAGCGCCGGTCCGCCACGTCACCTCGGAGAACTTCGCCATCACCCGGTTACCGGCAGCGAAGGCCACTGCAGCGGGCTCCATGCCGAGGGCCACCGGGAAGTTCCAGGGAGCGATCACCCCAACGACGCCGAGCGGCACCGACTCCACCTTGATGCCGAAGCCCATCGCGGCTGCGGCCGGGAGGACCCGGCGTGGCTTCATCCACGCTTTCAGGCGTCGGCGGGTGAGGATCAGGTCAGGCAGGAAGCCGATGACGTCGTTGACCAGGCTCGGCGTCCGGGGCCGCGATCCGAAGTCGTCGTTGATCGCCGCGGTCAGGGCGTCGGCATTGTCAGCGACCAGTGAGATCACCCGATCGATGCGGTCACGACGCACGGCGAGCGAGGGCGGGCCCTCATCAAGGAACGACGCTCGCTGCGCCTCCAGCAGGGCGCGCATCTCGGTCCCGGTCACCTCGCCGGCTGCTTCCGCGGTCACTGTCATGCCCACTCCTCGATGCTTCTGGAAGTCTTAATCATTAAACTGTATCTTAGGACTAGCGCTCCCCGCTCCCTCACCGCTCAAGGAGAACGATGTCCCGCGACAACGAGTCGATCACCGCTTGGAAGGTCTACACGCGGCTGCTCAGGGTGCTGACGCAGAAGGGAGCCCTGCGCGCACTGATCGCGACCCGGAAGCTGGACCCTGCCAGCGTCGACTCGTTCGGCAAAGAAATCGAGCGAGCCGCGGCGAAGTGGCCGGACGGGGTCTGCATCAAGTACCTGGACCAGCGCCTCACCTTCGCGGAGATCAACGACGGGGCGAACCGGTACGCACGTGCTCTCCAGGCCCTCGGCGTCACCAAGGGCGACGTGGTGGCCATCGACATCGAGAACCGGCCTGAGTTTCTGTTGGTGCTGTCTGGTGTCTACAAGCTCGGGGCGATCGGCGCCCTGATCAACACCTCGCTGCGATCCTCCGCGCTGAGTCACTGCATCACCCTGGTCGAACCGCGGCTGGTAGTGGTCGGGGAGGAGTTGCTGGACGCGATCGCCACGCTTCCGGACCGTGCGGCCGTTGCCCCCGCCTGGGCATTCGTGTCCGACACCGGGCTGGCCACCTGCCCGGACAGCTACACCGACCTGGACGGCCTGGCCGCAGAGCAGAGCTCCGACAACCTGGCCGAGACCAATGAGATCATCTTGGGCGACCCGGCCACCTACGTCTACACGTCGGGGACCACCGGCCTGCCGAAGGCCTCGATCAACGACCACCGCCGACTGCGCTACGGGGGGATCCTGGTGGGCGGGCTGGTCGTGCGTTGCGGCCCCGGGGACACCACCTACACCGCCCTCCCCTTCTATCACGTGACTTCCTTGATGGGCGGCTTCAGCGGTGCGGTGCACACCGGCGCCGCCGTAGCGATCGGACGGAAGTTCTCGGCCTCGACCTTCTGGGACGAGATCCGCCAGTACGACGCCACCGCGATGATCTACATCGGCGAGATGCTGCGCTACCTGTACAACCAGCCGCCGCGCTCCACCGACCGCGACCACCGGGTCCGACTGATGTACGGCGCCGGGCTGCGGCACGAGATCTGGACGGAGTTCAAGGAACGCTTCGGCATTGAGCAGGTGCGCGAGGTCTACGGCGCCTCCGAGTCGCCGTCCGCGTTCCTCAACCTCTTCAACTTCGACAAGACCGCTGGTTGGTCCCCGACCGGGTGGAAGACCGTCGCGTTCGACGTCGACGCGGACCAGCCCGTGCGCGGCGACAACGGCCTCCTGGTCGAGGTCGGCCCCGGCGGCACCGGCCTGCTGATCTTCGAGATCAACGACGCCCAGCCGTACAACGGGTACACCGACGCCGAGGCCTCCGCGAAGAAAGTCCTCACCGACGTCTTCAAGCCCGGCGACAAGTGGTTCCAGACCGGCGACCTGGTGCTCAACCAGGGGCACAGCCACATCCGCTTCATCGACCGGGTCGGGGACACCTTCCGCTGGCGCGGTGAGAATGTCGCCACTACCGAGGTCGAGCGGGTGCTCAACAGCTGGCACCAGGTCGAGGACGCCGTCGTGTACGGCGTGGAGGTCCCGGGCACCGAGGGCCGCTGCGGGATGGCGTGGGTCCAGGTGAACGCCGACCAGGACCTCGACCTCGCCGGCCTGACGAAGGCACTTCGGTCCGAGCTGCCCGGGTACGCCGTTCCACGGTTCCTGACCGCGACCACCGCCGGAGCCGCGACGACCGGGACGTTCAAGCACCAGAAGTCCGACCTGAAGAAGGCCGGCTACTCGCCGGCGACCAACACGGCTCCGGTCTACTACCTCGGCACCGACGAGGACACGTTCACCGAGCTGACGCCCGCTGCCGAAGCCGCGATCGCCGCGGGCTCGGTCCGCTTGTAGATCACTCGAGGGTCCGGGCCAGGCGCTCGGTCGCCTCGACGTACGCCGTCGCCATCTCGATCACCACATCGCGCGAGGACTTGCGCTGGTTCATCAGGCCGACGCCCTGCCCCACCCAGTAGGTCGCGAGCTCGCGAGCGCCTACGTGGCCGTTCTCGGCAAGCTTGTCGACGTGCCTCAGGCCGGTCTCGCTGACCCAGGACTGGAGCGGCATCGGCAACGGTTCCGGAGCGCCCTCCCGCTCCCAGGCCGCGTGCCATGACGTCCGAAGCTGCCGCGACGGCTTGCCGGTGCGCGCCTTGCTCCGAACAGTGTCCCGGGAGCTCGCCGTGAGCATCTTCTCCACCGTCCACGGCGCCGTCTCGGCCTCATGGGTGGTCAGCCACACCGACCCGGTCCAGGCACCGGCCGCTCCCAACGCGACCGACGCCGCCATCTGCTCACCCGTGACGATGCCGCCGGCAGCAAGCACAGGGACCGACATGCCCTTTTCGCGCAGTGCGCGAACCACCTCGGGGACCAGCACCATCGTGGTGACCTCACCACAGTGCCCGCCGGCCTCGGTCCCCTGGACGACGACGACGTCGACGCCTGCCTCGACCTGACGGATGGCGTGCTCCTTCGCGCCGACCAGCGCTGCCACCGGGATGCTCGCGGCGTGCGTGCGATCGATGACGTACGCCGGCGGCACCCCCAAGGCGTTCGCGACCAGCTTGACCGGGTGCCGCAGGATCACGTCGAGGAGCCGTTCACCGATGTCGCCGGTGACCCCTGCTCCGAAGGTTCCGACCAGGTGGCTCTGGTCCAGGTCGACGCCGTGCTCGGCGAGAACACTCTGGACGAAGGTGCGGTGTTCCTGCGGGATCATCGCCAGCAGCGTCTCGTCGTCGACAGCCATCTCCTCGCCGAGCTTCTCGGGGAGCACGACGTCGACGCCGTAGGGCATGCCGTTGATGTTCCCGTCGATCCAGGCGAGCTCGCGCTCCAGGTCCTCCGGAGCGAACGACGTCCCGCCGAGCACGCCGAACCCGCCCGCCTTGCTGACCTCGACGACGACGTCACGGCAGTGGCTGAACGCCAGCAACGGGATCTCGATGCCGAGCAGCTCGCAGATGTCGGTACGCACAGTTCTGTCTCCTTCTGGTGGGTCGGCGCCTCTAGCGAGGAAGTCCGAGGGAGCGGGCGATGATCCCGCGCTGGATGTCATTGGTTCCGCCGCCGACGACGTACATCACCGAGAGTCGCAGCAGGTGCTCGATCCGGCCGCCGCCGATCACGTCCGGTCCGGCGAGGAGCGCGTCGATCCCGAGCACGTCGACCAACGTCTCGGCGAACGACTCGGCGAGCTCGCCCCCCAGGACGCCCGCCATCGGTGCGGCGATCAGGGCGTCGGGGCCTGCCGAGCCGGTCGCTAGCGCCACCAGCGCGCGCAGCGCCTGCACCCCGGCGGCGGATCGCTCGAGCGCGACGCGTCCCGCAGCACCGCGTCCACCGAGGAGACCGGAGGGATCGTCGTGGGCGGCGCCGAGCACGTCGTCGAGGATCCGGTGCAGCTGTGCGGCAATCCCGCCCATCAGGACCCGCTCGCCGATCAGGGCGTGGGTGATCACGGCCCAGCCGCCGTCCACCTCGCCGACCAGTGCGTCGTCGGGGACCAGCACGTCGTCGAGAAAAACGGTGGCAGCACGTTCACCGGACAAGGCCGTCATCGGCGTCACGGTGATGCCGGGGGTTGTCATCGGGACCAGGAAGACGCTGATCCCGGCTTGCCTCGGGGTCGCGTCGGCGTTCGTGCGCGCTGCCAACCACAGGAAGTCTGCCTCGTCGGCGCGGGTGGTCCAGATCTTCTGACCGTTGACCCGCCAGCCGCCGTCGACACGCTCGGCGCGGGTGCGCAGCGCCGCCAGGTCGGAGCCGGTCTCGGGTTCGGAGTACCCGAGACAGAAACGCATCTGGCCGCTCCTGACCAACGGCAGGAAACGGGCCTGTTGCTCCGCCGAGCCGTGCGCGAGGATCGAGCTGCCGATCAGCATCACGGACGCGAGCTCGATCTCCGCAGGTACGCCGGCGTAGGTCAGCTCCTCGTTGAGCGCCGCCTGCCGCGCGATGCTGGCGTCCTGCCCTCCAACGGCGGTCGGCCATCCCATCCCTAGCCAGCCGCGCTGCACCAGGGCACCGACAGCGTCGGCGGGATCCGGGCCGAGCTCGGCGACCACCGTCCGCACCTGAGCACGGAACTCCTCGACCTCCGGGTCGGTGAAGAACGAGGGCAGCCTTCCGCCGCTCTCGACCAAGCGGTCGATCGCGCCACCTGCCATCGGCAGCAAGGCAGCTGCACTGCCCAGGTCAGCGTGCACCCGACGGAACACCCACGGCCCGATGTGCTCGGTGAAGTACCCGACCGCCGCCAAGGTGTGGTGCCCACCCAGCAGAACCCGTCGGACAGCATCGCGGCCGAAGGCGTAGGCAAGCTCCGCCGCCAGTTCGGCATCGGGCGCCCCGCGAACGTAGGCGGCCGCAGCGGCGTCCACCAGAAGCCGCGTCGCGACGATGTCGATCTCGCACGTGGCCGTGCGCTGCTGCACCGCACCGAACGCTCCGACCGGCCGTCCGAACTGGACCCGGTTGCAGGCGTGCTCGACCGCCAGCCGGTGCAGTCTCTCGGCCGCACCTGCTGCTCGTGCTACCAGGCCGAGTCGCAGCAAAGAGCGAGCCCGGTCGGTCGCCGCGACGCCAGGGGCGCCGACCCAGGACGCCGCTTCGACCTCGACGCGACCCCAGACCGGAGCCGCGATCCCGGGAAGCGCGGTCCACGACCGCACCGAACGCAGCTCGACCTCGCCGCGCCCGATCAGCAGCACCGCGTCGATCTCCGCCGGCAGCTCGACCCTCCGGGTCCCGTCCACGACAGCGAGGCGGAGAACGCCGGTGGCGACGTCGCGGCCCAGCGCATCCGGCAGGAACGAGGTTGCGACGTGTGCCTCCGCCAAGGGCAGCGGGCAGGCGCCCGCCCCCAGCGCCCAGCAGGCTCCGACCAGAGCCCCGACAGCTTCCTCGCGACCGAGGTCGAACCAGCCTGATGTCGCTGCCTCGTTCCAAACGTCCGTCAGGCCCGCGCCGGACCGCAGCAGGTCGACGGACCAGATCTCTGCCAGACGGCCGTCGACCGCAGCCGCGAAGTCCTCCACGTCAGACACGTACGGAGCCCCTTGATTACTAGACGTTTTCCGTTTCGTTATTAAAGAATAAAGGAACGGCAACCGTTCTGCAATAGACTGGTCCCATGAGCACTGCCGGCCGCCCCCGCGACCCCGAGGTCGACCGCCGGGTCATGCGCGCAGCCATGGAGGTGTTCGGCGACGTGGGGTGGTCCGGCTTCTCCATCGAGGCCGTGGCCCGCCGCGCCCAGGTCGGAAAGGCCTCGATCTACAGGCGGTGGGCTACCGGCGCCGAGCTCCTGGCCGACTCGGTGCGTGCTGCGGTGCGCCTGGTCCCGTCGCCGGAAGGCGGCGACCTGACGGCCGACCTGCGGGCGCTGGCCCGCCACCTCCTCGCCGCCCATCTGCACGACGGTGGCAGGTCGATGATGAGGCTCCGCTTCGAGGCCCCCGGGATCACCGAGCTCCGCGACCAGTGGGAAGCCGTCCGTCGCAGTGAGGTCGAGGCGGCTCGCCAACTCGTGCACCGCGCCGTACGTCGAGGCGAGCTGCCGCCCGGCACGAAGGTGACCCTGGTACTGGACACGTTGTGCGGCGCCGTCCTGATGCACGCCATCGCCCGTCCGGAGAGTGCCGGCCCGGCCGGTGAACGCGAGATCAACCGGTTCGTCGACGACTTGGTCGGCTTCGTCCTGGCCGGGGTTCACGGTTCGACGGCGTGAGCCTTCATCGCGTCACCCATCGCCGCGAGCGTCTCCTGCATGCCCAGCCGGAGCAGGGTGGGCCTCCTGGTCAACCGGTCCACCGCGATCACGTACCCCGGCGAGCCGAGCGTCTGGTAGGTCTGCGTGACAGCGACCTCCGATCCTGCCGGAGCGAGGTCGAAGGTCCACCGGGTCACCGCACCCGTGGCGTGCCGAGCGTCGTAGGAGAACCTGCGCTGCGGCTGCCAGTCCACGACCGTACAGGTGGTGCGCCAGCGGAGCAGCCCCATCTTGTTCCGCCCGACGAAACGAGCGCCGACGGCCGGCCCGGTGGCCGGATCGATCCACGCGATCCCGACGCACTCCGGACTCCACTCGCCGATCCGCTCGACGTCGGAGACGACCCGCCACACCGTGTCGACCGACTCGGGGAAGACCACCGTGACCGCGTCGCCGAACTGGCTGGTCAGTCCCATAGGATCAACTCCGATTTATTAGTTGAATCATTATAGTGATATGACTCTGCCACGAACGACCCGCCGCTCCAACGCCCTGTCCCGAGAGGGGACCAGATCGTGACCTCCCAGATTGCATCCAGCACCCCGGTACTCGTCGGTGTCGGTCAGGTCGCTGATCCGATCGACGCCCCCGGCTACCAGGGATCCTCGGCTGCCGACCTGGCCGGCCGCGCCGCTGCGGCCGCCCTGGAAGACCTCGGCACGAGCGTCGTCGCCGTCACTGCGGCGATCGACACGGTCGCAACGGTGCGCCAGTTCGAGGACTCGATCCCCGGCGCGCCGTCACCGCTGGGCAAGTCCGACAACTTCCCGCGCTCGGTCGCGGCCCGGATCGGCGCCGATCCCGAGCACGCCATCCTCGAGGTGTCCGGAGGCCAGGGCCCCCAACATCTGGTGAACGAGATGGCAGCCGCGATCGCCTCCGGGACCCGCAAGGTCGTGCTCCTGGCCGGCGCCGAGGCGATGTCCACGGTTCGGCACCTCGCCGGGAGCGACGACAAGCCCGACTTCACCGAGACCATCGACGGCTCGCAGGAGAACCGAGGCTACGGACTGAAGGGCCTGGTCTCGATGTACGGCGCGAACCACGGACTGACCGACGCGCCCGTCCAGTACGCACTCTTCGAGAACGCCCGCCGCGCGCGCCTCGGTCTGGGGCGTGCGACGTACCTGCAGGGGATGGCTGAGCTGTTCGCGCCGTTCACCGAGGTCGCCGCCAAGAACCCCTACGCCGCCGCCCCCACAGTCCGGGACGCCGGCGAGCTCAGCACTCCCAACGAGAAGAATCGTCCGATCGCTGACCCCTACCTGCGCTACCTGGTGGCGCGCGACCAGGTCAACCAGGGCGCCGCGGTCCTGTTGATGTCCGTGGCCGCCGCCGAGGAGCTCGGGGTGCCCCGCGACCGGTGGGTCTTCCTGCACGGGCACGCCGACCTGCGTGAGCAGGACCTCCTGGACCGAGCCGACCTAAGTCGGAGCCCCGCCTCGGTCCTGGCCGTCGAGCACGCCCTCGAGGTCGCCGAGACCCCTCTAGTGCAGATCGCGGCGTTCGACCTGTACTCCTGCTTCCCGATCGCAGTGTCCAACATCCTCGACGGCCTGGACCTGGACCCGGCGGACAGTCGCGGCTTCACCCTGACCGGCGGGCTGCCCTACTTCGGAGGCGCCGGCAACAACTACTCGATGCACGCCATCGCCGAAGCTGCTGCCCACTGCCGCTGGCACCCGGGGGAACGCGCCCTCGTCGGCGCCAACGGCGGCACTCTGTCCAAGTACTCGGTGGGCATCTACTCCACCGAGCCACGCGCATGGCAGGCAGACCTCAGCACCGACCTGCAGGCCGAGCTCGACGCCCGACCGGTGGTGCCGAAGACGCAGACCCCGGACGGCTACGCGACCCTGGAGACCTACTCGGTCAGGTACGCCCGCGACGGCCGGCGCACACCGGTGGTCGTCGGCCGGCTCGAGACGTCAGGTGAGCGCTTCCTCGCTCTGGGCGCCACCGACGATGAGGAGCTGCTCGCCCTCCTGGACTCCGAGGACCCGATCGGCCGGAGGATCTTCGCCCGGACGATCGACGAGGGATCGCGGGCCTCCACCACCCGAGCCCGGATGGACCAGCTCTTCCCCGTGGGCGAGCTCGGACTCCGTGAAAGTTACGAGCACGTGGTCGTACGCCGCGAGGGGCGCCTGCTCGAGGTCACCATCAACCGGCCGGACGCCCGCAACTCGCTGCACCCGCCAGCACACTCCGAGCTCGCGTCGATCTTCGACGCCTACTTCGCCGACTCCGACCTCTGGGTCGCGATCATCACCGGGGCCGGCGAGAAATCGTTCTGCGCGGGCAACGACTTGTTGTACACCGCAGCCGGAAAGCCCATGTACATGCCGCCGACCGGCTTCGCCGGTCTGACCAGCCGTCAGCTGATGACCAAGCCGGTGATCGCCGCGGTCAACGGTTTCGCCATGGGCGGTGGCTTGGAGATCGCGCTCGCCTGCCACCTCGTCGTCGCAGATGTGGCCGCCCAGCTCGCGCTGAGCGAGGTGAAGGTCGGATTGTTCGCCGGAGCAGGTGGCGTCGTGCGGCTCCCTCGACAGCTGCCGGAGAAGGTCGCAACCGAAATGATCCTGACCGGACGACGGATGGGTGCCGATGAAGGTTTCCAGCGAGGCTTGGTCAACAGGGTCGCGCCCGCCGGGCAGGCGCTGACCGTCGCCCGGGAGCTCGCTGCGGAGATCCTCCAGGGATCACCTACCTCGGTGCGGCTCAGCCTCCAGGCGATGCAGGACGCGGCCGGCATCCCCGAAACCGTTGCCGCCGTCCGAACGCCGAGCGGAGCGGTGGACGAGCTGATCACGAGTGAGGACATGGCCGAGGGCATGACAGCGTTCGTGACCAAGCGTGCACCGCAGTGGCGCAACCGCTAGGTGTACGTCACGCGCCGGTAAAGCTTGCGACGACCTCTTCCGCGTCGAGCTCTGCAGCCTCGCCGGCGACAGGCACCGAACCCTTTGTTCAGTAGGCAGACGTAGGGGCGCACCTCGAGCGCTCGGGTCACGGACTCCTCGGCCAGTCGACCGGGTACGAGTCGGTCCCCGCATCCGAGCGCGGCGGCCTCGCGGCGGCCGTGCTGCTCGTCGAGTCAGCGTCCTCCTCCGAACGCCTTCGCATCGGCCTCACCGCTCGGCCAGGCTCTGGCTCACGTTGTCGTAGTTTCCACTCCCGTTCAACGACCCGAAACCCGCCGCGTCAGGACGACATGGCAGGCTCGCCCCATGGACGGACTGACTGAGCACCAGCAGGCGATCCTGGACTTCGAACGTCAGTGGTGGCGGTACTCC
>JBKJHX010000013.1:0-2677 GCA_046598855.1 Marmoricola sp. | reverse complement strand
GCTGGCCGGGGTGTACGTCGGCACGGTGCTACTGCTGCAGCTGGCGCTGAGCGGGGTCACTCAGGGGTCCGGTCTCGCGGTGGCGGCCTCGACCTTGGCGGTGGCGGCGCTGTTCCGCCCCGCGCTGGGTCGGATTCAGCGGATCGTGGACCGGCGGTTCTTCCGGAGCCGGTACGACGCGGCCCGGACGCTGGAGTCGTTCAGCGGACGGTTGCGCCACGAGGTCGACCTCGTCGCCCTGAGCGCGGACCTGCAAGGGGTGGCCGTGGAGACGATGCAGCCCGCCCATGTGTCGCTGTGGCTGCGGAGCGAGCCGACGTGAACGGGCGGGTCGAGCCCGAGTGGGCGATGGTCACAGTGATGTTCGTCGACATCCGGGGCTTCACCAAGTTCGCGGATCGGGCGACCGCCCGCGAAGCGGTCGACTTTCTCAACGAATTCTTCGAGCTGGTCGTACCGGTGGTGCTGGCGCACGGCGGCGAGGTCAACAAGCTGCTCGGCGACGGGATGCTCGGGGTGTTCGGCGCACCTGCGCCGCTTCCCGATCACGCTGATCGGGCTCTGACGGCGGGGAGGGACATCCTCGCCGCCGTCGAGGCCGGGATGGGAGACCGGTGCAGGGTCGGGGTCGGGTTGAACTCAGGGCTGGTGCTGGTCGGCACGATCGGCGGAGGTGGCTACACCGAGCTGGGGATCATCGGAGACCCGGTGAACGTCGCCGCTCGCGTCGAAGCTGCGACCCGGGAGCTGGACACTCCGCTGCTGCTGACCGAGGCGACCCGGTGCTTGCTGGAGAACCAGGACCCGAGCCTGCGCCTGACGGCGCATGGTTCGGTGCCGCTGAAGGGGAAGGCTCGGCCGGTGGCCGTGCACAGCCTGGAGTCCCGTAACGCTTTCCGGACGCCTCGGGCCTAGAAAGGACCTGTGATGAGCACAGCGAAGAAGACCCTCCGGACGCGGCTGCGGCGAGGCGAGCACGAGGCCGGTCCTGCCGCCGCCGAGGCGGCGACGCCTGCGGCACACGAAGCGATCGTGCAGAGCCCGGTGGAGATCGGCCCTAACGACCCGCTGCTGGTCTATCTCCAGTCAGCCGGCGGTGCAGTCGACGTCGAGGCGCTCGAGCTCGACTCCGAAGCCTTGCGTGCGTTGAAGGAAGCAGGCGTCAAACTGGCAATCCCGCTGGTCAGCCAGGGAGAGCTGATCGGCGTGCTGAACCTTGGCGCCCGGCTCTCGGAGCAGGAGTACTCCTCCGACGACCGGCGGCTGCTCGACAACCTGGCCGGGCAGGCCGCGCCGGCCCTGCGGGTGGGCCAGCTGGTGCGCGAGCAGGAAGCCGAGGCGGCGACCCGGCAGCGGTACGAGCAGGAGCTCGAGGTCGCCCGCCTGATCCAGTCGCACTTCCTGCCCAAGACCCTTCCCGATCTGCCGGGCTGGCAGATCGCGGCCTACTACCGGCCCGCGCGCGAGGTCGGCGGCGATTTCTACGACGTGATCCCGCTGCCCGACGGTCGGGTGGGATTCGTGGTCGGTGACGTGACCGACAAGGGCGTCCCGGCGGCCCTGGTGATGTCGGCGACCCGCAGCCTGATGAGAGCGGCGGCGCAACGGCTGATCGAGCCGGGCGAGGTGTTGGAGCGGGTCAACGAGCAGCTCTGCCCGGACATGCCCGAGAAGATGTTCGTCACCTGCCTCTACGGCGTTCTCGAGCCGACCACCGGCCACCTCCGCTTCGCGAACGCCGGTCACGACCTTCCCTACGTGAAGACCGCCCACGGCGTGGTCGAACTCCGTGCGCGGGGCATGCCCCTGGGTCTGATGACCGGGATGCCGTACGAGGAGAAGGAGATCACCCTCGAGCCCGGTGACAGCGTGCTGCTGCACTCCGACGGCGTCGTCGAGGCGCACGACCCCGACCGGCAGATGTTCGGGTTCCCACGGCTGATGGAAACGGTCGGGGACTCCCCGGGTGGCCAGGTGCTGATCGACCGCGTCCTGACCGACCTCGACGCGTTCACCGGCCCGGGCGCCGAGCAGGAGGACGACATCACGATGCTCACCCTGGAACGATTCGAGGACCCCTCGGCAGAAGCACCCGGCGGTGAGGACGAGGTCCTGGTCGCGTTCGAGCTGGCGAGCGCGCCCGGCAACGAGCGCGAGGCGATCGCGCGGGTGGAGGCCGCCATCAACGGGAGCGGCTTGGCGCCGGACCGGCTCGAGCGCCTCAAGACCGCCGTAGGCGAAGCGACGATGAACGCGATGGAGCACGGCAACAAGTACGACGCCGACCTGCTCGTCTCCGTCCGGGTGCTGCGTGACGCGGACAGCCTGCGGGTCCAGGTCGTCGACCACGGCGGCGACGCTCCGCACCCGGAGCCCGAACAGCCGGACATCGAGGCCAAGCTCGAGGGCCGCCAGACCCCACGTGGCTGGGGCCTCTTCCTGATCAAGGCGATGGTCGACGAGGCTCGTGAGACGACGGAGGGCGACCGGCACATGCTCGAGCTCGTCCTGCATCAGAGAGAAGGCAGCAATGGCAGCGCATGAGTTGCAGACAGCGGTACGTGAGCGTGCCGGCACGGTCGTGATCGACCTGTCCGGTGACGTGAACGGCTCGGCCGGAGAGGCGCTCGACCGGGCGTACGCGGAGGCGGTGAGCACGACCCCCACCTCGGTCGCG
>JBKJHX010000044.1:0-6080 GCA_046598855.1 Marmoricola sp. | reverse complement strand
TGTCAGGGGGTGGTGGCGAAGCCGTACGAAGCCCGGACAAGGTCGAGTGCCACGGCGGCCTCGTCCTCGTCGCGGGGGGCGTAGAGCATCACGTGGGTCGACGGGAGCTGCCCGGTGAGGACCAGGAAGTGCGGCTCGATCCACCCGGCCGCCTCGACCTCGCCGATCAGGTGGGTCGGGAGGGTCAGGTGCAGGCTGTGGTCACCTTGGGCGTGGCCGTGACAGAACTCGCGTCCGACCATGAACGCCTCGACCGGGCCGGTCGGGGTCCCGGGCCCCAGGGAAAGGGCGCGAGCGCCCTGAACTGAGATCCCGGACTCGACCAGCTCGACCCCGCGCCAGGTGCCGGCCTCAGCGAGTAGGGCGTCGAGGAGACGTGCGTCCTCGGGCTGCTGGTCGAGCTGGCTGTGGGGGATCTGTGCCGTCGTGGTGGGACGCGGTCCGCGGCGCTGCGGGAGCGTCCGCGTGAACGAGTTCACCTCAGACTCCCGTCCAGATGAGCTCGACGACGATGCCGTCGGGGTCACGCAGCAGGACCAGCGCCAACGGCATCGGGTCGTTGGTTTCCAGAACCGGCTCGTGGTCGATGCCGAGTGCGTCGAGGTGCCCGGCCCAGGCATGCACCTCCGTGGCGCTGGAGACCGCGATCGCGAAGTGGTCGAGCCCGGTGCGGCGGGGGTCGAACGCGGCCTGGTCGGCCTCCTCGTGGTAGTCGAGGCCGAGGAAGAAGGGCGTGCCCGGCCGGGTCAGTACCCGGGCGTAGCCGATGCCGTTGTCGTGTGGCTCGACGAAGGCCCGGACCAGGCCGAGGGTTTCGGTGTACCAGGCCTCGCTGGCGTCGATGTCACGGACGGTGATGCCGAGGTGGTGGTAGCCGGCGAGCGGGGGTGCTTCACTCATTGCCTTGCCTCCTGGGGGGATAGATGGGATCCTTTGGTGTAACAACATTGTGTAATGTGATTACACAACGGGACACTAGAATGACGTTCTAGCATTCGTCAAGAGCTGAGCGGGGGAAACTTTCGTGGCAACTGGATCTCGGTCCAAGAACCGAACGACCAAGGCTGAGCAGTCCCGGGCCACCCGGGTGAGGATCGTGGCTGCGGCAACCGATCTGTTCGTTCGCGATGGCTTCGTGACCACGACCATGGCCTCGATCGCTCGCGAGGCGGGTGTCGCAGTTCAGACTCTGTACCTGTCCTTCGGCAACAAGACGGCGATCCTGCAGGCCGCGTTCGACGAGGCGCTGCGGGGGACCATCGAGGATGACATCAGGGACCAGGACTGGTTCGTCCGAGTGCTCGAAGACCCTGATGGTGTGGCCGCGCTACGGCTCTTCTGCACGCGGTCCGCCGAGTTGATAACGCGTGCGGCTCCTGTCTACGACGTGATGCGATCCTCCTCGGCCGACCCCGAGGTGGGCGAGATGCTCGCGCGCAACAAAAAGCTCCGCTACGACGGCTTCCGCACGGTCGTCGACGCGATCGCGTCCCGGGACGGCTTCAACCCCGACCTGACGGCAACTGATGCTCTCGGCATCTTGTACGGCGTGCTCAGTGAGGACGGCCATTTGCTGATGGTGGCCGAGCACGGGTGGACGTCTGCGCGTTGGCTCACCTGGGTGGAGGAGACCCTGGTGCACCAGCTCTTCCCGGGCGCAGCTCGCTAGGAGTTCTCACCGCGGAAGCCGCCTCAGACAGGCTCCTGCGAGTCGCCTACCGCCCTCCTACCAGGGGCAGCGGTGATCTGGCACGGACTCCTTTCACCGGGGTGGCGCCGACGTCGGAGATGGTCCGGGGGCGTCGTCCCTGCTGCCACGGGTCGTCACCAGGTCGGCAGGCGACCGAGACCACGGACGCGAATTCCGACGGGTAGATCGGGCCCGGCTGGTTGTCGGCCGCACACACCAGCAGCGTCCGGGAGAAGTAGGCCCAGTCGGTGGAACAGCAGCCCGCGCCCTTTCAGGTCCGACCCGAGCACCCGGATGCCAGCTCGACCTCCGGGGCGAGCGACCGGACGATTGCCGCGCACGCGGTGCCATGCCCCGGAGAGGTCCTCGTGCGGCCCCTCGACGGTGCGGTAGCCCTCGTTCCGGGTCGGATCCGGCTCCATCGCGACTGCTGAGGCGACGCCCCCGACGCTCGGGTGGTCTGCGTCGACGCCACTGTCCACGATCGCCAGCGATACCCCGGCACCAGTCGAGCCTCCGAAGGCAACGCCTCAGTTTTGGCTCCGGGATGACACAAAAGTGTGTCATGCGATTTCGCCGCGAAGAGGTAGCAGTGAGGTTCGGCGACGTATGCGGCCGATACGCGAGGCTCTCATCGACGAGCGCCGTTGAGCGATACCGCACTGCCCAGGGTGTGGGTCGTCGCTCAACTTCGCACGATCAGTCGAACAGTCGAGGCAAGATCCGGCAAAGTGCGGTTGGGTAAGCGACAGGTTCGGATTTAGATTCGTGATCGTCCACGCAGTTCCGTAGTGATCGGGGCGGATGGCCCAACCGGGCGAGATCGTCGTCGACGGCGGCATCACCTGTAAGCACCAACGGCCAAGGACTAGGTACTCACCATGGGCTTCCTGCGACCAGACCTTCCCGATCTCGACATTCCGGAGTGGCGGAAGGGGACCCGCAACGAGCGGATGCGACCGCTCATCCGGCACCTGCTCGAGGTCGGCTTCGGTACGCCGGACGTGGTGTACGTCTTCTACGTCATCAAGATTGGCCTCTACCTCCTCGGTGGGATGCTGTTCGCGCTGAGCACCCCGGGCATCGACGGTTTCACGCACGTCGCCGACTGGTGGACCGAGCCGATCGTCTTCCAGAAGTTGGTGCTCTGGACGATGCTGTTCGAGGTACTCGGCCTCGGTTGCGGGTTCGGCCCACTGAACCTGCGATTCCTTCCGCCGCTCGGATCGTTCCTCTACTGGCTGCGACCGGGAACAATCCGGATGCCCCCGTGGCCGGACCGGGTGCCGTTGACCAAGGGCGACCGGCGTACCGGGATCGACGCGGTCCTGTACGCCGCACTGCTCGCCTCGCTGTTGATCGCCCTGCTCTCCGCGAGCGACCCCGGCAGCTCGTCGTCGAGCCTTCCCGTCTGGAAGACCTCCCTGGTCCTCGGCTTGCTGGGGGTGCTGGCGTTACGCGACCGCACCATCTTCCTGGCGGCCCGCTCCGAGGTGTACGCCGCGATCGCGCTCACGTTCCTGTTCGCAGCGCCGGACGCGATCGTCGGCGCCAAGTTCGTGATGCTGGTCATCTGGTGGGGCGCAGCGACGTCCAAGCTCAACGGGCACTTCCCGTTCGTCGTCCAGGCCATGGAGAGCAACAGTCCGATCTGGCGGTTCCGCAAGGTCAAGCACCTCTTCAGCCGCTCGTTCCCCGACGACCTGCTGCCCTCGCGACTCTCCCAGGCACTCGCCCACGGCGGCACGGTCGTGGAGTTCGGTGTCCCGCTGGTCCTGATCTGGTCGGGGGGCGGCACGCTCACCACCGTGGCTGCCGTCGTCATGATCTCCTTCCACCTCCACATCATCGCCGCCATCCCGATGGGCGTGCCGCTGGAGTGGAACGTCTTCATGATCTTCGGGATCCTCACCCTTTTTGTCGACAAGGCGGACATCGGCCTGGGAGACCTGGACACCCCGTGGGTGCTCCTGATCCCGGCCGCGAGCGCGCTCTTCGTCGTCCTGGGGAACCTGTTTCCGGAGAAGATCTCGTTCCTGGTCGGCATGCGGTACTACGCCGGCAACTGGGACACGTCGGTCTGGTGCTTCACCGAGCCGGGCTTGGCAAAGTTCGACGCGGGGACGACCAAAGCCACCCTGCTTCCGCATCAGCAGCTGGAGAAGATCTACGGCAAAGAGGAGGCGGAGGTCCCGCTGTTCACCGGCTACGCCTTCCGAGCGGTCCACACCCACGGTCGCGCGCATTTCGCCCTCATTCCGAGGCTCTGCGGGGACGGCCACGAGGACTACCTGGTGATGGACGGCGAACTGATCGCCGGCGTCGTGCTCGGGTGGAACTTCGGCGATGGCCACCTGCACCGCGAGCAGCTGATCGACGCTCTCCAGAAGCGCTGCAACTTCGAGCCCGGCGAAGTGCGCGTCCTGGTCCTGGACGCGCAGCCGATCCACAAGCCGACCCAGTCTTACCGTCTCATCGACGCCGCCACCGGAGAGTTCGAGCAGGGCACAGTCCTGGTCGCCGACATGGTCGTCCGACAACCCTGGGACACCGACCTGCCGATCACCGTGATCAGCACCAGGTCGCACTGACACAAGCGTGACCGGTCCTCGTGCAGCGAACGTCGTGGGGGCCCGAGCCGGCGCCCACGACGCCAGGCATCCGCGCACCTACGACGCGATCCTGCGTCGTACCCAGCAACCCCAGGTGAGAACCACAGCCCTGCCACAGATTCCCGAGCGACCGTTCTGGTCAACACACCACGAGCCCGGGAGGGAACCACCATGGACAGATCCGCAGTAGCACGTCTCGGCATCGCCGGCGCAGTCGCTGGCATCGGCCTCACCGCCGGAGGCGTAGCCATCGCCTCAGCCGAGACCTCCAGCACCCCCGACAGTGCGGCCAGCTCGTACGCCCACCCTGGCGGCCACCGCGGCGATCACGGGCTGAAGGCCGAAGTCCTCGCGAAGGAGCTCGGGCTCGGCCAGGACAGGGTCCAACAGGCCCTGGACGCAGTCCGCGAGGAACTCCGACCCGACGGGTCCGACTCCTCCGACGGCACCAAGCCGGCCCCGCCCACCGACGCCATGCGTGCTGCCAGGCAGGCCGCGCTGGCTGAGGCCCTGGCCGACGAGCTCGGCGTTTCCGAGGCCAAGGTCAAGGCCGCGCTTGAGGTCGTGCAGGAACAGGCCGACGCACAACGCGAGGCGCGCCGAGCCGAGTTTCGCACCAACTTGGTCACCCGGCTCGACGCCGCCGTCATGGCCGGAGCGCTGACCCAGGCCGACAAGACGTCGGTGCTGAAGGCCTTCGACGCCAGGCTCCTCGGGGGCAGCCCGGAAGGCCGCGGTGGACCCGGTGGCGCGAATGACGCGGCAGGCTCCACGAGCGGCAACTCAGCATCCTGAACTTCACAGCGACGAATGAGCCCGATCCCACGTCCACCCGGGGTCGGGCTCATTCGTGGCTCGCGCTCGTCCGCCCGCACGTCGGGGGGCCCGAGTCGATCCTGCTAGGCGACGGGAGGGACGTGTCGGCCGAGGAACTCGATCTGGTCGGCAATGACGCGCTCGAAAGGTTCGCCGAGGTAGATGTCGAAGTGGCCCTCCGGATAGACCTTGACCTCGCCCCGAGGGGCCTTGGCCGCGTGCCGCTTCGAAGCCTTCGCCGGAGCGACGCTGTCGGTCTCGCAGATTGAGAAGAGGATGGGGCATTCGACGTCAGCGGCCGCTCGTCCGGGGAACTGGAAGGCAACGCTCAAAGCAATGCGGGCCGCCACCTCGTTGGTGAAGTCCTGGCTGCTCGGGACGAGAGCGAGGTAGCCGGGCTGTGCGTCCGGGGCCGTCATGAGGGCGACCGTGCCCGGAGCCCCCGAGGTCGCGACGGTGACAGGGGGACGGCGGAGGCCCGATGCGACCAGGTCGCGCAGACCTCGGGCGGAGAGTCGAAGTGAGGTGACCGTGTCCATGGCCAGGAGGGAGGCGAGGCCATCGGTGAACGGGCACTGGACGACTGCGGCCGCGATCCGGTGGTCGCGCGCGGCACTCCTGATGGCATGTCCGCCGCCGAAGGACGTCCCCCAAACGATGACCTTCTCCGGGTCGAGATCGTCCAGCGAACGTACGAAAGCGACGGCCGCAGCCCAGTCCTCGAGCTGCTTGCCGACGGTCAGCAGCTGACGGGGCTCGCCGGTGCTGGCGCCGAAGTGGCGGTAGTCAAAGACAAGGCAGGAGTAGCCGGCGGCCAGAAAGCGTTCGGCGTACGCGTCCAAGCGCATCTCCTTGACGGCACCGAGCCCGTGCGCCATCACGATCACCGGCCCGGGAACGGCGGTCTGCGCCTGGTAGAGCCAGGCTGCGCAGGTGTCACTCCCGGAGGCGAACGCAACGTC
>JBKJHX010000019.1:0-10840 GCA_046598855.1 Marmoricola sp. | reverse complement strand
GAACTGCGGAGCGCGGGTCGAGCCCTGACGGGCGCGGCCGGTGCCCTTCTGCTTGTACGGCTTGCGGCCACCACCACGGACCTCGCCACGACGCTTGGTCGAGTGCGTGCCCTGGCGAGCCGCGGCCTGCTGCGCGACGACGACCTGGTGGATCAGCGGGATGTTGGTCTCGCGGTCGAAGATCTCGGCCGGCAGGTCGACCTTGACGACCTTGGCGGCGTCAGCCTTCTTGGCCGGTGCCTTCTTGGCCGGGGCCTTCTTGGTCTCGGTAGCCATGCTCAGGCCTCCTGTCCGGACTTGGCGGCGGAGCGGATCATGATCAGGCCGCCCTTGGGGCCGGGAACGGCGCCCTTGAGGAGGATCAGACCCTTCTCCACGTCGACCGCGTGCACGGTCACGTTCTGAGTGGTCACGGTGTCCGTACCCATGCGGCCGGCCATCCGGGTGCCCTTGAAGACGCGACCGGGGGTCGCACAGGCGCCAATGGATCCAGGCTTGCGGTGGTTGCGGTGAGCACCGTGCGAGGCGCCGACGCCGTGGAAGCCGTGACGCTTCATGACACCGGCGTAGCCCTTGCCCTTGCTGGTGCCGGTGACGTCGACGTCGTCGCCCGCGGCGAACAGCTCGGGGCTGATCTCCTGGCCGACCGCGTACGACGCGGCGTCAGCGGTGCGGATCTCGGCGAGGTGGCGACGGGGGGTGACCCCGGCTGCCTCGAAGTGACCGGACGACGGCTTGGTGACCTTGCGGCCGTCGATCTCGCCGTACCCGAGCTGGATGGCGTTGTAGCCGTCCTTCTCGGGGGTGCGGACCTGGGTAACTACGTTGGTGCCCGCCGCGATGACGGTCACGGGAACGATCTTGTTGTTCTCGTCCCACAGCTGGGTCATGCCGAGCTTGGTGCCCAGCAGACCCTTCACGTTGCGTTCGAAAGTCATCTATTGCCCTTAAGTCCTACCAAGCCCTCAGAGCTTGATCTCGATGTCGACACCGGCAGGCAGGTCGAGGCGCATCAGCGAGTCAACCGTCTTCGGAGTCGGGTCAATGATGTCGATGAGGCGCTTGTGGGTGCGCATCTCGAAGTGCTCGCGGGAGTCCTTGTACTTGTGGGGCGAGCGAATGACGCAGAAGACGTTCTTCTCCGTCGGCAGCGGCACCGGGCCGGCCACCTTCGCACCCGTACGGGTCACCGTGTCAACGATCTTCCGCGCCGAGGTGTCGATCACCTCGTGGTCATAGGCCTTGAGCCTGATGCGGATCTTCTGTCCCGCCATCACGCGTCCTTCACTTCTCGTCCCGCAACTGTCTCGTGCCGTCTCGGTGAGACGATCCGCCGTGCTCCCCCGCCTCAGAACCCGGCGTTTCACGCTGGATTCTCCGACCCCCGCGGTCGGGCGTGTCGCGCTCGTAGTGACGCGCAGGACAAGCTCGACCTTTGTGGGCCGTCGTACTCGGGGTTGTGCCCGACGGGGAGTCGGGCGGAACGGGATCTCCAGGTGCGGCGCGGACACGCGACCACAACGCCCCCTTCGACAGAGGGCCAGGAGAACCTGTTCAGTAGTCAATGTCCGCGCCCCGGCAATCCCGCCGGAGCAACCGGACTATCTTGGCAGAGATCCGTCCGTGCGCCAAATCGGCCCGACCGAGGTCGGGCGGCACGGCACCTCGGCGGACGTACCTGACAAGATGACGGCGCCAGCCGTGCCGGGAACGGCCGCCGCCCCCGCCGTAGGGCATGCCTCGGAGGAGACCACGATGTCGGACCAGGGTCCCTTTCCCCCACCGGGCGCGCCACCGGCGCCCGGGGGACCTCCCGTCTGGTTCCCACCTGCCGGTCAGCCCCCTGCCAGCCAGGCTCCACCACCCGGTTGGGCGCCGCCGGGCTACCGCCCGCCTGGTTACCCGCACCCCGGATTCGGCCCACCGATGCGGGCGGCGCACAAGCCGGGAGCGCTCCCGCTCCGCCCGCTCCAACTGGGCGACATCTACGACGCGGCCTTCAAAATCATCCGTTACAACCCGGGTGCCACCGTCGGGTCCGCGGTGCTGGTGACCGCGGTCGCGATGGCAATCCCGATCCTCGTCACCGGCCTCCTAGCTACGGTCCTGGACCTGTCGCTTTCCCTGGTCGAGAGCGATAGCAGCGGAGCCAGCGACATCACGATGGTGGTGAGCTCGCTACTCCAGGGCATCGGCCTGATCTTCGTGACCGGGATGATCGCGCACGTGGCGGCCGCGGCAGCGGTCGGCCGCCGACTCTCCCTCGGCGGCGCTTGGGCGGCGACGACGGGCAAGCGCTGGAAGCTGGTCGGGCTGACGATGTTCCTGTTCATGGTCGTGCTCGCCTACCTCGCCGTGCTGGTTGCGATCATCGTGGTCCTGGCGATGACCCTCCCGCAGTTGACCGCGATCCTGCTCTCGGTTCTGGTCGGCCTGGTCGGCCTGGTCGTGCTGGCCTTCTTCTGGACCCGGGTCTACTACCTCGCCGTACCACCGCTGATGCTCGAGGACGTCGGGGTGTTCGGAGCGCTCAGACGCTCCTGGGTGCTGACCACGGGCCAGTTCTGGCGCATCTTCGGGATCGCGGTGCTGACCATCCTGATCACCCAGATCGTCGGGAGCATCCTGGCGATCCCGTTCGCGATCGCCGGGGTGGTCACTCTTCTGGGCGCCGGTGAGGGTGAGGTCGGTCTGCTGATTTTCCTGGTCACCCAAGCAGTCGCCGCCGTGGTCTCCTCGGCGTTCGTGGCCCCGTTCACAGCCTCGGTCACCGCGGTCCAGTACCTCGACCAGCGGATCCGCAAAGAGGGGTACGACGTGGAGTTGATCACCCGGGCAGGCATCACCGGGCCGTGACCTCGTTTCCGACACTTCGCGGTGTTCTGCCTGGCGTCGCTCCTCAGGCGCCGGTCGACCCGTCGCCGGAGCAGGCGGACTCGCTGCTGCGCCGCGAGCTGCTCCGCCCGGAGTACCACGACCAGAACCTGCTGGAACGTTTCCTGGGCTGGCTCTCCGACCAGTTCAACGCCGGGCTGGATGCAGCGTCCCAGGTCTCCCCGATCGGTGCCGTCGGCGCGAGCATCGTCTTCCTCGTTCTCCTGCTGCTGCTCGGCTGGCTCATCTCGCGGGGGCGGCGCGACCCGCGGCGGGTACCCGAGGCCGGTGCGGTCCTAACCCAGGAACGCGTCACTGCTGCCGACCTGCGCCGCCGGGCCGAAAGCGCCCTCGCCGCCGGAGATCCCGGTAGGGCAGTCGTCGAGGCCTTCCGCGCCCTGACCGTGCGCCAGATCGAGCAGGGCCTGCTGGCCGACCTCCCCGGGGCCACCGCGCACGAGGTCGCCATCGTCCTCGGCTCCACGTTCTCCGAACAGCGTCCCCGGGTGGACAGCGCCGCGACCCTCTTCGACCTGGTCCGGTACGGCGACCGTCCGGCCACCCCCGACCAGGCGATCAGCATCCTTGCCCTCGACGACGACCTGGCGGGAGTCCGAGGTTGACTGCGACGATCGCCACGACCGCGGCGCCTCCCGCTCCCCGGTGGACCCGTCGCCACCGCGCCGCACTGCTCGTCGCCGCTGCCTTTGTCGCCGCCGTGGTCTTCTCGGTCATCGGGAGCGCCGGCAACGCCTACACCGGTGCCGCCGACCCGGGCAACCCGGACCCCGAGGGTGCTCGCGCGGTGGCTCGGGTGCTGGAGAAGGAGGGCGTCGAGGTCACCGTCGTCCGCGACGCCGACGCCCTCGAGGCGATCCGGATGAACCGCGACACGACCGTGGTGGTCACCTCGACCGAGAGCCTGGGCGCCAGTACCGTCCGACGCCTGATGAACCACCGCGGACCCGCGGACCTGGTCCTCGTCGAGCCGCGGTACCCCGCGGCCGAGCTTGTCGACCAGGGCGGGAGCACGGCATTGCTGGAGGAGACTCGGGCGACCGGCGACTGCGGGGACAGCCGGTTCGACGACCTGCAGGTCGCGGTCGACGCGGGCACCGCCTACCCCGCCACCGCAAACGCCTGTTTCCCGGTCGGCGACGGGGCACTGGTGGTGACGCCCGAGCCGGGGTTGACCCTGCTCGGTTCGACCGACCTGATCAGCAACGAGCAGGTGACCCGTGCGGACAACGCCGCGGTGGCCCTGCGGCTGCTCGGTCAGCGCGACCGTCTGGTCTGGTACGTCCCCGACCCGACCGACCTCAGGGCGGACGAAGGAGTGACCATCTCCTCGCTGCTGCCCGAGTGGCTCCGCCCCGCACTAGTGCTGGCGACGGTGGCGCTGCTCTCGGTGATGTGGTGGCGCGGACGGCGGCTGGGCCGGCTGGCGGTCGAGCCGCTGCCGGTCGTGGTCACCGCGATCGAGAGCACCCGGAGCCGGGCGCGCCTGTACCGGAAGGTCAACGACCGTCGGTACGCCGCCGACGCCTTGCGCCGCGCGGCCCGTCGCCGGCTCGGCGAGCAGCTGAACCTGCCGCGCGACGTCACCGAGGACGCGCGGGCCCTGATCCGGGACCTGGCTCCGCACACGAGCCTCGGCGAAACCCGACTGCACCACTTGCTCGCCCCCGATGCGCCAGCCCCTGGTTCCGACAACGACCTGATCCACCTGGCCAACGACCTGGCCGCCCTGATGAGAGAGGTACGCCGCTCATGAGCGAAACCCCCATGCCCAACCCGAGTACCCAAAGCGCTCCAGACTCCGCCTCGATCCAGGCGCGGGACCGGCTGAGTGCGGTCCGGGCCGAGGTCGCCAAGGTCGTCGTCGGACAGGATGCTGCGGTCTCGGGCCTCCTGGTCGCGCTGCTCTGCCGCGGACATGTGTTGATGGAAGGCGTACCCGGGGTGGCGAAGACGCTGCTGGTACGCACCCTCGCGGGTGCGCTCGCGGTCGACACCAAGCGGGTGCAGTTCACCCCCGACCTGATGCCGGGCGACATCACCGGCTCGATGGTGATCGACAGCCACGCCGGCGAGCTCAGCTTCCGCGCCGGTCCGCTGTTCACCAACCTGCTCCTGGCCGACGAGATCAACCGGACGCCGCCCAAGACCCAGTCGGCGCTGTTAGAGGCGATGGAGGAGGGTCAGGTCTCGGTGGACGGGACCTCCCGACCCCTCCCCCGCCCGTTCCTGGTGGCAGCAACCCAGAACCCGGTCGAGTACGAAGGCACCTATCCGTTGCCGGAGGCCCAGCTCGACCGGTTCCTTCTCAAGGTGGTGCTGCCGATCCCGGAGCGGGGCGACGAGCTGGAGATCCTGCGTCGCCACGCCGACGGCTTCGATCCCCGGGACGTCGCGGGGGCCGGGGTCCGCCCGGTCGCCGGGCCGGAGGACATCCTGGCCGCCCAGCAGAGCGTCCGGCAGATTCAGGTCGCCCCCGAGGTGGCCGGGTACATCGTCGACATCGCCCGTGCCACCCGGAGCTCGCCGTCGCTGAGTCTGGGAGTCAGCCCGCGCGGAGCCACGGCTCTGCTGCACGCCGCCCGCGCGTGGGCCTGGCTCTCGGGTCGCGACTTCGTTACCCCTGACGACGTCAAAGCCCTGGCGCACGCAACCCTCGCCCACCGCCTCGGCCTACGACCCGAGGCCGAGCTGGATGGAACCGACGTCAACCAGGTGCTCGCCTCCGCCCTCGGCTCCGTGCCGGTCCCCCGCTGATGGGCTGCCTGCGCTGATGGTCGTCTCCGGTCGTGTTCCGCTGCTGCTCCTGGCCGGCGTGGTCCCGGTCGTGCTCCGACCCGCGCTCGGGACCGCCTGGACCTGGGTGCTGCTGGTCGCCGTCGCGGTCATTGTCGACTGGTGGCTGGCGCCGCGGCCTGCGGCACTCGCACTAGAGCGCTCGGCTGACCCCCGGATCCGGCTCGGTGACGATGCCGTGACCACCCTGACGGTGACCAACCCGGGTCACCGCCGGTACAACGGCATCGTGCGGGACGCCTGGCAGCCGACCGCGGGCGCGCAGGAGAACCGGCACCGGATCTCGATCACCCCCGGCGCCAGGACGAGCCTGCACACCCGGCTAGCGCCGGTCCGACGCGGTGACCTGCACGCCGTAGGGGTCACCCTGCGGATCCGGGGACCGCTCGGTCTGGCCGGCCGGCAGCAGACCAGGCAGGTCCCCGGGGCGATCCGGTCGCTGCCGCCCTTCGCCTCCCGCAAGCACCTGCCCAGCAGGCTGGCCCGGCTGCGCGACCTCGATGGTCGCGCTGCGGTCCGGGTCCGCGGCCAGGGCACCGAGTTCGACTCCCTGCGCGAGTACGTCCGCGGCGACGACGTCCGCAGCATCGACTGGCGGGCTAGCGCGCGCAACCGCTCGGTGGTCGTCCGGACCTGGCAGCCGGAGCGCGATCGGCGGGTGGTGCTGGTCCTGGACACCTCCCGGACGTCGGCCGGCCGGGTCGCCGACGTGCCTCGGCTCGACTCGGCGATGGACGCCGCGCTCCTGCTCGCTGCCCTGGCGTCCCGCGCGGGCGACCGGGTCGACTTCCTCGCCGGCGATCGGAGGGTGCGCAGCCGGCTGCGCCTGGGCGGCAAGGACGTTATCGGGCCCCTGCAGGACGCGATGAGCACCTTGAACCCGATTATCGCCGAGGCCGACTGGTCGGTACTGGCGGGCGAGCTAGCCCAACTGGGGCACCAACGCGCCCTCGTGGTCCTGCTGACCCCGCTGGAGCCCGCTGCGGTCGAAGAGGGCCTGTTGCCGATCCTGCCTGTACTCGCCAAGCGCCACCGGGTGGTGCTCGCCTCAGTGAAGGACCCGGCGCTCGAGGCGATGGCCACCGAGCGCGAGGGAATCGACGGCGTCTACGGCGCCGCAGCCGCCGAGCAGGTGCTGGCTCGGCGTCGCCGTACCGCGGAGATCCTCGGTGCGCTCGGGGTCGACGTGGTGGACGCCGACGCCGAGCAGCTGCCGCCGGCGTTGGCCGACCACTACCTGAAACTCAAGGCACGCGGGCTGCTCTGAACATCACGCGCGCCTTAGTGGGCCGTCGCCACACGGTCCTCGAGAAGCGAGGCGTCGATGTCGCCGGTCTGGCCGCGCTGGTGCGCCCGACGCCCGAGGGTGAAGACGTAGGTGAGAAAGACCAACTCGGCCGCCGCCCCGATGGCGAGCCGGGCCCAGGTCGGCAGCGGTGACGGAGTCACGAAGCCCTCGATGGCGCCGCTGATCAGCAGCACCCCCACCAAGCCGATCGCGACGGTTGCGGCGGTCCGGCCCTCGTGGGCCAGTGACTGGGTGCGGCTGCGCGAACCCGGTTCGATCCAAGACCAGAAAAGCTTCAGCCCAACTCCGCCAGCAACGAAGACCGCGGTGAGCTCGAGCAGCCCATGGGGAAGCAGCAACCCCCAGAATTCCCAGGCGTGGTCGTGGCGGGTCATGATCGACCCGATCACCGCGAGGTTCGCGACGTTGCTGAACAACAGCAGTACCACCGGCACCCCGAGGACGCCGAGTGCCAGGCAGAGGGCGGCCACCCAGGCGTTGTTGATCCACACCTGCAGGGCGAAGTGACTGGCCGCGTAGTTGCTGTAGTAGTTCGCGAACTCGTTGTCGACCAGACTGTCGACCTCCTCGGGGCTCATCAGGGACTGCTCGGCGTCGGGGTGCCCCAGGAGCCAGAGCATCATCACCGCGATCACCACCACGTTCGCCGCGAGTGTTCCGATCCACCACCAGCGCAGCCGGTACAGGGCCGCCGGGAACACCTCGGTGGCGTAGCGGCCGACGTTGCGCCAGTTCGTAATCCTGGTTCCGACCGAGCGGTTCCGCGCCCGGGCCAGGATCGAGGACAGGTAGGCCACCAAGGAGGCGTCCGGCGCCGAGGTGCGGACCACGGAGAGATGCGTAGCGACCTGCTGGTAGCGGTCCACGAGTTCGTCGCTCTCGGCGCCGGTCAGCCGACCGCGGCGGGTCAGCGCCTCCAGGCGCTCCCATTCGTGCCGGTGCGCGATCACGTACGCGTCGAGGTCCACCAGCCCAGCCTATGCTGGCCACAATGTCGCACCCAGTACCCGAGTACGCCGCCCTGACTGCGGACGACCTCGTCACCGGCGAGGCCGTGGCTCTCGACCTGCCTGCCGCATCCTTCGGATCCCGGATCGCCTCGGGGCTGATCGACATCGTCATCACCGTGGTGAGCGCGATCATCGTGGTAGCGCTGCTGAGCTCGCTCTCGGCTGGGACCGACGGCGCCCTGATCCACGTCTCGATGATCGCGTCCCTGATCGTCATCTTCCTGGTCATCCCGACCACGATCGAGACACTCACCCGGGGACGGTCGGTCGGCAAGTTCGCTCTCGGCCTGCGCACGGTCCGCGACGACGCCGGCCCGATTTCGTTCCAACACGCGTTCGTGCGGGCGTTGATCGGGTTCGTCGAGTTGTACCCGCTCAGCGGCGTACCGGCGTTCTTCTCCGCGCTGCTCAGCGAGCGCGGAAAACGGCTCGGCGACCACGCCGCCGGTACCTACGTGATCAGGGAACGGTTCTCCCTACGCCTCCCCGCACCGCCCATGATGCCGTGGCAGCTGCAGGACTGGGCCCGCAGCGCGGACATCGCCCCGCTGCCGACACCGGTGGCTCTCGCGGCCCGGCAGTATCTCGGCAGGCTCGACGACATCGGACCGGCTGCGCGGACCACTCTCGGGCTGCGGCTGGCCGAACAGGTTCGGCCGTTCGTGTCGCCGGCGCCACCCGAGGGAACCCCGCCCGAGGCTTTCCTGACCGCCGTGCTGGTCGCCCGCCGTGATCGGGACCTGGCCCGACTCCACCGGGAAGCCGCCCTACGTCACCGGCTTTTCAGCCGCTGAAGGTCCGCTCAATCGCCGGTACGCCGGTACTGCAGGTCGGTGATGTCTCGGTCGACCTCAAGGCCCTTGCGCTCGAACTTGGTCACCGGTCGTTCGACCCAGCGCTCGACCCGTCCCCCGGCCAGCGCAGGCTCGGCGTCGAGCACGTCGCGCATCTGCTCGGCGTACTCGGCCCAGTCGGTCGCTAGCCGCCAGCTGCCGCCGGGACGCAGCCGGGACGCAGCCAGGCTCGCGAAGCCCGGAGTCACCAGGCGGCGTTTGTGGTGCCGGGTCTTGGGCCACGGGTCAGGGAAGAACGTCCAGAGCTCCTGGATGCCGTCCGGCTCGAAGAGGTGCTGGAGGGACCAGACCGCGTCGACACTGACCAGGCGCACGTTCTCGGCGCCGGCTTCGGCAAGCAGGCCGAGAGTGTGCGCCACTCCCGGGCGCCACACCTCGAAGGCGAGGACGTTGCAGTCCGGCCGGGCTGCGGCCAGCGTTGCGGTGGCCTCACCGATCCCGGAGCCGATCTCGACGATCGTCGGCGCGTCCCGACCGAAGATGCGGGCCAGCGAGAAGGTCGGGTCGTCGACGGCCTCGTCCGGGATCACCCAGTCGGCGTGGTGGGCGTCCCAGGACTGCTGTTGACTGGGAGTGAACCGGCTCCCACGGCGCGAGTAGGTGAGCACCTCGCGCATCCGCTGCCCGTCGGGGGTGAACCGCTGGTGCGGGCGAGCCGGGGGCAGGACATCGGACACGACGAGAAGGCTACGTCGTGCCTGTGACCCGCTCGCCGCGGGTACGCCATACCGCTGCGGAGACGGCCGTGAGGGCGGCGACGGCAACTCTGGATGGTGGCCAACCCTGCACAAGGCAGAACGGCCCCGGACCGAAGTCCGGGGCCGTCCCTTCAAGCGTCAGATCACTTGTTGATCTTGGTGACACGACCGGCGCCCACGGTCCGGCCACCCTCACGGATGGCGAACTTGAGGCCGTCCTCCATGGCGATCGGCTGGATCAGCACGACCGACATGTCGGTGTTGTCACCCGGCATCACCATGTCGCGACCCTCGGGGAGGGTGACGACGCCGGTGACGTCGGTGGTCCGGAAGTAGAACTGCGGGCGGTAGTTGTTGAAGAACGGCGTGTGCCTGCCGCCCTCCTCCTTGGAGAGGATGTAGACCGACGCGTCGAACTCCGTGTGGGGAGTCGTGGTGCCGGGCTTGATCACGACCATGCCGCGCTCGACGTCCTCGCGCTTGGTGCCACGGAGCAGCAGACCCACGTTCTCGCCGGCCTCGCCCTCGTCGAGCAGCTTGCGGAACATCTCGACGCCCGTGACCGTCGTCTTGACGGTCGGCTTCATGCCGACGATCTCGATTTCCTCGCCGACCTTGACGCGGCCGCGCTCGATGCGGCCCGTGGCCACCGTGCCGCGGCCCGAGATCAGGAACACGTCTTCGACAGGCATCAGGAAGGGCTTGTCCACTTCGCGAACCGGCTGCGGAACGTACGTGTCGATCGCCGTCATCAGCTCTTCGATGCACTTGATGTGAACCGGGTCGGTCGGGTTGGTCAGCGCCTGCAGCGCCGAACCCTTGATGATGGGGATGTCGTCGCCGGGGAATTCGTACTTGGTCAGAAGTTCGCGAACTTCGAGCTCGACAAGCTCGAGCAGTTCGGCGTCGTCGACCATGTCGGCCTTGTTCAGGAACACCACCATGCGAGGAACGCCGACCTGGCGGGCAAGCAGGATGTGCTCGCGCGTCTGCGGCATCGGGCCGTCAGCAGCCGACACCACCAGAATCGCGCCGTCCATCTGCGCGGCGCCGGTGATCATGTTCTTGATGTAGTCGGCGTGGCCCGGACAGTCGACGTGTGCGTAGTGACGCGCCAGCGTCTCGTACTCGCCGTGATAGATGTTGATCGTGACGCCGCGCTCCCGCTCTTCAGGGGCGCTATCGATATCTTCAAAGTTCAGCTTCTTCGCCAAACCCATGTCCGCCAGCACCTGGGTGATGGAGGAGGTCAGCGTCGTCTTGCCGTGGTCTACGTGACCG
>JBKJHX010000034.1:0-5780 GCA_046598855.1 Marmoricola sp. | reverse complement strand
AACAAGGCCGGCAGCCGGTCCGGCGGGTGTGAGAGGTCGGCATCCATCTGCGCGATCTGGTCGTAACCGCGATCGAAGGCCCATCCGAACCCGGCCCGGTACGCCGCGCCCAGGCCGCCGCGGCCGGGTCGGGTCAGTAGGTGCACCTGGTCACCGAAAGCGGGGTGGGACTGGACCAGCGGGCCGGTCCCGTCGGGGCTGTTGTCATCGACGACCAGCACATGGACGTGGGGCTCCGCTGCGCGGACGGCGTCGATGACCCGCAACACGTTGGGGGCCTCGTCGTACGTCGGGATGACCACCACCCGACGAGGCGTGGGCACAGCGGATCCCGGGCCGGCAGTCATACCGCTCACCCTAAGGCGGTTGGGGGCCTCAGACGAGTTCGGGGCTGACTTCAGCGGTACGACGGGTACCGCCCCGCGCGGCCGCCGCGTAGCACCAGCCGAAGAACAGCACCAGCACCAGCCAGGACCCGATCACCGCCGCGTACGCGAGCCCACTGAGCCACCCGGGCACGTCGTCCTTGATCTCGCGCTGGAGGAACTGCTTCTCCGCGGCCATCACCACCGACTGGCCATCCTCGGCGAGGATCTGCCGACCCCGGTCGCTGGTGATCGCCGGGTCGTCCGGTGCGTGCAACGGGACCGCCAGCATCGTGGTCGGAAGCAGGTGCATCCGGACCAGCGTCTTCCAGTTCCCGTACATCGGCAGGGCGTGCGCGCTGCGGAACTCGCCCGGGTTCCCGGTCGGCTCCATCGCCAACCGCATGATGCCGGGAACCTTCGCTACCGGGTCGGTCGGCGGGTCGACGGCATCCGCCTTCGGGCCGCGACCCTGCCAGGCCAGCGCGTAGAGCCAGACCGCGTCGTCGGCCGCGTCGACCGGGTCGAGGCGGACCGTCACCTCCGCGAGGCAGCGCTCGGTTCCGTCGCAGGTGTTGTCGAGCCCGATGGTGGCCCTGATGTCGTCGTTCCCGGAGCCCGGCGGCGCGAAGAAGGCCATCAGGCCGAAGGCGACGGCGATCGCGACCAGTCCGGCCCACCGGAACTCGGGAGCTGCCAACGAGCGTGGTGCCGGGTCGGGCTCCGCGACGTCGAGCAGGCGTGCGACGTGCCAGGCGGCCAGCAGGCCGCCTCCCAGCGCCGCGACCGTGCCCGCAGCGAGCAGGACCGGCAGCGCACCGGCGTCGACCGGCTGCGGTAGCGGCATGAACTCGCGGCTCCACAACCACTCGGCGTAGAGACCCAGCGTGCCCACCACCAGCCCGGAGACCAGTCCGAAAGCCATCGCCCGGGTCCGCGGAGCGATCACCAGGGCAACCAGCTCGACCAGGATCGCGGCCGGGACGAAGAACAGGAAGCGGGCCGTCAGCACCCCGGGGAGCGGCATGGTCACGAGGTAGAGGAAACCGTGCACGCCGAGGTAGACCACGGCGGCGAACAGAGCACCGCCGGGACCGAACCAGCTGCGCACCGCGCAGGTGATCCAGGTGAAGATGAACCCGGCGATGATGAACTGGGTCGCCGCCGGGTACTGGGGGACACCGAGGTCGAACTCCATCAGGAACGCCACCGGGATGAAGCAGAGCGCCAGGGCCAGGGCACTGCGCCAGCGGCCGAGCTCGGTCCGAGTGCCGGGCGCCCCGACCTGGTGCGCCTCGGCCAGCAGCAGCGGGATGCCCAGGATGCAGGTGACCGCACCGCCGATCATCATCACGTGGGTCGGTCCCCACTCGGTGACGTCCTGCCCGAAGAGCCGGTGCCAGATGTCGTCGGCCGGGAAACCGAGCAACGCGATCTGGCCGGCACCCAGGATCACCAGCGAGCCCATCGGTACCCGCCAGGTCTTCGTCAGCCGGACCGTTCGGCGCGGCAGCGGGTCGCGGGCCAACCCCATGCTGAGTACGCCGGCGTGGGTGAAACCGAGGATGCCGAGGAAGATCGCGTAGTGCGACGGGTTGGCCAACGGGCCCTCGTCCCGTCCGTTCTGCATGTGGATCGGCACGTCCCACCAGACCCCGAAGGCGGCGGTGAGCAGGGACACCAGGAGCAGGTACATCGGCAGCCCGACCCAGCGCGGCAGGCCGTCGATCGCGGAGATCCGGTCCGCGGCCCGGCCGACCAGGGTGGGGTGCCCGGTGCGCTCCCGGAACACCACCCAACCGAAGGCCCCGATCACCACGGCGGCCATGCCGCCTGCGGCAAAGATCTCGCCGAAGGCTGCACCCCCGGCGCTCGGCGCGGCGGCTTCCAGCGGCGTCATCGCGGCTCCTCGGTGAGCGAGAGGTGTCTGTGACTCGGTGTAACAAGTTCAGATTAGCGGCCCGGACGCCTCGCACGCCAGGATGGCGTCATGGAGAACCTCCGGATCGACCTGCCCGAGGTGTCCCTGTCGGCACTGGCCTGGGGGCCGCCGGACGGGCCGCTGGCACTGCTGCTGCACGGCTTCCCCGACACCGCGCACACCTGGCGGCACCTTGGTCCCGCCCTGGCTGCGGACGGCTGGCGGGTGGTGGCGCCGTTCCTGCGTGGCTACGCACCCTCGGAGGTCCCGACGGACGGCGCTGGCGACATCGCGGCACTCATCTCCGACGTCCTCGGTCTGCACCGGGAGCTGGGCGGCGGCGCGGACGCGATCCTGGTCGGCCACGACTGGGGTGCGATCACCGCCAACGCCCTGGCTGCGCACGAGGACTGCCCGTTCGCCCGGGTGGTCGTGCTCTCGGTGCCGCCGTTCACCTCGTTGCAGTCGCCGAAGGCGCTCCGCAGGCTCCCCCGCCAGATCCGCAACAGCTGGTACATCGCGTTTAACCGGTTGCCGTTCCTGCCCGAACGCAGCTACCGGCGACTGGTCCGCAAGCTCTGGCGCGACTGGTCACCCGGGTACGACGCCGACCAGGACATCGCGTGGGCGCTGGAGGCGATGGCCGACCCCGCCCACCGACGGATGGTCTTCGGGAACTACCGCGCGCTGATGAGTCCGTTCGGTCCGCCTGCCGCGTACGCGCGCTGGAAGGGGGCGGAGATGGGCCAGCCGCTGCAACCACTGCTCTACCTGCACGGCGTCGACGACGGCTGTCTGGACTCGCGACTAGCGGGTTTGGCCGGACCGGAGCTGCCGGTCGGCAGTGTGGTCGAGATGGTGCCGGACTCCGGTCATTTCCTCCAGCTCGAGCAGCCGGACGTCGTCAACCGGATCATCGCGGAGTACCTCCGCCGTTGACTATCAGAGGAAGCGGACCGGGACCGGGGCCAGCGGGCCGAGCACCCGCGGCGTGAACCTCGTCGGGTCCGAGTCGATCTCGATCGAGCGGCGGCGATCGACGATCTCGGCCAGCACCAGTCCGGCCGCGAACACGGTCATCAGAAATCCCACTACCAGGTACATCGCGAGCATCCGGACCACCACCTTCACCGTCGAGCGCGTTTCGCTCCTGTCTAGGTATTCGCAGCCGCAAGTAGGGCGGGTTGGATTAATCTCACATTTGTGACCCTCACCGAGCCGCCGCGGCGCACCGACCCTCGCCGTACCCAGGCAGAACGTCGAGCAGCCAGCGAGCAGCGCCTGCTGGAGGCCTCGGTGGAGCTGATCGTCGAGCAGGGCCTGCTGAACACGTCACTGGCCGACATCGGCCGTCGAGCCGGCGCCAGCCATGCGTTGGTCAACCACCGGTTCGGCTCCAAGGACGAGCTCGTCGACCGGATCATCGAGGAGGCCACCCGGTTCTACGTCCGTGCGGCCCGGTCGCGGGTCGGTGACCACACCGGGCTCGAAGCACTGCTGGACGTCTGTGCCCTCTACCTCGACCTCGTCGACGGACCCGATCCGATCGGCCGGGTGCACGTAGTGCTCTGGAGCGAGGCGGTCGCGCACACGGCGTCGCGCCGGACCGCCCAGCTGGAGTGGGACCGGCAGTTCCGTTCGTTCCTGGCCGATCTGATCACCGCCGGCGTGGCCGAGGGGTCGATCCGCCCAGACGTCGCTGTGCAGGACACCGCACTCACCCTGGTCGGCACGCTGCGCGGGACGGCCATGCAGATGATGCTCGACGAGGATGTCGATCTGGCGGCCGCGCAGCTGCTGGTCGGCGAGCTGGTCCGCAGCGACCTGGGGACCAAGCGCTCCTAGCGCGAGCCCTCGGGTGCCAGCATCCGGTCGAGGTGCTCCAGGACGGTCTCCCGTGCCCGAGACGCCGATCCGGCCTCGGGGTCGAGGATCAGCTGGAGCGCGACCCCGCGGAGCAGTCCGACGATCACGACTGCGGCCGGGACCGGGTCAACGTCGGCACGGACATTGCCCTCGACGATCCCGGACTCGATCATCTCGACCAGGGCGCCGCGGAAGATCCGGTCCCAGGTGGCCCGGTGCGGGCGTACCTGGGTGCCGCCGGCGATCGCCTCGCTCCAGGTCATCAGGTGCACCCGGGCGACCGGGTCGGAACCTTGGACGAGCCGGAGGTAGGTCTCGGCCACGATCCGTACCGCCAGGGCGCCGGTGGCGTCGCCGATCCGCGAGACGGTCTCGGTGGTGAAGAGCCGGACCGCCTCGGCAGTGAGCCGTTCAATCAGCGCATCCTTCGAACCGAACCGATGGTGCACCAGGCCGTGGCTGTACCCCGCACGCCGGCCGATCTCAGCCAGCGAGGTTCCGTCGATACCGCGTTCGACGATCAACTCTGCGGTCGCCCGAAGCAACCGGCGGTCGCTCTCGGCACGACGCTCGGCCTGGGTACGGCGCCCCTGGGAGCGACGCGGACGGGCGATGTCGGCCCGGGCGAGCGGCGCCGCACTGGTGGTGCTCATCGAAGAGCCTTAGGCCTGGCAGAGCCTGCAGGGGATCATGTCCGGGGCCTCGGCTCCGGCCGGACGCAGGTCCTCACGACCTGCGATCAGGTCGCAGTCGGCACGGTGCACGGTCTTCCCGCGACCCGCCACCACCTGGACCGAACCCGCGTCCCGCGAACGGGCCGGCGACGCGGTCGGGCGGGAAGCGACCGGGGCGGACAGCGCCGGCGACTCGGCAGGCAGGGTGCCCACCGCAGCGGTGCTGTGCGAAACCACGTCGGCAAGGATCAGCAGCGTCTCGGAGAGCTGGTGCTGGGCCTCCTTCTGGTCCGCGGCGATCCGGGCAAGCCAGGAGCCGAAGTAGAGGAACCCACCGACGAAGGTGATGCCCAGACCGAGGATGCCCCCCGAGATCAGGTAGGCATTCTGGTCGTACTCGTACGGGGTGTGCGCCGAGCCGTACCAGCCGAGCCCGATGACGATCAGACCGCCCGGCAGCAGCACCGCACCGGCGATGAAGAGCACCCGGTGGAGCAGCTCGGTGGGGTTGCTCCGCAGCGGCGCGGAGCCGTCCCGGCTCGATGCCCTCGGCATCGTGTGGGCCGGAGCTGCGGCCTGGGTCTGGGCGTGGGTCTGGATGGTGGTCATCTCTCATACCTTCCTGAGGTCAGGGATGCCGGCCTGGAGGCCGTGGGCACAGGTGTTGGCGCCGCCGAACAGGCTGAGGCCGGCTTGACGGATGTACCAGCCGGCACCTCCTGCCAGGGCGAGCCCGAGCAGGAGCAGCCAGGTGGGCAGCTCGCCGAGCGGGGGCAGCCCGGGGATGGCGGACAGCGGGTTGAGCGGTTCGGCGGTGACGGTCCCCTGCGGGCCGCCGGCCTCGGCCGGCGGAACCTCGCCGGGCAGCGGCCCGGTCTCAGATCCGGTGTCGCCGCCGACCGAGCCGGGATCGACTCCGGGCGCCGTCGGGCCGGACGGAGTCGTCGGGAGCAG
>JBKJHX010000070.1:0-71034 GCA_046598855.1 Marmoricola sp. | reverse complement strand
GGCACCACCAGCATCCACAACGGCATGCTGCTCTGCCCCCGCCACCACACCCTCGCCCACGACGCCCGCTACCAACACAAAACCGGACCAGGAGGCAAAGTCACCTTCAGCCGAAGGCCCTGAGGGAGCTTCGAGACGTCGTTCGCTCACCAGACCGGCGGGACCCGCGCGCTCCACGGCGCCGCCGCTTCCACCTGCGCGGACACCGCCAGCAGCAGCGCCTCCTGCCTCGGTGCCGCAGCCAGCATTACTCCGACCGGCAGCCCCTCGGCGCTGTGGTGCACCGGCAGCGAGATCGCCGTGCTGCCGGTGACGTTCCACATCGAGGTCCACGGCGTGAACCGCTTCTGTGCCTCAAAGTCGGCCGCCGGGTCACCGTCGTTGCGCAAAGCACCGACCGGGAGCGGGAGCTGAGCCAGCGTCGGGGTCAGCACCACGTCGTAGGGCGCCAGACTCTCGAGCGTGCGCGCGGCAATCCGCCGGAGCTCTCCGAGCGCGAGCCCGAACGCCGGCCCGCTGACCCGTTCGCCGCGCTCCCCCAACCACCGTGTCAGCGGCTGCAGCTGCCCGCGAGCGGCCTCGTCCAGGCCAACCGTCGACAGTCCGGCCAGCACCGCCCAACAGGTCTCGAAAGTCGGCACAGCGTCCCGGGGCATCGGGACTTCGATGTCGATCACGTCGTGGCCCAGGGATTCCAGCAGCCGACTGGTGTGCTCCCAGGCCCACATGCATTCCGGGTCGACGTCGGTCTCAGCGATGACCGGTGTGCTGAAGCGGGCGACCCGGAGTCGACCGGGGTCGTCGTCGCAGGCCGCCAGGAAGGGCCGCTGCTCCCCGGGCGCCCAGAACGGGTCGCCCACCGCCCGGCCCGCCATCACGTCGAGGAACGCGGCGGCATCGCGGACCGTGCGTGCCAGCGGCCCGAGGGCGGCCAGCCCGGTGACCTCGCCGTGCAGCGGGGCGCCGGAGATCCGGCCACGGGTCGGTTTCAGCCCGACGATGCCGCAGCAACTCGCCGGGATCCGGATCGAGCCGCCACCGTCCGAGCCCTGGGCGACCGGGACGAGGCCGCCGGCCACCGCCGTGGCGGCACCGCCGCTGGACCCACCCGCCATCCGGGTCAGGTCCCACGGCGTCACCGCCGGCGGCGCCACTGCGGACTCGGTGTAGCAGGGTGACCCGAACTCCGGGGTGTTGGTCTTGCCGAGGCTGACCATCCCGGCGGCCTCGATCCGCAGCACCACCTCGTCGCTGGTCTCCGGGACGTGGTCGGCCAGCAGGATCGAGCCGAAGGTGGTCCGCACGCCCGCGGTGGCGTTCAAGTCCTTGACCGCCGTCGGCACGCCGGCCAGCGGACCGTCGCCGGTCACCGACCGCGCTCGGGCGCGGGCTAGGTCGGGGGTCAGCGTGACGAACGCGCCGAGTGACTCGTCGAGTCGCTCGGCGCGTTGTAGGTAGTGCTCGACCAGTTCGACCGCGGAGGTCTCCCCGGCCTTGACGGCTGCGCCCTGCTCGAGGGCGGTCATGTCGTGGAGCTCGCTCACCCGAGTGACGCTACTGCGCGGGTCACCTGGTTTCGAGACAGTTGCTGCGCAACTTCCTCAACCACCGACGAGCCAAGCGGCAAAGCTCCGCGCAACTTCCTCAACCACCGGCAGGTCAGGTCAGGCGGCCGAGACTGCCGGCGTGTAGGCGACCAGCGTTTCCAGAGCTCCCCGCAGACGGCCCTGGACCTCCGGGTCGTTCAGCACATCCACGTTGATCGTGGTCTGCGAGACAGTGACGTCCTCGACCACGATCGCGCCGGCGATCTTCGCCGACAGCGCGGCATGATCGTGCGCCCACTTACCGCCGTACGGGGTCGGAGTGACACCGATGACGCCGAAGGGCTTCCCGGCGATCGCGCCGGCACCGTAGGGGCGGGAGAGCCAGTCGATGGCGTTGTTCAGCACGGCGGGCATGGTCGCGTTGTACTCCGGGGTGACGACCAGCACTCGATCCGCGTTGCTCACCAGATCACGGATCGCGGTCGCGGCCGCAGGTGCGGTGGCACCGTCGAGGTCCTCGTTGTAGAACGGCACCTCGCCGAGGCCCTCAACGATGTCGATCTCGACGCCGGCGGGCGCCTGGCTGCGCAGCGACTCGGCTACCTGACGGTTCACGCTGTCGGTGCGCAAGCTCCCGACGAGGACGGCTACTCGGGTCATGACGTGCTCCTAAGGGATCTGGCAGAACGGAATGGGAAAGGCTTCGAGAGACATAACCGGACTACGGTCCGGTTTCATTCCCGATGTCGGAATCTTTTTCCTGCCTCGGCTACGCCCCCCTAGGCTGGCGGCCATGAACGAGCCGGAGTTGTTGCCGATCCTCGGCCAACCACCGAGTGAGCGTCGCGATGCAGCGCGCAACCGCGACGCCGTGATGAGCGCGGCTCAGGGGCTGGTCGCCCGGTGCGGGGTCGAGGCCGTCACGATGGACGCCGTCGCCGAGGCCGCCGGGGTCGGCAAGGGCACCGTCTTTCGGCGGTTCGGCAGCCGCGCCGGACTGATGGCAGGTCTGCTCGACGAGTCCGAGGCCACCTGGCAAGCGGCCGTGATCAGCGGTCCCCCGCCGCTCGGGCCAGGTGCTCCCCCGCTAGAACGGCTCATCGCCTTCGGCCGGTCCCGCCTGACCTCCAACCTGGAGCACTCCGAACTTCTGATCGCTGCGTCGGGTGCGGACACCGCACGCAGCTACGCGGCGTACTCGTTCACCGCCACGCACGTGCGGTACCTGCTCGGCGAGATCGGTGTCCGGGGCGACATCGCCCTGCTCGCAACCGCCCTGCTGGCACCGCTGGAGGTCCCGATCCTGCGGCAGCAGGTGCACATCGAGCGCATGGCCGTCGACCGGATCATCGCCGGCTGGGAGGACCTGGCCGCCCGCGTGGTCGCTCCGGCTGGAGCCCGATGAGGTTGGTCATCGCACTCGGCGGCAATGCGCTGCTGCGCCGTGGGCAGCCACTGACCGCGGAGAACCAGCGCACCAACATCCGGGTCGCCGCCACCCGGATCGCCCGGATCGCCGAGGGCCACGAGATCGTGATCGCGCACGGCAACGGGCCGCAGGTCGGACTCCTCGCCCTCCAGGCTGCGTCCTACGTCGAGGTGCCGGCGTACCCGCTGGACGTGCTCGGGGCACAGACCGAGGCGATGATCGGGTACGTGATCGAGCAGGAGCTCGGCAACCTGCTTCCCCCGGAGCAGCCGCTGGCGACGCTGCTCACCATGGTCGAGGTCGATCCGACGGACCCGGCGTTCGAGACCCCGACGAAACCGATCGGCCCGTGGTATCCCCGCGAGCAGGCAGAAGTCCTTGCCGCAACGGCCGGATGGACGGTCGCGGCCGACGGTGACGGTTACCGGCGGGTGGTCGCGAGCCCCGAACCGCAGCGGATCTTCGAGATCCGCCCGATCCGGCAGCTGCTCGAGGCAGGCACGATCGTGGTCTGCGCGGGTGGCGGCGGGATCCCGACCGTGTTCCGCACCGACGGGAGTCTGCACGGCGTCGAGGCCGTCGTGGACAAGGACGCCACGGCCGCGATGCTGGCAACCGAGCTGGACGCCGATCTACTGGTGATCGCCACCGACGTCGACGGGATCTACACCGACTGGGCCGGGCCCCGGCAACAGCGCTTGGACCAGGTCACTCCGGATGAGCTCGACGCGCTCGATTTCGCCGCGGGGTCGATGGGACCGAAGGTCCGCGCAGCCGCTCGTTTCGTCCGCAACACGGGTCGTCCTGCCGTGATCGGCGCGCTGGACGACCTGATCGACTTGGTTGCCGGCACAGCCGGCACCCGGGTGGTACCGACCGGGTAACTCAGGCGCCGTGCCGCCGCATGCCGAAGGTGAGCCCGTCGATCAGGGCCTCCCAGGAAGCCTCGATCACGTTGTGGCCGACGCCGACGGTGACCCAGGACGACTCGCCGTCCGAGGTCTCGATCAAGACGCGGGTGATCGCGTCGGTGCCGTGGCCCTGGTCGACGATCCGGACCTTGTAGTCGATCAGCTCGAACTTCACGATCTCCGGGTACAGCTGCTCGATGGCCTGGCGCAGCGCATGGTCCAGGGCGTTGACGGGTCCGTTGCCCTCGCCGGTGACGACCAGCCGGGCACCGCCGGCCACCAGCTTCACCGTCGCCTCCGAACCGGCCTCGGCATCGGTCTCGGAGTCGGTGATCACCCGCCAGGACTCGACCTGGAAGTACGAGGGACGCGCACCCTCGACAGCTTCGGCGAGGAGGAGCTCGAACGAGGCGTCGGCCGCGTCGAAGGTGTACCCGCGCTGCTCCATCTCCTTGACCTTCGCGGTCACCTCGACGATCACGTCCTTGCCGAGCTCGAAACCGAGCTCCCGACCCTTGAGCTCGATGGACGCGCGCCCGGCCATGTCCGAGACAAGCAGGCGCATGTCGTTCCCGACGCCTTCGGGATCCATGTGCTGGTAGAGGTTCGGATCGACCTTGATCGCGCTGGCGTGCAGTCCCGCCTTGTGCGCGAACGCGGACACCCCGACGTAGGGCTGTCGCGAGGACGGCGGGACGTTGGTGACCTCGGCGACCGCGTGCGCGATCCGGGTGGCCTCCCGCAACAGGCCGTCCGGTAACACCTTGCGGTCGAGCTTGAGCTCCAGGTTCGCCACCACGTTGACGAGGTCGGCGTTGCCGGTGCGCTCGCCGTACCCGTTGATGCAGCCCTGGACGTGGGTGGCGCCGGCCTCGACTGCGGCAAGGCTGTTCGCCACCGCGCAGCCGGTGTCGTTGTGGGCGTGGATGCCGATCCGTCCGCCGGTCGCACCCTTCACGTCGTCCACGACATCGCTGACCCAGTTCGGCAGCATCCCACCGTTGGTGTCGCACAGAGCCACCACGTCCGCGCCGGCCTCGAAAGCAGTCCGCAGCACCTCCAGCGCGTACGCGCGATTAGCGCGGTAGCCGTCGAAGAAGTGTTCAGCGTCGAGGAAGACCCGCTGCCCCTCTGCCCGCAGGTGCGAGACGGTGTCGCGGACCATGGCGAGGTTCTCCTCCAGGGTGGTCCGCAGGGCCAGCTCGACATGCCGGTCGTGCGACTTCGCCACCAGGGTCACCACCCCCGCGCCGGAGTCACGCAGCGCAGCGATCATCGGGTCGTCAGCGGCGGTGACACCGGCGCGCCGGGTGGCGCCGAACGCAGCGAGCTGGGCGTTCTTGAGCTGCAGCTCCTCGCGAGCCTTCGCGAAGAACTCGGTGTCCTTCGGGTTCGCGCCCGGCCAGCCACCCTCGATGAACCCGACGCCGAGACCGTCCAAGTGTCGCGCGATCGCCAACTTGTCCGCCACCGAGAGGTTCAGACCCTCCTGCTGCGCGCCGTCGCGCAAGGTGGTGTCGTAGACGTGGAACGTATCCGGGGTGCTCATCTGATGGTCCTTCTTGCACAGGGGTGAGGGCAAAGAAAAAAACCTCCCGTGGGGACGAGAGGTTGGCGCGGCGGGCCTGGTTCCGACGTGTGGCCCGGCGCGCTAGACGATAATGATGCTTGCTGCGTGCACCCCGCGAGTCTGCCACACCGCAGCGCCGCACGACCGTGAAGCCAGGCGATGAGACAGGACACCACGTGAAGCGAGCGCTCGTCCTCGGCGGTGGCGGCGTTACCGGCGTCGCCTGGGAGCTCGGCATCCTCGAGGGACTGCACCGCGCCGGTGTCGATCTGACCACCGCTGAGACCGTCATCGGGACCTCGGCAGGGTCGGTCGTCGGTGTCCGGATCACTACCGGCGATTTGGACGCGGCCTACGACGACCAGCTCCGTCCGGCCGACGGCGAGCTGATCGCCAAGCTCGGACCGACGACGCTGCTCAAGCTCGGCATGATGCTGGCCCGTCGCGGCGAGCAGGCAGCGAAGTGGCAGAAGCTCGGCAAGGCCGCCCTGGCTGCCCACCCGGGGTCGGCCGACGCGCGCCTGGAGGTGATCCGGTCCCGGATCGGCGAGCCCGGATGGCCCGACCGCGACCTGCGGATCACCGCGGTCGACGTGGATCGCGGCGAGTTCACGGTCTTCGACAAGGCGTCCGGAGTCTCCGTCCTCGACGCCGTCGCGGCCAGCTGCGCCGTACCGCTGGTTTGGCCGCCGGTACGGATCAACGGCACGACGTACGTCGACGGCGGCGCCCGGTCGGCGACGAACGCGGACCTCGCCGAAGGCGCTGACACGGTGATCGTGCTGGCGCCGACGAGCCTGGCGCTCTCCCGCGAGCACACGGTGGCACGACAGCTGGAGCGCACTGGCGCGACCAGGACCCACGTAGTCAGCCCCGATGCCACCGCCGGCAAGGACATGGGCACCAACGCCCTGGACCCGGCCCGCCGGCAGGCCTCCGCGCAGACCGGTCTGCGCCAGGGCGCGCTCATCGCCGCCGAGCTCGCAGCGATCTGGACCTGACCGGCTGCACCAGAACGCCTGGCGCCGGGTCAGCAGACCCGGTGCATCCAGTTGAACCCGTCCTGAGCGCGGCCGTACTGAATGTCGATCAGTGATTGCCGGATCTCGGTGGTCAACGGGCCGGGCTCGGTGTCGCCCTGAACCTCGCCGCCGTCCCACTTCAACGTGCCGACCGGAGTGACGACCGCAGCCGTACCGCAGGCGAAGACCTCGGTGATCTCGCCCGAGGAGACTCCGTCACGCCACTCGTCGATCGAGAAGTGCCGCTCCTCGACCTTGTGGCCGGCCTGGTGGGCCAGGTCGATGATCGCCGAGCGGGTGATCCCCTCGAGGATCGTGCCGGTCGCGGGGGTGACGATGTGGCCGTCGGCGAAGACGAAGTACAGGTTCATGCCGCCCAGCTCCTCGACGTACCTGCCTTCCTGGGCGTCGAGGAAGACCACCTGGTCGCAGCCCTTGCTGGTCGCCTCCTGCTGCGCGACGAGCGAGCTGGCGTAGTTGCCGCCGGTCTTCGCCGCTCCCATGCCGCCGCGGCCCGCGCGGGTGTACTCCTCGGTTAGCCAGAGCGTGAGTGGCTTGATCCCGCCCTTGAAGTAAGCCCCCGCCGGCGAGGCGATCACCATGAAGGTGACGTGCTCCGAGGGTCGCACGCCGAGGAACGCCTCGGTGGCGATCATGAACGGACGCAGGTACAGGCTCTTCTCCGAGCCGGCCTCCGGGAGCCAGCGGTGGTCGACCTCGACGAGCGCGTCGACAGCTTGGACGAAGTCTTCCGGCTCCAGGACCGGTAGCGCTAACCGGTGGGAGGAACGCTTCATCCGCTCTGCGTTCTTGTCGGGGCGGAACGTCCAGATCGAATCGTCGTCGTGCCGGTAGGCCTTCATCCCCTCGAAGGTCTCCTGGGCGTAGTGCAACACCGCCGTCGCCGGGTCGAGGGTCAGCGGCCCGTACGCCGTGATCCTGGCGTCGTGCCAGCCCTTCGCGGGCGTCCACTCGACGGTGAACATGTGGTCGGTGAAGTACGTCCCGAACCCGGGATCGGCGAGGATCTCGGCGACCTCGTCCGCAGAGCGCGGGTCGGTCGAAGGGACGATCGAGATGTCGAGGGTCATGAGTTCAAGTTACCTCTCGGAGTCGCAAGGTTAGCAATCGTTCACCGGACCAATTCTGCCGGTTCCTGCAGCCGCGACCTCGGGTCCGGGGACCGCCGAGCCGGGCTAGCCGGCTACTCGCGTCGCGATCGCGTCGCCGACGGCCGCCGTCGACCGGGCGACACCAGGCTCGCGGGCCGCGAGGTCGGCAATGACGGCCTCCTCGACGACCTTGGCCGCGTCGGACAAGCCGAGGTGATCCAACATCAACGAGACCGAGAGGATCGCGGCCGCCGGGTCCGCCTTCTGCTGGCCGGCGATGTCCGGGGCGGAGCCGTGGACCGGCTCGAACATCGACGGTGCGGTCCGGTCGGGGTTGACATTGCCGCTCGCCGCGAGGCCGATCCCTCCGGTGATCGCAGCCGCCAGGTCGGTGATGATGTCGCCGAACAGGTTGTCGGTGACGATCACGTCGAAGCGCGCCGGGTCAGTGCTCATGAAGATCATGGCCGCGTCGATATGCATGTAGTCCGTGGTGACCTCGGGGTACTCGGCGGCGACGTCCTGGAACAGCCGCCACCAGACCGAGCCGGCGTTGACCAGCACGTTGGTCTTGTGAACCAGAGTCAGCTTCTTGCGCGGTCGGCGCTGGGCCCGGGCGAACGCGTCCCGGACGACCCGCTCGACGCCGAACGCGGTGTTGACCGAGACCTCGGTGGCCACCTCGTGCGGCGTACCGACGCGGAGCGCGCCTCCGTTACCGGTGTACGGGCCCTCGGTGCCTTCGCGGACGACGACGAAGTCGACCTCGCCCTTGTCCAAGACGTGCGGCGCCAGCGGTGAGACTGAGCCGGGGAAGATCCGCGAGGGGCGCAGGTTCACGTAGTGGTCCAGCTCGAAGCGGAGCCGCAACAGCAGGCCGCGCTCCAGGATCCCCGGGGGGAGGTTCGGGTCGTTCGGCTTGCCGCCGACCGCCCCGAGCAGGATGACGTCGTGGGCGCGGATCTCCTCGAGAACCGAGTCCGGCAGCACCTCACCGGTGGCCAGGTAGCGCTCGGCTCCCAGGTCGTAGCGGGTCGGCTCGAACTTCACGTCGCCCGGCGTGACCTGCTCGAGAACCTTCAAGGCCTCGGCCGTCACCTCGGTCCCGATCCCGTCTCCGGGGATCACGGCGAGCTTGAGCGACTGGGGGCTGGAGGAGGCTGCGTCTGCGGGGGTGGGCATGGCGGCGATGCTAGTTGTCGTCGGGCCGCGGGCCGCCGTTGTCTCGCAGGTCAAGAGCAGCCTGAACGGCCTGCTGCGAGGAGGGGCACTCCGGGTCGTGCTTGGCCGGGCCCCACTCGGGATACATCGCGTACATGATCGGTTCCTGTCGTTCACGGAGATGGACTCCGCGAGCGCTTCGAGATCCGGGATCTCGGCGGACCTGCTGGTTCGCACGCGGAGATTCGTAAGCCAGATGGCGGGTACGCCGGACTCCGCGGCGAGGTGGCCTACGAGTTAGGCCCCGCCACGGCGGCGAATGGATACGAACTGGCTCCGCATGGTGAGACCAGGGTAGGTCGGCACCCGGTCCGGTGAACAGGCATTAACCCGACGTCCCACGATTCGAGACTTCCTGCCGGAATGCGGACCCGGCCGTTCCGTTTGGAACACTCGTTCCATGAGTGCTCCCCCGGACGTTCCCGACATCGTCGCGCGCGCGTTCGACGTCTCCCGCCGGGCTGGCTACGTCTCGTTCTGCCGCAACGAGACCGGTCGTCTGCTGGCCGCCCTGGCCGCCACCCGAAACGGCACCATGGCCGAGTTCGGCACCGGCTGCGGCGTCGGCACGGCCTGGCTGCGTTCGGGCGCCCGAGCCGGCGCGATGATCCTCTCTGCCGAGCTCGACGAGAAGCTCGCGGTCGCGGCCCAGGACATCTTCAACGACGACGCCCAGGTCGAGGTGCTCGCTGCCGACTGGTCGACCCTGCTGAACAAGGGCCCCTACTCTTTGCTCTTCCTCGACCCGTCCTCGCCCGAGGACGCCAGCGTCGACGCCGTGGCCGACCTAGTCGAGCCGGGCGGGATCGTGGTGATGGACGACTTCACCCCGTGTGAGATGTGGCCACCCATCACCCTCGGCCGGGTCGACACCCTCCGGGAGAGCTGGCTCACCGATCAGCGGTTCACCTCCGTCGAGGTGATGGTCGCGCCGGACGCATCCGCCCTGATCGCCACCAAGAACTAGACCCCGCAGGCAGGCTCAGCGCGACCCGACAGGCTCGACGCCCGCGGACGGGAGCGCTGGGGCGCAGACCTCGACGATCGCGTGCGGCAGCATCGCCTGGACCAGGGGTCCGATGGCGAGCGTGTAGACCAAGGTGCCGACACCGACGACGCCGCCGAGCAGGAACCCGAGGACCACGACGGTGACCTCCAAGCCGGTCCGGACGGCTCGGATCGAGACGCCGGTACGGCGGTGCAGCCCGGTCATCAGTCCGTCGCGCGGTCCGGGCCCGAACTGCGACCCGATGTAGAGCGCGGTCGCAGCAGCGTTGAGCAGCACACCGCCAGCCATCAGGCCGAGCCGGGCCACCATCGAGTCCGGGGTCTCGAGCACACTCAGCGCTGCATCCGCCGAGAGCCCCACCACCAGCGAGTTGGCGATGGTGCCGAGGCCCGGGACCTCCTTGATCGGGATCCAGAGGAGCAGTACGACCAGGCTCATCACGATCACCGCCTCGCCGATGCTCAGCGGGAGGTGCTCGGCCAGGCCCTGGTGCAGGACATCCCAGGGCGCATTGCCGACGGCGCCCCGGATGATCACCGCCAGGGTGACGCCGTACAGGATCAGGCCCACGGCCAGCTGGGTGAGCCGCCGGGCCAGGCGACCGGCACGGAGCTGCTGGAGCGGACCGAGACGAGCTAACTCGCGCACCCGGGTCGAGCCACTGGCATCAGCGACGGGCACGGTTGATCAGTCGTTCGAGGTTGAACCGACGACGAGGACGACGGCCGAGGGGAGGGGTTCCCATGCGCGAGGAATCAAAAGCAGGCATGGCTCCAGGGTGCCAACAATTGGCCTGGTCTCAAATAGCCAATCGTGATTCACTGGTCTGCATGGACAACCGAGCGATCGCCGCCTCCCGGGTGGCAGGCCTGGTCGGCGACTTCGATCGTGAGCCGGCCTACCGCGGTCTCGCCGAAGGTCTCCGCATCCTGATCACCGATGGTCGGGTGCCGGTCGGCGTGCGGCTGCCCAGCGAACGCGAACTGACCGACGCCCTCGGCGTCAGCCGCACCACTGTCACCCGCGCGTACGCCGAGCTGCGCGAGCACGGCTTCGTGGTCTCCCGCCAGGGTTCCGGCAGCGTCGCCAGCCTCCCGGCCTCCAGCGGCCTGCGCGGCGACCACCTGCTGCCCCCGGGCGGACTACCCGAGGACAAGATCGACCTGACCTGCGCAGCACCGGTTCCCGGCCCCGGCATCGTCGCCGCGTACCAGCGTGCGGTAGCCGACCTACCCAGCTACCTGGCGAGCACCGGCTACTACCCTTCCGGCCTCCAAGTCCTGCGCGAGGCGGTCGCCGAGCGCTACACCGCTCGCGGGCTGGCTACCGGGGCCGAGCAGATCATGATCGTCTCGGGAGCCCAGTCCGGCGTGGCCATCGCCGCCCGCGCCCTGATCGGTCGCGGCACGCGGACACTGGTGGAGAGCCCGACCTACCCGAACGCGATCGCTGCGCTGCGGCATGCCGGCGCCCGGATCATCGCCAGTCCGGTCGGTCGGGAGGACGCCGACGCCGCGGACCTGCTCACCACGACCGCGCAGACCCGGCCCCAAGTGGCCTACCTGATCCCGGACTTCCACAACCCGACCGGCCACCTGCTCTCCGACGCCAGCCGCGAGAAGGTCGCGCGCGCGTTCTCACGGGCCGGCACGATCCCGGTGATCGACGAGTCCATGGTCGAGCTGGCCCTGGACGGCCAGACCATGCCGGCCCCGTTCGCGTCCTACCTGCCCGGGGCCATCACGGTCGGCTCGCTGAGCAAGCCGTTCTGGGGCGGTATCCGGGTCGGCTGGCTGCGAGCTCCGCATGCCCTGATGGAGGACATGTTCCGCTCCCGGCTCTCGCTCGACCTAGGCGCCCCGCTACTCGAGCAGCTGGTCGCTGCCGAGTTGATCCGGCACCACGCCGACCTGATCGAGCACCGGCGCGCTCAGCTCCGGACCTCCCGGGACGCTGCCCTGGAGGCCCTGGCGCTGAACCTGCCCGATTGGAAGGTCCGCCGCCCGAGCGGCGGACTTAACCTGTGGTGCGAGCTCCCGGCCGCGCACTCCTCGGACCTGGTCCCGCACGCCGCTGCACACGACATCCTGCTCGCGCCGGGTCCGTCGTTCGCGCCCGAGGGCGGCCTCGACCGGTTCCTCCGACTCCCCTACACCCAACCGGCGCACGTGCTGACCGACGCGATCGCCCGGCTAGCGATCGCCTGGACCGAAACGCTGGCCGACCCCGGAGCCCTGCGCCGCAGCGTGCCCACGCTGGTCGCATGAGCCGGTCCGGCTTGGGGTTTCAGGACCAGACGCGGACGTAGTCAATCGTGGTCACTGCCGGCAGCTGCGTCTGGGCGGTCGGCGCGTTGCTGCCCACCCCGATCAGCTGGGACAGCACGAGCATGTAGGCCTTGTTGAACGGGTCCTGGCCGGCGGCCGCGGTGTTCTCCAAGCAGAGTTTGCCGTCGTAGAGGATCCTGATCGCCTCCGGCGTCCACTCCAGCACGTAGGTGTGCCAGTTTCCGACGTTCGTGACCAGGCAGTTCACATTGGTCGCCTTCGGATCCTGGTAGGACCCGGCGTAATGAAGAAACGGGATCACCCGGTCCCAGTACTGGCTGTACCACTCGGCGATGTCGATCTCTCCGCTGTAGGGCCACGGCCGGGGGCCGGGGTCCTCCGGGTACATCCAGATCGCCGACTGCAGGCCGGGCAGCCGCGAGGTCGGGAACCTCGCCCGCACTTCGAAGCGTCCGTAGGCCTGGGTGAACCGATTGAACGTGTTGACCGTGCCTGCGGTGTACGTCGTGAAGAAGTCGCCGGTCGAGCTCTGGCAGAGGAACGGCCGGGACACCTCGCGGGCCACCAGCTTCAGCGTGCCGAAGGACTGGGTGACGTTTCGTGTCGAATCGGTGTAGCAGGCGTTACCGGCGTTGTAACCGCTGCCCAGGGTGGTCTGGATGTGCCACTTCGTGCCATCGAGCCTGCCGCTGAAGTCGTCGCCGAAGGTGCAGGTCCACGGGGTCCCGTCGACCTTCGTGATGACGGCGGTGCCGCAGTCGCTCGGCACGACTGTTGCTCCCACCGCCTCGACCGGGGCGACCGCGGCGGCGGTCAGCAGGCCCGTTCCGAGCGCTGCGACGACCAGGCCGACGAGGCCTTTGGCCCGCTTTCGGACGCGAAAATACATCGAGTTCCTCCCCACTCAGGTGCGACAGGCGGTCCGGGTGCAACCGGCCCGCCTGTCGATTCACGGAAAACTAGCCCATATCCGGCAGGCCTGTATAGGCATTCAGGACAGTGAAACTGATCAGTTGGGCAAACTCTCCGGTCCCCGACCCGCGCTCAGGCAGTGGGAGCGCTGCGGAAGCCGCCAGCGTCACCACGCAGTGATCACTCCGAGAGGTCTACCCCACGCACCGTCTCGGCGTCGATCGCCGAGCGGATCTGCTCGAGGACCTCGGCAGGGATGGCCGAGTCCACCGAGAGCGCGACCAGGGCTTTGCCGCCCTTGCCGTCCCGGGCTACCTGCATGCCGGCGATGTTGACCCCGGCCTCGCCGAGGATCTGACCAACAGTGCCGACCATCCCCGGACGGTCCTCGTAGCGGAAGAACGCGAGGTGGTCGGTCGGCTCCAGGTCGACCAGGAATCCATTGACCTCCACGAGCCGCTCACGCTGGTTGATCCCCACGAGCGTGCCCGAGACCGAGAACTGGGTCCCGTCCGCCAAGGTGCCACGAACCGTGATCAGGTTGCGGTGGTCCGGGCTTTCCGGGTCGGTCACCAACCGCACCGCGGTGCCGCGCTCGGCGGCGAGCAGCGGCGCGTTCACGTAGGAGACCTGCTCCTCGACGATGTCGGCGAATACGCCCTTGAGGGCGGCCAGCTCGAGGACCTTGACGTCGAACTCGGTGATCTCACCGCGCACCTCGACGTCGATCGACTGCGCCACCTCGCCCGCGAGCGAGGTGAAGATCCGGCCGAGCTTCTCGGTCAGCGGGATGCCGGGACGGACGTCCTCGGCGATGACGCCGCCCTGGACGTTGACCGCGTCGGGGACCAACTCGCCGCCGAGGGCCAGCCGGACCGACTTGGCGACCGCGATGCCGGCCTTCTCCTGGGCCTCGTCGGTCGACGCACCGAGGTGCGGGGTGGCGACGACGTTGTCGAGCTCGAAGAGCGGCGAGTCGGTGCAGGGCTCCTTGGCGAACACGTCGAGGCCCGCAGCAGCGATCTCGCCGGTCTTCAGGGCGTCGTAGAGGGCGGCCTCATCGACGATGCCACCGCGGGCTGCGTTGACCATGACGAGGCTCGACTTGGCGGCCTTCAGCTGCTCGGCTCCGATCAGGCCCACGGTCTCCGGGGTCTTGGGGAGGTGCACGCTCATGAAGTCGGCTTCGGCGAGGAGTTCGTCCAGCGAGACCATCCGCACGCCCATCTGGGCAGCGCGACCAGCCTGCACGTAGGGATCGTAGGCAATCACGTTCATGCCGAAGGCCGAGAGGCGCTGAGCGACCAAGACCCCGATGCGACCCAGGCCGACGATGCCGACGGTCTTCTCGTAGAGCTCGATGCCGGTGTACTTCGAGCGCTTCCACTCGCCGTTGCGCAGCGCGGCGTGCGCGGGGCTGACGTGGCGGGCAGCGGCGAGCATCAGCGCGACGGCGAGCTCGGCGGCGCTGACGATGTTGGAGGTCGGTGCGTTCACGACCATCACACCGCTCTGCGTGGCGGCCTTGACGTCGACGTTGTCCAGGCCGACGCCGGCACGCGCGACGATCTTCAGCTTCTTCGCGGCGGCCAGGGCCTCGGCGTCGATCTGGGTCGCGGAGCGCACCAGGACGGCGTCGGCGTCGGCGATGGCCGGCAGCAGCTCGGCGCGGTCGGCACCGTTGCAGTGGCGGATCTCGAAGTCCGGGCCGAGGGCGTCGACGGTGGCGGGGCTGAGTTCTTCAGCGATGAGTACGACGGGCTTGCTCACGGGGATTCCTTGGGTTGAGGTGTCGGCAGGTGAGGGCGAGCGGCCCCGGACTTGTGGTCCGGCCGGTGGATCGCCGTGCACGACGTTGTGCCCGGCCCAACTCTACCCGACGGCCGCGCCCGCATTCTGCGACTATCAGCAGGTGATCGACCGTCCAGAAGCATCCGCTGGTGAGGTCGATCCGTAGGGATCAGTCGGTGCCGAGTTCCATCGCGGCCTCGTCCAAGGCCGCCTCGGTGTCGGGATCGATCTCGGCGGGGATCGCGATCTGGTCGAAACCGCCGGCGGGCAGCTCGCCGAACAAGGTGCCGTTCTCGACCAGAACCGTGCCCTGGTCCAGCGGCTGGCCGGCGTACAGCTCGAGCTTGGCGCGGCTGTCGGCGATATCCAGGTTCCGCAGGGTGAGCTGACCGATCCGGTCGGTGGGGCCGAACGCAGCGTTCGCGACGCGCTCCATCGAGAGCTTGTCCGGGTGGTAGGAGAAGTGCGGACCGTCGGTCGCGAGGATCGTGTAGTCGTCGCCGCGGCGCAGCCGCAGGGTGACGGTTCCGGTGACCAGCGAGGCGATCCAGCGTTGGATCGACTCACGCAGCATCAGGGCCTGTGGGTCGAGCCACCGGCCCTCGTAGAGCAGCCGACCGAGCTTGCGGCCCTCGAGGTGGTAATTGGCGAGCGTGTCCTCGTTGTGGATGGCGTTCAGCAGCCGCTCGTACGCCGCGAAGAGCAGCGCCATGCCCGGGGCCTCGTAGATGCCGCGGGACTTGGCCTCGATGATCCGGTTCTCGATCTGGTCGGACATGCCCAGGCCGTGGCGGCCACCGATGGCGTTCGCCTCCAGCACGAGCGCGACCATGCTTGCCGAGGAACCTGTGTCGAACCGCTTTCCGTTGATCGCAACCGGACGGCCGGCCTCGAAGCTGACCGAGACGTCCTCGGTCTCGATCGCCACCGAGGGGTCCCAGAACTTCACGCCCATGATCGGCTCGACGGTCTCCAGCGAGACGTCGAGGTGCTCCAGCGTCTTCGCCTCGTGGGTGGCGCCCCAGATGTTGGCGTCGGTGGAGTAGGCCTTCTCGACCGAGTCGCGGTAGGGCAGGCCGTGCCTGACCAGCCACTCGCTCATCTCGTGCCGGCCCCCGAGCTCGTGGACGAAGTCCGCGTCCAGCCACGGCTTGTAGATCCGCAGCTCGGGGTTGGCCATCAATCCGTAGCGGTAGAACCGCTCGATGTCGTTGCCCTTGTAGGTCGAGCCGTCGCCCCAGATGTTGACGCCGTCGGCGTGCATCGTGCGCACCAGCATGGTGCCGGTGACGGCCCGGCCCAGCGGCGTGGTGTTGAAGTACGCCTTCGCCCCCGATCGGATGTGGAAGGCGCCGCAGGCGAGCGCGGCCAAGCCCTCCTCGACCAGCTGCGGCTTGATGTCGACGGCACGGGCGATCTCGGCGCCGTACTGCTTCGCGCGGTCGGGCACCGAGGCGATGTCGGGCTCGTCGTACTGACCGATGTCAGCGGTGTAGGTGCACGGGATGGCGCCCTTGTCGCGCATCCACGCGACGGCGACGGAGGTGTCGAGGCCCCCGGAGAAGGCGATGCCGACGCGCTCGCCGACGGGCAGACTGGTGAGTACCTTGGACACCCGGAAAGTATGCATGATCGTGCATGACCATGCAAAATTGCGTCGAGGGTTCCCTTTGTCACTGCTGGGTACCTTCGGGAGATGAAGCTCAACGTACGACGCACCTTCGTCACCCCGACCGCCCCCGAAGCCGTCTTCGCCTTCCTGGCCGACTTCCGCAACGCCGAGGAGTGGGACCCGGGAACGGTGACCTGCGAGCTCACCACCGGCCAGGTCGGTCCCGGTGCGGTCTACCGCAACGTCTCGGAGTTCCTCGGCCGTACGACCGAGCTCACCTACACGACCCTGGTCCACGAGCCGGCGACCCGGCTGCACTTCCAGGGGACGAACGACTCCTTCGTCGGTGACGACCGGCTCACCCTCGCCCCCGAGGGGACCGGCACCCGGGTCGAGTACCACGCAACCTTCGACCTGAAGGGCGCTTCGGCACTGGCGGTGCCCGTGGTGGCGGCGTACCTGCCGTTCCTGGCGACCAAGACGATCAAGCAGTTGAGCCGAACCCTGGACGCCTTGGGGGTCTGACCCCGAGAAACCCTGGGACCTTCTCAGGGTCGACTCCAGCGGTCTCCCCGATGCGGTGAGCCGGGCCAGGACGCCAAGGTTCCAGCCATGATCACCGTCGAATCACTCAGCAAGACGTACAGCGGCTTCACCGCTGTCGATGACGTCTCGTTCACGGCACGCGCCGGACGAGTCACCGGCTTCCTCGGGCCCAACGGCGCCGGGAAGTCGACCACCATGCGGATGATGGTCGGCCTTACCAGACCCACCACCGGAACCGCCACGATCGCAGGCCGGCCGTACGCCGACCTGCCCAACCCAGGCCTCGAGGTGGGCGTCCTCCTCGACGCCTCCGCCCAGCACGCCGGTCGCACCGGCCGGGAGATCCTCGGCATCGCCCAGCGCACGATGGGCCTGCCCAGGGCGCGCGTACAGGAGATGCTGCACCGGGTCAGCCTCAGCGACACCGAAGCCGAACGCCGGGTGAAGAACTACTCCCTCGGCATGCGCCAGCGGCTCGGCATTGCGACCGCCCTGATCGGCGATCCGGACGTGCTGATCCTCGACGAGCCCGCCAACGGCCTGGACCCGGCCGGTATCCGGTGGATGCGTGACCTGCTCCGCGACTACGCCGACCACGGCGGCACAGTGCTGCTCTCCTCGCACCTGTTGCACGAGATCGAGGTCATCGCCGACGACCTGGTGGTCATCGGCAACGGCCGGATCGTCGCCCAGGGCACCAAGGAGGACCTGCTCGCCGCCGCCGGCACCGTCGTCCGGACGCCGCAGACGCCCGAGCTCGTCGAGGCCCTGAAGGACGCGCAGGTCCCCTGCACCGTCAGCGCCGACGGCTCCATCCGGACCGATGCCGACCCCGCCCGGGTCGGCCAGGTCGCCCTCAGTGCGGGCATCCCGCTCACCGAGCTCCGCTCCGCGGACGGTGCCGGGCTGGAAGAGATGTTCCTCGAGCTCACCGCCGAGTCCCAGCGTGAGTCCCTCCCTCAGGAAAGAGAAGCAGCATGAGTGCCACCGCAACCCTCGAGCGCCCGAGGACCGCGTCCCACGCGGCCCGGAGGGTCGAGCCCATCCCGATGACGAGGATCGTCGGCGTCGAGCTCTCGAAGATGTTCAACACCCGGTCCGGCTTCTGGCTGCTCGCCAGCGTCGGGATCCTCGCGTCGATCGCGACCATCGCGACCATCCTGTTCGCGCCCGACGGCGAGGTCACCTACGACGGCTTCGCCGCCGCGGTGGGGTTCCCGATGTCGGTGGTCCTGCCGATGATCGCGATCCTGGCCGTCACCAGCGAGTGGACCCAGCGCACCGGGCTGACCACCTTCACCCTGGTGCCGCACCGCGGCCGGGTGATCTCGGCGAAGCTGATCGCCACCCTGGTGGTCGGTGCTGCCTCGATCGCGCTCGCGTTCGGGGTCGGGGCGATCGGGAACGTGGTCGGCTCGGCGATCGTCGGCGTGGACACCACCTGGGACATCTCGCTCGGCAACGTCGGGCTGATCTTCCTCGCTGACGCGCTCGGGATGCTGATGGGATTCACCCTCGGCATCCTGATCCGCAGCTCGCCGGGTGCCATCGTCGGGTACTTCGTCTACGCGCTGGTCCTGCCCGCTGCCCTCGGCACGCTGGCCGCCTTTCAGGACTGGTTCGCGGACCGCCAAGGCTGGATCGACTTCAACTTCGCCTCCACCCGGCTCTACGAGGGCGGCGACCTGATCGGCAAGGACTGGGCCCAACTGGCGGTCTCCGGCACCTTCTGGCTGGTGATCCCCCTGCTCATCGGCCTGCGGCTGGTGCTGCGCTCCGAGGTCAAGTAGGTCCGCACAGCGACAAGACGCTGATCGTCCCGATCGGCTGCGTGCGCTGAGGCTGCTCAGTGCTGGAGTTCGGGATCCCAGCGGTTCGCGATCAGCTTGAAGCTCGGGGTGTCCTCGAGGGAGGTCATCGACTCGAAGATGCGTTCGTACTTGGTCGCTGCGATCCGCCACTGACCGTCGGCGTCGCGCCGGTACTCGTCGAGGTAGTAGCCGCCGCCGCGGATGATGATCTTGAACGCCGGCACGATCACGGTGTCCTCGAAGGCCCAGGATCCCGTGGCAGTGTCGCCGTCGACCTCGATCTCCGGGTGGTTGGCGATGTGGATCGTGACGATCCCGTCGCCCAGGTTCTGCGTCATGAACTCGACGACGTCGGCCCGGTTGTCATAGTGCAGCGGCTTGTCCATCGCCTGGGTGCCGTAGCGGGCGACCACGTCCTCGGCGAGACAGTCTCCGAACTCGTCCCACAACTTCAGGTCGAGCGTGCGGAAGTAGCGGTACTTGAGTTGGCGGATTTCTTCGATCGCGGTGAGGTCCATGGGTGGAGCCTAGAACTTGTTCTAGTTCTGGGAAAGAGATTCCACCAGGATTGGCCGCGCCTTCAGTTTCGACGCACGCTTTCGTAGAGGTCGGGCGGTTCCATGATTACCTCCTCCCCATCGCTATCCCGGCGGGCGGCGTCGGGAAACGGCGAACGCCCCCAGCTCCGTAGCCGGGGGCGTTCGTGGAGCGCGGGGGATCAACGAGCGGCAGAGCCCTCGGTGTAGTCCGCGTCGGACTGCTTCCAGGCGAAGTGCGAGCGCAACGTCCGACCGGTGGCCTCGATCGAGTGCGCGGCCTCCTCCTCGCGGAGCTTGAGGAACTCGGCACCGCCGTTGTCCTGGTCGGCGATGAACCGGGTGGCGAAGGCACCGCTCTGGATGTCGTCCAGGATCGACTTCATGCTGGCCTTGACCTCGGGGGTCACCACCCGGGGCCCGGAGACGTAGTCGCCGTACTCGGCGGTGTCGGAGACCGACCAGCGCTGCTTGGCGATGCCGCCCTCCCACATCAGGTCCACGATGAGCTTGAGCTCGTGCAGCACCTCGAAATAGGCGATCTCGGGCTGGTAGCCCGCCTCGGTCAGGGTCTCGAAGCCGGCCTGCACCAGGTGCGAGACGCCACCGCAAAGGACGGCCTGCTCGCCGAACAGGTCGGTCTCGGTCTCTTCGGTGAAGGTGGTCTTGATGACGCCGGCGCGGGTGCCGCCGATCGCCTTGGCGTAGGACTTCGCGAGCTCCCAGGCCGTCCCTGAGGCATCCTGCTCGACCGCGATGATGTCCGGGATGCCACGGCCCGCGACGAACTCGCGGCGCACGGTGTGACCTGGGGCCTTCGGCGCTACCAGGATGACGTCGACACCCTCGGGCGCCTGGATGTAGCCGAAGCGGACGTTGAAGCCGTGGCCGAAGACGAGGGTGTCGCCCGCGGTGATGTGCGGCTCGATCGACTCGGCGTAGATGTGCCGCTGGAACTGGTCGGGGGCGAGGATGACGATGACGTCGGCCTCCTGGACCGCCTCGTCGACCGTCAGCACCCGCAGGCCCTCTTCCTCGGCCTTGGCGATGCTCGTGGAGCCAGCCTTCAGACCGACGCGGACGTCGACGCCGGAGTCGCGCAGGTTGAGCGCATGGGCATGGCCCTGGCTGCCGTAGCCGATCACCGCGACCTGCTTACCCTGGATCAGGGACAGGTCGGCGTCGTCGTCGTAGAACATTTCAGCCACGGGGGCTCTCCTTCATTCGTGGTGATCGTGCTGTGAGGGTTGAAGCAGGAAGGTCAGGCGCCGAAGGCGGTGACCGGAACCGGCACCGGACGCAAGGTGCGCTCGGTGATGGAGCGTCCGCCACGGCCGATGGCGACCAGGCCAGACTGGACGAGCTCGCGGATGCCGAACGGCTCCAGGACCCGCAGGAAGTCAGCCAGCTTGTCGGAGTTGCCGGTGACCTCGATCGTGATCGCGTCGGTGGCCACGTCGACCACCCGAGCCTTGAACAGCTGGACCACGTCGAGCACCTGCGCGCGGGTCTCCACGTCGGCCTTGACCTTGACCAGCAGCAGCTCGCGCTCGATCGAGTCGCGCTCCTCGAGCTCGACGATCTTGATCACCTCGACCAGTTTGTTCAGCTGCTTGGTGACCTGCTCGAGCGGCGACTCCTCCACGTTGACCACGATCGTCATCCGGGAGATCTCCGGGTGCTCGGTCGGGCCGACCGCCAGCGAGTCGATGTTGAAGCTGCGGCGGCTGAACAGGCTGGAGACCCGGGCGAGCACCCCCGGCTTGTTCTCGACCAGAACGCTGAGTGTGTGGACCGTCATCAGAGATCGTCCTCCTCGAACTGGGGCGCCAGGTCGCGCGCGTACTTGATGTCGTCATTCGACGTTCCGGCAGCCACCATCGGCCACACCATCGCGTCGCGGTGTACCCGGAAGTCCACGACCACCGGGACATCGTCGATCTCCATGGCCTTCTTGATCGTCGCGTCCACGTCGGCGGCGTTGTCGCAGGACAGGCCCACAGCGCCGTACGCGTCGGCGAGCTTGACGAAGTCCGGGACCCGTCGGGCCGGGCCGGTGTGCAGGTCGGTGTTGGAGTAGCGGCCCTCGTAGAAAAGGGTCTGCCACTGCCGCACCATGCCGAGCGACTCGTTATTGATGATCGCGACCTTGATCGGGATGCCCTCGATCGTGCAAGTGGCGAGCTCCTGGTTGGTCATCTGGAAGCAGCCGTCACCGTCGATCGCCCAGACGGTGGCGTCGGGCCGGCCGACCTTGGCGCCCATCGCTGCCGGGACCGCGAAGCCCATCGTGCCCAGACCACCGGAGTTGATCCAGGTGTTCGGGTTCTCGAAGCCGACGTAGTGGGTGGCCCACATCTGGTGCTGTCCGACGCCGGCGCAGTAGATCGACTCAGGTCCGCTGATCGCACTGAGCCGCTGCAGCACGTACTGCGGCGCGAGCCCTTCGGCGGGGGTGTCGTAGGAGAGCGGGTAGCGCTCCTTGAGCCCGGCTAGGAACTTCACCCAAGCCTCGAAGTCACCGGTGTTGCCGGCGTCCTGCTCGGCCTGCAGCGCCACGATCAGGTCGGCGATCACCTCGCGGCAGTCGCCAACGATCGGGACGTCGACGACCCGGTTCTTGCCGATCTCGGCCGGGTCGATGTCGGCGTGGATGATCTTCGCACCGGGCGCGAAGGAGTCCAGGTTGCCGGTGACCCGGTCGTCGAAGCGGGCACCGAGACTGATGATCAGGTCACTCTTCTGCAGCCCGGCCACCGCGGAAACGGTGCCGTGCATCCCGGGCATGCCGAGGTGCTGCGCGTGGCTGTCCGGGAACGCGCCGCGAGCCATCAAGGTGGTGACCACCGGCATCCCGGTCATCTCGGCGAGCACCCGCAGCTCCTGGGCGGCACGGGCCCGGATCACGCCTCCCCCGACGTACAACACCGGCCGACGAGACTCCAGGATCAGTTTGGTCGCCTCCCGGATCTGCTTGGAGTGCGGTCGCGAGACCGGGCGGTAACCGGGCAGGTTGAGCTCAGTGGGCCAGACGAAGTGCGTCATCTCCTGGAGCGCGGACTTCGCGATGTCGACCAGCACCGGACCGGGGCGGCCCGTGGAGGCGAGGTAGAAGGCTTCGGCGACCGTGCGCGGGATCTCGGCCGGGTCGGTGACCAGGAAGTTGTGCTTGGTGATCGGCATCGTGATGCCACGGATGTCGGCTTCCTGGAACGCATCGGTACCGATCGCTGCCGCGGGGACCTGACCGGTGACCGCCACCATCGGGACCGAGTCCATATAGGCGTCCGCGATCGGGGTGACGAGGTTCGTTGCGCCTGGGCCACTGGTGGCCATGCAGACACCGACCCTGCCGGTCGCCGCGGCGTATCCCTGGGCGGCGTGGCCAGCACCCTGCTCGTGGCGTACCAGAATGTGTCGAATCTTGGAGTCGTAGAGCGGGTCGTACGCCGGCAGGATGGCGCCGCCGGGGATGCCGAAGATGTTCTCGACACCCGCGCTCTCCAGCGACATGATCAGACTCTGGGCACCGGTGACCTGCGTCCCGGCCGCGCCCTGCTCGCTCATCTGATTCCTTCGTTGTTCGACGTGGGTGTCTTTCCAGCAAAAAACCCCCCGGCCAAGGATGGCAGCGAGGGGTCGACGCGTGGGCGTGGAGGCTGGTGGCCTCAGCTCACGCGTCGCGTGCGTACAAGAGTCTTCAAACGCATGGACACATGATGCCCCTCGTGCCGCCTGGCACTCAACTCACTATGCCAGCCATCCCATCATCTGGGACATGCGTCTCGGCTACTGAGGTGCCGTCCGCGCCCGGAGCGGAGCCACCTGCTGACCGTCGGCGTCGAAGTTCGTGGGGTCCAGCCACGCGTCGAATGCCGCTCGTACTGCCGGCCACTCGGCGTCGGTGATGGAGAACCAGTCCGTGTCCCGGTTGCGCCCCTTGTAGACCATCGCCTGACGGAAGGTGCCCTCGTAGGTGAAGCCGAGACGCGTGGCCGCACGTCGCGACGGCTCGTTGCCCGCGTCGCACTTCCACTCGTAGCGGCGGTATCCGAGGTCGTCGAAGACGTGGCGCGCCATCAGGTACATCGCCTCGGTGGCCGCGGTCGTCCGTTGGAGCTCCGCGGCGAAGACAATCCCGCCCACCTCCACCGAGCCGTTGACCGGGTCAAGGCGCAGGTACGACGCGACACCGACCGGCCTGCCGTCCGCGAGGCAGATCAGCTTCGGGACCGCGCCGGGGTCGGCCATCAACGAGTCCAGCCAGCTCCGCAGACCGGCCGCGTCCCGGAACGGTCCGGTCGGCAGGTAAGTCCAGGTGCTCGGCGGCGAGCCTGCGACGGTCGTGGCGAAGAGCTCGTCGACCCGCGCCGAGTCGTAGGGCACGACGGTGCAGCTCCGACCAGGCAAGGTCACCGGTCCGACGGGAGGCCGCGGGCTCCAGGTGACCGGGTCACCGATCCTCTGACCGAACTCGTTCTCCTGCACGCGTCCAGCCTAGGGCGCTCACTGGAAGCTGACGAACGAGATTCTCGGTCGCAGCCGGAGTACCTGGGCAGCGGTCATCCGTGGGACGTCCTCGTCGTAGAAGAGCTTGAACCCGGGCACGAACTGCCGCGGCTTCACCACCGCCCGGAAGGTTGCCTTCTTCGCCCGCGGCGGACCGAACCCGTCGACGTGCTGGACCATCGCCAGGTGCGGCCGCGGCACGATCTGCTCGATATTGCGGATCATCGAGGAGCGGAACTGGTGGAGCATGAAGATCTTCTCCGGCAGGCCCCCAGCTACGGTGAGCGCTTCGAGCCAGGCCGAGACTCTGTTGACCTCCGCGGCTGAGACCGAACCGATCACCTGCCCCGGTGCCTGGCGCGGCCCGACCCGCCACTCGGGATCGAGGGCCAGCCCTACCCAGGGGTCTCGCAACGCCCACTCCCAGCGCTTGACGACAGTGAGGAAGTCGGCACGCCCGGGCTGGACGTCGAGGACGACCAGGACGCCGACCCGGTGTGCTGCTTCGATGTAGCGCCGGACCCGCTCGCGTGCGATATCGGAGCTGTAGGTGCCCGTACCGGTCGGCCCGGCGCGCGCGACGGTGACGATCAGCTCGAAGACCGGTTGCGCCGCCACCCCGGAGCGCCGGAACGGCGCGGCCGCCCGAGCCAGCCGCGGCATGATCCTGTCCGGCGATGCCTCGCCGAGGACGCCGAGCGAGCCGGTTCCGGCAGTCCCGTAGTACGCGACCAGCATCCGGCCGTCCTCGAAGACCCGCTCCGCTCCACCTGGCAGCCCGCCCTCGCGGGTCGGCACCTTCGGCGCGGCGGGCCTCGGCGTCCGCGGTTGAGGTCGCTCGGTCGACACCACCGACTCCGGAGCGGTTCCGGGGGCGGCCCCGGGCGCGGCCGGATTCTCCAGGCCCACCCCGGTGACCGCGAGCAGGAACGCGGCCAGCGCCAGGCTCGTCAGGTACAGCGGCACGCCGTCGACGCCGACCGGCCGATTGGGGAGGAACTCGCGCTTCGCCACCTGGCTATTCGACACCATGGGCGGTCATCGACTGATCAGAGCGAGCGAAGCTCGGCGAACTGCCGGAGCACGTCCAGCAGCAGGTCCTTCGCGGGGGCCCCGTCGGGGGCCTCGTCGGTGGCCTCGTCGGTGGCCCGGTGCACGGCGCTCAGCTCCTGGTACATCGGCGGCTGGAAACTTCGGAACTCGACCTCTCCCACCGGCACCCGCAACGCATCGACGCTGTGCCAGATGCAGGAGGCGAGACCGCGGAGGACGGCCTCGAGCCAGACACTGCGCTCATCGCTCTCGATCGCCACCGCCGGCGTGATCTCGCACGCCGCGAAGAACCAGTCCAGGGCGGCCCGTCGTTCGCTGCCAGCGGTGGGGAGCACCAGCGGGACACCGGCCAGGTCACCGACGGTGATCGTCGATGGCAGGTCCAGGCCGAGCGGCGAGACCAACCGGACCTCGGCCAGGCCCAGCGGCACGACGTCCAAGTCGCTCTCGATCATCTGGTCGCACAAACCGAGATCGGCGCGCCCAGCGGCCACCAGCTCGTGCACCTCGCGGGAGCTGCCGCAACCGATCAACCGGGTATGCAAGGCGACGCCCTGATCCTGGAGCGCGCCGAGCAGCGGCAGCGCCAGCGACGCCTGCAGGGTCGGAGAGGCCACGATCACCAACTCGGCGGGGTGGTCCTGGCGATCCCCGATCCCGCGGAGGGCGTCGATGCCGCGCAGGACCCGGCGCGCCCGGACCACGAACTGCTCCCCCTCGGCGGTGAGTGCGACGCCCCGACCGGAACGGGTGAACAGGTCGATGCCTAGCTCGCGCTCCAGCAGTCGTACCGCCCGACTCAGAGCAGGCTGGGCGACGAAGAGCACCGCCGCGGCAGCCGTCATGCTGCCGGACTCCACCGTGGCGACTACGTAGCGAAGCTGCTGGATGTTCACTGCCACTCCCATGCTCAACGAGTCTTGGACCGGCCACAGGGCCCGGACCGAATGTAGGGGCACCTGCACCCTTCATCGAGGAGAACCATGCGATCCATCTCATCGTCGACCCGGCACCGCGCGCTCGCCACCGTCCTGGTCGGCACGCTCGTCGCCACTCTGCTCAGCGCGTTGGCAGGCGGACCAGCAACGGCGGCCGAACCCTCCGCACCGCCCCTGGCCGGCCTGAAGGTCCTGGTCACCAACGACGACAGCGCCCGCGGCCTGGACGCCGGCTTCGGCACCGACGGCAAGGGCCTCTACGAGCTCCGCAAATCGCTGTGCGCCGCCGGCGCCGATGTCCTCGTCGTCGCGCCCTGGTCGCAGCAGAGCGGCGCCGGAGCCCGGATGACCCCGCCCGGCTTCACCCCGGTCCCGCTGAGGGTCCAGGCTGTCGCGCCCCCGGCGGCGTACAGCGGCGACTGTTCCTCCACCTCGACCGGTGGGGCGGTCTTCGGTGTCTGCCAGTCCGCCGGCCCCTGTGTCTCGGGAACCCCGAGCGCGTCACCGGCCGATGCGGTCAACATCGCCCTGAGCCGGTTCGCGCAGAACTACTGGACCACCGGGCCCGACGTGGTTCTCTCCGGGATCAACTTCGGTCAGAACGTCGGCTCGACGCTGAACCACTCCGGCACCGTCGGTGCCGCCGTCACCGCCCGCGAGTATGGCGTCCCGGCGATGGCATTCAGCGCCGAAGTCCCGCGCGTGCTTGCCCAGATCCCGAACGTCCCGTTCGCGAAGACCGCTGCGTTCGCCACCGATCTGCTCGCCAGGACAGTGCAGAGCGAGCAGTTGGAACCGGGACTGGTGCTCAACGTGAACTACCCGTTCGTCGGGGCCGGCGAGGAGCTCGGCAAGCCGGTGTCCACCGTGGCCGGAACGTCGAACGACATCGGTCTGGTCTACGGCGGCGACGTCCCTAGGACGGGCGGCACCTACCTGCTCACCGCCGGGACACCTGCGGCAGAGACCAGGAAGAACGCAGACACCACCGCGCTGGCGCGCAACGACATCCCGGTCACCAGGCTCGACGGTGACTGGACGATGCCGAACCAGGGCGGGTTCCTGACGGCGCTGCTCCAGTTCTTCGGCTGAGCGGATTCGTGACCGGCACTCCGTGCCGGTCACGAATCGCCGACCCGACGCGCCGTCAGTCCGGGATGACCAGGTGCTCCAGGGGCTGGTTGACCGCGATCTCCCAGCGGAAGCCGTCGGGATCGGCGAAGTACCCCGAGTAGCCGCCCCACTCCCGGCGTTCTCCGCGGACCAGCGAGGTCGACCCGAGGCCTGCGGCGAGCTCGAGGATCTGGTCGACCTCGGCCTCAGACCTGACGTTGTGGGACAGCGTGACCGGGATTAGGCCGTCGCCGCGGCGGATCGGGCCGACCTCGGTCTCGAAGCCGGACTCTGACCAGAGCGAGAGGATCAGGTGCTCGCCGACCCGGATCATCAGGACCTCGTCGGGGACGAAGACCTCCGCGCTCCAGCCGAGACCGCCGACGTAGAAACCGTGCGACGCGCTCAGGTCGGCAACCGCCAAGGTGATGAAGCTGACTCGTTGGTCCATGTCAGACACTGTGCCTGATCTGACCGACAGCGATCAGCCGCAGACGGCTCCGTGCGCCGCCGACTGGACGACCTTCGCGTACTTGCCCAGAACACCGCGGGTGTACTTCGGCGGGTTCGGCTCCCAGCCGACCTTGCGGGCTTCCAGATCGTCGATGCCGACCTCGAGGGTCTTGTTGGCCACGTCCAGGGTGATCGGGTCGCCGTCGCGGACGAACGCGATCGGGCCGCCGTCGACGGCCTCCGGCGCGATGTGTCCGACGCAGAGGCCGGTAGTGCCGCCGGAGAAGCGCCCGTCGGTGATCAGCAGGACGTCTTTGCCCAAGCCCGCCCCCTTGATCGCCCCGGTGATCGCAAGCATCTCGCGCATCCCCGGACCGCCCTTGGGACCCTCGTAGCGGATCACCACGACGTCGCCGGCGAGAATCCGGCCCTCGGTGAGCGCGTCCAGAGCGGCCCGCTCGCCGTCGAAGACCCGGGCGCTGCCGGTGAAGGTGGTGTCGTCGAAGCCGGCCGACTTCACCACTGCACCTTCGGGCGCCAGCGAACCCTTCAGGACCGTGATGCCGCCGGTGGCGTGGATGGGCTCGGAGAGTTGACGCAGCACCTCGCCGTCGAGCGGCTTCGGGTTCAGTGCCTCCAGGTTCTCGGCCATCGTCCGGCCGGTGACCGTCAGGGTGTCGCCGTGCATCAGGCCGGCGTCGAGCAGCGCCTTCATGACCACCGGGATGCCGCCGATCTTGTCTACGTCGTTCATCACATACTTGCCGAACGGCTTCAGGTCACCGAGGTGCGGCACCTTGTCGCCAATGGTGTTGAAGTCGTCGATGGTCAGGTCGACCTCGGCCTCGCGGGCGATCGCGAGCAGGTGCAGCACGGCGTTGGTCGAGCCGCCGAGCGCCATCACCACCGCAATCGCGTTCTCGAAGGCCTCGCGCGTCATGATCTGGCGCGCGGTGATGCCGTGGGCGAGCATCGCGACCACGGCCTCGCCGGAGCGGTGGGCGAAGCCGTCGCGGCGTCGGTCCACGGCCGGCGGCGCAGCGCTGCCCGGCAGGGACATGCCCAGCGCCTCGGCCACCGAGGCCATCGTGTTGGCGGTGTACATGCCTCCGCACGCACCTTCGCCCGGACAGATCGCCCGCTCGATCTTGTCGACCTCCTCGCGGGTGATCTTGCCGGCCAAGCAGGCACCGACCGCCTCGAAGGCGTCGATGATCGTCACGTCGCGACCGTCCACGCTGCCTGGCATCGTGGAGCCGGCGTAGAGGAAGACCGAGGCCAGGTCGAGGCGGGCAGCAGCCATCAGCATGCCCGGCAACGACTTGTCGCAGCCGGCCAGCAGCACCGAGCCGTCGAGACGCTCGGCCATCATGACGGTCTCGACCGAGTCCGCGATCACCTCACGGCTCACCAGCGAGTAGTGCATCCCCTCGTGGCCCATGGAGATCCCGTCGGAGACGGAGATAGTGCCGAACTCGAGCGGGTAGCCCCCGGCCGCATGGACGCCGTTCTTGACGGCCTTCGCGAGCCGGTCCAGGGAGAGGTTGCACGGGGTGATCTCGTTCCAGCTGGACGCGACACCGATCTGCGGCTTGACCCAGTCGTCGTCTCCCATGCCTACCGCCCGGAGCATCCCTCGCGCGGCAGCCTTCTCGAGGCCGTCGGTGACATCGCGGGAACGGGGCTTCATGTCCGGGGCCGAGGAGGGCGTCTGCGTCATGGCGCCATTGTCTACGACGGGACCGATTGCCCGCACAGGGGTTTCACCACCCGGCCCTCGATCAGCCGGCTCCGACCGCTGCAGCCCTGACCACCATCACGTCGGGGAGGTTGGCCACCAGTTGGCCCCAGGTCTCCCCCGCGTCCGCGGAACCCCAGACCGCGCCGTTGCGGGCCCCCAGGTAGATGCCGGGTGAGGGGTGGCTGTCGGTGCACATCGCGTCGCGCATTACCGCGACGTAGAAGTCGTCGGGCAGTCCGTCGTCCAGGGCCTGCCAGGTGTCTCCGGCATCGCGGGAGCACCACACCTGGGCCCGGGCACCGGGTGGGTACCGACCCTCGCCCCCGCTGATCGGGAACACGTAGATCGTCTCCGGCTCGTGCGGATGCACCACCACCGGAAAGCCGAAGTCCGACGGCAGGCCCTCGGCGATCGACTGCCAGCTCGCCGCGTGGTCGGTCGAGCGGTAGACCCCACCGTGGTTCTGCAGGAACAGCCGCTCCGGAACGTCAGGGTGCCGCGCGATCTTGTGCACGCACTGCCCGAACTCGGGGTACTGCGAGCCCTCGGGCAGGAACTCCGCCCGGACGCCTTCGTTGCGCGGCGCCCAGGAGCCCCCGCCGTCGGAGGACTGGTAGCACCCACCCGTCGAGATCGCCACGGTCAACGAGTCCGGGTCGGTGGGGTGCGGGAGGATCGTGTGGAAGGCCTGGCCCCCGAAACCCTCGCCCCACTCCATGCGGTGCGGGTGCTCCCACAGCGACCGCTCCAGAGCGAACGTCGCGCCGCCGTCGGAGGAACGGAACACGGCACCCGGCTCGGTCCCGGCGAAGACCACGTTGTCGTCGATGCCCGGGACGAGCTGCCAGATCCGCTCGACCGACGCGTCGACGTCGTCGGGGAAGTGTGCTCCGCCGGTGGCGGTCCAGGTGGCGCCGAGGTCCTCGGAGACCTGGATCTGCGGCCCGGTCCACGGCGAAGAGGCCCCGGCGAAGAGCCGTACGGCGCCGCCGCGGACGTCGACCATGCAGGAGTAGACCTCCATCATGTCGAAGTGCGGCCCGGTCCAACTCCACGCCGTACGGCGCTCGTCGGACTGCCCCACCCAGAGGCCTTTGCGGGTACCCACCATCAGGATTGTCTCGGTCATGGTCCTGATCCTGCGCCTGATCCGCCGCGCCCTCAAGGGAGTTATCGGGCCCCTCGGAGGTCCAGGTGCTGTGAGACCTCGTTCACAGACTTGTCATCTGGGCGTGACTGCCCCGTCGCGTACGTCTGCCAAGTTGAGGGTCTACCAACACGAAGAGGGAGGAACCCGGATGAACGCACTGCTAGCCGCCGCTCCACTGGGCCTCGTGGCACGTTGGTCGACTCGCAGCCAGGAGCAGGCACGTCGCAACGCGATGATCGCGTGCACGGTCCTCACTGCCCGCCGTCGGGAACGTGTCGAGGTCGAAGAATTCGTCGCCGGGTATCTGGCCCGGCGTCACCACACCACCTCTACACCTGCCGCCGCCGTGGACAACGTCGGCTGATCTGCCTGCTCGACCCACCTGGTCGGCACCGGGTGATTTCAGCAACAAACAGCCCCCTTACACAGTGGGGCTGAGGCACACTCGGTCCATGTCGGCTTCCGTCGCCCCGTTGCACGTCGTCCCTGATCCTGACGACGGGATCGCCCTGCGCTACTACTCGGTCACCGCGACCGACGGGACCCAGCTGCAGGCCTGGACCAACGACGTCGAGGGACCGACGGTGCTGCTCTGCAACGGGCTGGGCACCAACCCGTACGCCTGGCCCGCCCTCCTCGACCCCGACTGCGGCGTTCGGGTGATCTCCTGGAACCACCGCGGTACCGGCGGGTCCGACCGTCCCGCCGACCCGACCAGGATCGGCATCGACGTATTCGTCGAAGACGCTCTCGCGGTGATGGACGACGCTGAGATCGACGCCTGCCCGGTGATGGGCTGGTCCATGGGGGTCAACACCGCCTTCGAGCTCGCCTTCCTGCATCCGGACCGGGTCACCGGACTCTTCGCCGTCGCCGGTGTCCCCGGGGGCACCTTCTCCTCGATGCTGGCGCCATTGCGCGTCCCCCGCTTCCTTCGCGCGGCGATCACCGTCAACGTCGCTCGCCTCGGGCGGTTGATCGGCAAGCCGGTGCACGCTGTTACCGCCAGGATCCCGGTGACCGACACCACCGTTGACCTGATCAGCCACAGCGGCTTCATGCTGCCGGTCGCCGACCCCGGGCTCACCCGGGTCGCCGTCAGCGAGTTCCTGAGAACACCGCTCGACTGGTACATGAACCTCGCCGTCGCGACCTCCAAGCACGTCCGGGTCTCGCTGCGTGACGTCGCTGTACCGGTCTCCTTCGTCGCTGGCACCTGGGACGTCCTCGCCTCCGCCGAGGACATGCGAACGGCGGCGCTGCGGATCGACGACGCCGAGTACCACGAGTTCACCGCGAGCCATTTCCTGTGCATGGAGAAGCCCGCCGAGGTCCACGAACTCCTTCTCGACCTGTTGGACCGGGTCGGCTAGTTTCGAGGGGGTGAAGCCCCTCCTCGCCCTCGCCCCGGCCCTCGCTCTCCTCGCGGGGTGCGGCAGCGGATCGGATGCTTTCCGCACCGACGACACGGGTCCGGCTCCGAGGACCGCGACGGCCGCTCCGACGGTGACCGATCCAGCCCCCACGACGACCACCGGCGCCCGGGTAGTCGGCACTGTCGCCCAGGGGCTGGCCGTGCCGTGGGGCATCGACTTCCTGCCCGATGGGTCCGCGCTGGTCACCGAGCGCGACAGCGGTCGGGTCCTGCAGGTCCGCCCCGGTGGAGGTGGCGGCTCGGTGCAGGAGGTAGGAGAGATCGACCAGACGGTTGCCGAGGGCGAGTCCGGCCTCCTCGGGCTAGCGGTCTCCCCGTCGTACGCCGAGGACAAGCGCGTCTTCGTCTACACCTCGACCGACAGCGACAACCGGGTCCTGCGGATGCAGTTCGAGGGCGGCCGGCTCGGCGAGCCGACGGCGATTCTCACCGACATCCCCCGGGGCTTCGTCCATGACGGCGGGCAGTTGGCCTTCGGTCCCGACGGCAACCTCTACGTGGCCACCGGCGAGACCGGCGAACGCGACCTCGCCCAGGACCCGGACACTCCGGCCGGGAAGATCCTGCGGATCACCCAGGACGGTGAGCCCGCCCCCGGCAACCCTGATCCGAACTCACCGATCTGGTCGCTCGGTCACCGCAACGTCCAGGGACTGGCGTTCGACGACGCCGACAACCTGTGGGCCTCCGAGTTCGGCCAGGACGCCTGGGACGAGCTGAACCTGATCCAGAGGGGCATCAACTACGGCTGGCCGAACGTCGAGGGACGCGGCACCGACAAGCGGTTCCGCAACCCCCAGGTGGTCTGGCGGACCTCGGAGGCGTCCCCGTCCGGACTGGCCTTCCTCGACGGGCACCTCTGGCTGGCCTCGCTGCGCGGGCAACGGCTGTGGCGCATCGATGTGAACGGAGACCGCGCCTCCAGCCCCCAAGACTTCTTCGTCGGCACCTACGGCCGGATGCGCTCGGTCGCGGTCGCCCCCGACGGGCGCCTGTGGGTCACCACGTCCAACCGTGACGGACGTGGTGACCCCCAGGACGGCGACGACCAGATCCTGCTGGTCGACCCCGGAACGTCCTAGATCAGCGGATCACCCTGATAGTGGTCGCGCCCTTGCGGATCGCCGGGAACTGGCCGGTGGCGGCGATCGTTGCCAGGCCGAGCGTCCTGCCGACCCTGACCTTGCGGACGAAGGTGCCCGTCGCGGTCGCCGTACCGCTCGCCACGAGAACGCCGCGGTAGCGCAGGCGCACCAACTCGCCGGCGGCGAGACCGGAGACGGTCACCCGGACAGCACTGCCCCTCGGAACCCGCCGAAGTGCCGGCGTCACCGTCAGAGTCTTGGCGCCGAGAACCTTGGTCACCACCGTGTCGGTGTTGCCGTTGCGGTCGGTCACCTTGACGGTCCGGTTGGCCGTGCCTGCAGGCATGGTCAGTGCGGCACTCGCCGTACCGGCCACCCCGGCCGTGGCGGCCCTTGAGTTGGACGCCACCGTCAGGCAGAGCTTGCTGCCTGCGGCAGCACCGGTGATCGAGTAGTTCGCCGCCTTCCTCGCCTGGACGTAGCCGCCCGGACCGGTCACGTTCAGCACGGCGGCCGACTCGGCCTCCAGGGAGCGGAGGCCGACCAGGGTCTGGCTGGTCGCACGCTGCCACTGGCCGACCGTGTTGTCGGTGATGCCGTTGCTACGACCTTCGGCCAGCGCGGCGTCGTCGAACGCGATCGCTCCGACGTGCGGCTTGAGCTTGGTGCACGCGTCGGTGTCATCGGCCTGACGGTCCCGGAGCCAGGTGGCGGCGGCGGTGGCCGCCGCGGTCTCGCCGCGGTCGCCCAGGGCCCAGCCGGCCAGGCCGGTGGTGTTGGAGTTGCCGTTGTTGAAGGAGCCGTCGCCCGCCTGCTGGGTCTTCAACCAGGTGACGGCGTCAGTCAGTGCAGCCGTGACGGCAGGGTCGGCGGCAAGGGCAGGGGTTGCGTCCAGTTGGATGACCGCGGTCGCAGTGGCGCCGAGGGCGTCGCCCGTCGTTCCGGGCGCACCGGCGTCACAGCTCTGGTCGAGAGCGTCCTTCGGGCTGAAGCTCTGCCGGAAGTGGCCGTCGGTGCACTGCTGCTGGAGCAGGAAGGTCACCGCTTCGTCGGCCAGGTCCGACCCGGCGACCGTCAGGGCACGGGCCGCAAAAGCCTGGCCGAAAACGTTCGCGCTGTCGACCGGGTCGAAGGGCGGGTTGAAGTCGGTCTCCCCAGAGTTCTGGATCCGGCCGGTGTTCGGGGACGCGATCGCGACCCTGTCCTCGAGCTGGGTCTGGATCGACGCGGGGTAGCTGGCCGGCCCGGTTCCCGCGACCTGGGCCATCACGAGCGCCTTGGCCTGGCCGCCGGCGTAGACCTCAGGGCCGCCGAAGTCGTCACCCGTCGTGTAGGAGTAGTAGTGGGCGCGGATGGCCTTGCCGATCGCCGTGACCGCGGCGGGCTGCTTGTCGACAGCGTCCAGCGCAAGGCCGGCGTCGATGGAGAGGCCGTAGTCGTTGAACCCGCCGAAGGCGGGGTTGTACATCAGGCCGTCGGTCAGCTGACCGGCCAGCCAGGTCGCTGCCTGGTCGACCGACCGGGTGTCCGGAACGGCCTGAGCCGGTGCCGCCACCAGGGTGACCCCGGTGAGAGAGAGCGCCGAGACGGCCACGAGGGCCCCCAGGCGTCGGGAGACGTGAGACATGCTTTCCTTCCCGCTGCATGAACGGGAGCCGGGGGGCCGCCCGCTGCTTACCACGACAGCGTGTTTGCGAGGACGTCTCGTGACAGGTGCTCCGACTCGTCGTACGCATGGAAGCGCACGACCTACGGTTGCGGGTCAGTGCCGGATTTTGACCGGCTTTCCCTGGACGGACGTGATGGATGGAGTTGTCGCCCTCGCCGAGAAGGACGCCGTGACCCTAGCACCGCGCGTTCGTCCCTCACCCCACCGAACATTCCCGCCGAAACGCACCCCGGATCCGGCGAGAGGGTGCCGCTCGCTAGGGATCAGCGCAGTTCAGGCCAGCTTCTCGATGATCAGCTCGCGGACGCGACCGGCGTCGGCCTGGCCCTTCATGTCCTTCATCACCGCGCCGATCAAGGCACCGGCGGCCGCGACCTTGCCCTCCCGGATCTTGTCCGCAACGTCCGGGTTGGCCGCGATCGCGCGGTCGATGGCATCGCCCAGCGCGCCGTCGTCGGAGACGATGGCGAGGCCTCGGGCAGCGACCACGGCTGCGGGCTCGCCCTCGCCGGCGAGCACGCCTTCGAAGACCTGGCGGGCGAGCTTGTCGTTCAGCGAGCCGCCGTCGACGAGTGCCTGGACGGCAGCGACCTGGGCCGGGGTGATCGGCAGCTCCGCGAGCTCGACGCCGTCCTCGTTGGCCCGCCGGGTGAGCTCCGCGACCCACCACTTCCGGGCGGCCTGTGCAGGCGCGCCCGCGGCGACGGTCTCCTCGATCAGACCGACCGCATCGGCAGCCACGACGTCGCGCATCTCCAGGTCGGTGAAGCCCCAGCCGGTCTGCAGCCGGGCCCGCTTCTCGCGCAGCGGCTCGGGCAGGCCGGCCTTGAGCTCAGCGACCCACTCCCGGGTTGGCGCCACCGGGACCAGGTCGGGCTCGGGGAAGTACCGGTAGTCGTCGGCGTCGGACTTCTCCCGACCGGCGGTGGTGACGCCAGTGTCCTCATGCCAGTGCCGAGTCTCCTGGAGGATCGGGATCCCCGCAGTGAGCAGGGTGGCCTGCCGGGAGACCTCGTAGCGGGCGGCACGCTCGACCGATCGCAGCGAGTTGACGTTCTTGGTCTCGGTGCGGGTGCCGAGCTGCTCGGCACCCTGGGGGGCGAGGCTCAGGTTCACGTCGCAGCGCATCGAACCCTGCTCCATCCGTACGTCGGAGACGTCCAGGCCCAGCAGCAGGTCGCGCAGCGTCGCCACGTACGCCTTCGCCACGGCCGGAGCCTTCTCCCCCGCCCCCATGATCGGGCGGGTGACGATCTCGATCAGCGGGATGCCGGCGCGGTTGTAGTCGACCAGCGAATAGTCGGCGCCCTGGATCCGCCCGGTGGCACCGCCGACGTGCAGCGACTTGCCGGTGTCCTCCTCCATGTGGGCACGCTCGATTTCGACCCTGAAGGTCTCGATCTCCCCGGCGTCGGTGGCGACCTCCACGTCGAGGTAGCCGTCGAACGCGATCGGCTCGTCGTACTGGGAGGTCTGGAAGTTCTTCGGCATGTCCGGGTAGAAGTAGTTCTTCCGGGCGAACCGGCACCACTCGGCGATCTCGCAGTTCAGGGCCAGGCCGATCCGGATCGCCGACTCGACCGCCTTGCCGTTGACCACCGGGAGAGAGCCCGGCAGCCCGAGACAGGTCGGGCAGGTCTGGGTGTTCGGCTCGCCACCGAACTCGACCGAGCAGCCGCAGAACATCTTGGTCGCGGTGTTCAGCTCGACGTGAACCTCCAGGCCCATTGCCGGGTCGAACGCGGCGAGCGCGTCGTCGTAGGACATCAGGTCAGCCATGCTGCGCGCCTTCCGCGAGGGCCGGGGCCCGGTCGAGCAGAGGTGCCCCCCACTCCTGCTCCAACAGCGACTCCAGCGCCGCGCCGACCCGGTAGAGCCGGTCGTCGGCCAGCGCGGGAGCCAGGATCTGGAAACCGACCGGCAGCCCGTCCTCGGCAGCCAGCCCGGCCGGGATCGAGATGCCGGGGATGCCGGCCAGGTTCGCCGGGATGGTCGCGACGTCGTTGAGGTACATCGCCAGTGGGTCGTCCAGCTTCTCGCCGATCTTGAACGCCGTGGTCGGTGCGGTCGGCGAGACCAGGACGTCGGCCCGGGCAAACGCCGCCTCGAAGTCGCGGCTGATTAACGTCCGTACCTTCTGGGCCTGGCCGTAGTAGGCGTCGTAGTAGCCGCTGGACAGGGCGTAGGTGCCCAAGATGATCCGGCGCTTCACCTCGTCGCCGAAGCCGGCGTCCCGGGACGCACGCATCACGTCCTCGGCGCTCGGGTCCTCGACCATCTCGGGCAGGACCCGCAGGCCGTAGCGCATCGCGTCGAAGCGGGCCAGGTTGGAGGAGGCCTCGCTCGGCATGATCAGGTAGTACGCCGCGAGCGCGTGCACGAAGCTCGGACAGGAGACTTCGACCACCTCGGCGCCGGCCTTCACCAGCAGGGCCACCGCCTCCTCGAACCGCTCCTGGACGCCGGGCTGGTAGCCCTCGCCGCCAAGCTCGGAGATGACCCCGACCCGGAGACCAGCCAGGCCGCCAGAGGCGCCCTGGCGGGCCGCGTCGACCAGCGCGGGGAGCGGCTCGTCGATGCTGGTCGAGTCGAGCGGGTCGTGCCCGCCGATGACCTCGTGCAGCAGCGCGGAGTCGAGCACCGTCCGGGTGACCGGGCCGACCTGGTCCAGCGAGTTGGCCATCGCGACCAGGCCGTAGCGGGAGATGCCGCCGTAGGTCGGTTTCAGGCCGACGGTGCCGGTGACGGCGCCGGGCTGGCGGATCGACCCGCCGGTGTCGGTGCCGATCGCCAGCGGGGCCTCGAACGCGGCCACCGCGGCGGCTGAACCACCGCCGGAGCCACCCGGGATCCGGTCGGTGTCCCAGGGATTCCGGGTGGGGCCGTACGCCGAGTGCTCGGTCGAGGAGCCCATCGCGAACTCGTCCATGTTGGTCTTGCCGAGGATCGGCAGACCGGCGGACTTCAGCTTCGCCACCACGGTGGCGTCGTACGGCGGGATCCAGCCCTCGAGGATCTTGGAGCCGCAGGTGGTCGGCAGCCCCTCGGTCGCGAGCACGTCCTTGACCGCGATCGGGACACCGTCGAGCTTTGAAGCAGGCGTACCGGCGGCGCGACGGGCGTCGGAGGCCGCGGCCTGGGCCAGTGCGCCGTCCGCGTCGACGTGCAGGAAGGCGTGGATGCCCGCGCCCTCGGCCCCGTCCACTGCTCGGATCCGGTCCAGGCAGGCCTGGGTCAGCTCGACGCTGGTGGTCTCACCGGCCTCAAGCATCGCGACCAGCTCGGCTGCGCTCTTCCGCACCAGCTCGGTCACTGTTCATCACCCAGGATCCGCGGGACTGAGAAGCGCTGCTGCTCGCTCGCCGGGGCGCCTGACAGCGCCTGCTCGGCGGTCAGGCTGGGCCGGACGACGTCTTCGCGGAAGACGTTGGTCAACGGGATCGCGTGCGAGGTCGGCGGGATGTCTGCGGCCGCGACCTCGGCGATCGACGCGATGCTCTCCAGGATGACGGCGAGCTGGGGTGCGAGGTGGTCAAGCTCGGCGTCGTCGAGCTCAATCCGGGCGAGATCGGCTAGGTGGCGCACCTCGTCGCGGGTGAGCGCGACCGCGGTCGGGCCGTCAGGTTCAGCAGGCATGCGGGCAATCCTAGGTGGACCGGGCCCTGTATCGGTCACCGCATCGTGAGGTCCCGACGTCCGGCCAACCTAGCCCCGGACCACGCCGTCGTCGATCATCTGCTGGAAGTGCTCGACTACCGACTCGGCGCCCGGGCGGAACTGGATCCCGAGCTCCGCGACCGTGCGGGAGTTGTCGAACCGCAGCGGGTACCCGACGTTGCGGTCGACGTACTTCCGGGTCAGCCCGGCCACCGGCGCCGCGAGCTTGATCAGCACCTTGGGCGCCTCGATCAGCGGGAAGGACGGGCGGTAGCCGAACTTCTCCCGCAGTGCCTTGCCGATGGCGAGCATGCTCATCGTCTCGGCGTTGGTGATGTAACGGCCGTGCGCCTGCGGGGTGTAACCGGCCGCGACGTGAGCGCGGGCGACATCACGCACGTCGACCACCCCCATCTGCAGCGCCGGCGCCCCAGTTGCGAGCGTGAAGTCGGTGAAGTGGTTCATCGTGGTCATCGAACCGGACTTGCTGGCCGTGGTCAGGGCCGGGCCGAGGACGAGTCCGGGGTGGATCGTGACGAGGTCCCAGCGGTCCTGAGCGGCCTGGATCTTCCAGGCCTCGCGCTCGGCCACGGTCTTGGAGTATGAGTACTCCTGGTGGGTCGGTGTGCTGGTGGTGTTCCAGTCGTCCTCGGTGAATTGGTCCTTGCCGCGCATGTCGATGCTGTCGCCATAGATCGCGACCACGCTGCTCGTCAGCACGACGCGCTTGACCGACGCAGTCACGTCGACGCTCGCTAGAACGTTCCGGGTGCCCTCCAGAGCGGGGACGATCAACTGCTTCTGGGGATCCTTCACCTTGCCGAGCAGGAACGGCGAGGCGGTGTGGATGACCAGCTCGCACCCGGCCATCGCCTCGGTGAAGCTGTTCGGCTCGAGCAGCTCGGCCCGGTGCAGGGTCAGCCGGCCGGGGTGTTTCTCGGCCAGGGCGTGCAGGTGCTCCAGACCGTGGGGCTTGTGCGGGTCACGGACGGTGGCCCGGACCGTCCGACCGTCCTCGAGCAGGTAGCGCACCACCCAGCTCGCGACGTACCCGCTGCCACCAGTGACCAGGACCGGCGCCGCCTCGTCGATCAGGACAGGCCCAGAGATGTTCGTCATAGAGGAGAGACTAGGGGCAGGCGGCAACGGCTGGCCCCGGAGGGAAAGTATCTAGTCCGGCGATTTAAAAATGGCCCAAATATCCCTAAATGGGTAAATAATGGACACTCCCGTCCGATGCTGATGACAACAGCTGACGGAGAGGTCCATGAGCAGCAGACGAGCGAGCGCCGACCCTGGCCGGCACCCCTATGCGTCCATGGCCGGCTGGGCCGATCTGCTCGGACCGCCCAGCCCCGAGGCGTCCCGGTCGCGCCGGATCGCCCACATCGGCGGATTCGTCTCGCTCGCTGCCCTCCTGGGTTACCTGACCTGGCGGATCGGCTGGACGATGCCCGCCTCCGGTCCGAACGCCGTCGCCGCGGCCGTCCTGGTCGGCTTCGAGACCGTCCCGCTGATCGGCATGGTCTTCCGGCTGGTCACACTCTGGAACATCGACTCGCACGCCCCGGCCCCGGTCACCGAGGCACCTGGGGGTCTCAGTGTCGCTGTTCTGATCCCGACCTACGACGAACCGGCCGAGGTGATCGTGCCGACGATCGCCGCCGCGTGCGCGCTCCAACCGGCCCACGAGACCTGGGTCCTCGACGACGGGGACCGCCCGTGGGTCGAGGAGATCTGCCGTGCCTACGGCGCCCGCTACGTCTGCAGGCCGGTCCACGACCACGCCAAGGCCGGCAACCTCAACCACGCACTCGCTCTGATGGAGACCGAGGCGGCTCCCGGCAGCGAGGGGATCGACCTGGTTGCGGTCCTGGACTGCGACCACGTCCCGCTGCCGAGCTTCCTCACCGCCACCCTGGGCTGGTTCGTCGACCCCGAGGTCGGCCTGGTGCAAGCGCCGCAGAGTTTCTACAACGCCGGCGCGTTCGATGACGACGGGGTGAACGGCGAGCAGGGCTTGTTCTTCAACGTGATGATGGCCTCGCGCAACCACCCTGAGGCCGGTCCGTTCTGGTGCGGGTCCACCGCTGTGGTCCGCACCCGCGCCCTGCGCGAGATCGGCGGCGTCGCGACCGACACCATCGTCGAGGACATGCACACCACCCTCGGCCTGATCCGGTCCGGCTGGAGGACGGCCTACCACCACCAGACCCTGGCCGTCGGCCTGGCACCGACCACCGCCGAGCAGTACCTGCTGCAACGACGACGCTGGGGTCAGGGCGCGATGCAGGTCATGGCCAAGGAACGGCTGTGGTCGGCGAAGCGGTGGCTGTCGTGGCGCAACTACTACGAGTACCTGACCGGGACGCTGTGGTGGCTCGAAGGCGCCGCGTCGGTGCTGGTGCTGATGGTGCCGGTCGCCCTGCTGCTCACCGGCGCGGAGACCTCCACTGCGCCGGCGCTCACCTTCACCGGGGTCTTCGTCGTCACGTTCGCGCTGCGGCTCTGGGGCGCCAAGCGCTTCTACCGGCACCAGCTGAGCTGGTCCAACGCCCTGGCGCTGCGGGTCCTGCGGATCCCGGTAGGTCTGTCCTGCGCCTGGTGGCTGCTGACCCGACGCACGCTGGAGTTCGTGGTCACTCCGAAGGCCGGCGGCGCCGAACGGACCCCGAGCCGGGTCCCCGGCGTCCTCGGGGTCCTGCTCGTCTGCCTGACCGCTGTGCTGGGGTACGGCGTCGTCGGTCTCACTGGCGCGGTCCCCTGGGCGGCCTCGCCCGGCGCGACGGTCGCCTCAGGAATCTGGTTGCTGGTAGCCGCGACCACGGTCGCGCTCGGGATGCGCCGGATCCGGGCTGCTGAGTACGCCTCCTCACGACGCAACGGCCATCGGTTCGCGGTCCAGGCTTCTCTCCTGGTCGACGGCCGGGTGACCGACCTGGTCGACATCTCGGTCGGTGGCCTATCTGTACGGGTGCCCGACGGTGTCGACCTGGACTCTGGCCCGCACCACGGCCTGGTCGAGGTCGAGCTCCCCTACACGGACCCGGTCAAGTTGCTGGCGATCCGCACCGTCATCGATCCGAGCACCGGCGACCGGCTGGCCTCGCTGCGCGTTCAGCCTGGCGACTGGGCCGGGATGCGGACGCTGTCCCTGTGGATGTTCCACACCCCCGCCGGCGCGGTCTCCAATCTGCCGGACGGGATCCCGGCAGTTGCCTCGACGGTGCCAGCACCGAGCCTGTCGGTCCGGCAGAGCCGCGCCGCCTCCGCCCGGGTCCGCGCCCTCACCGTGGTGTCCGCGTGATCGACCCGAAAGCAGAGGCGCCCGCGACGGCCGCAGCTTCCCTCTCGCAGGTCTACCTGCTGACCGTTACCGCAGCGGTGATCTGCGTGGAGGTGCTGCCCGTGCCTGCACTGGTCCGCGATGCCGTGTTCGCTGTGGTTGGACTGGCAGTGGTGATCGCCATCCAGGTCGCGATCGTGCGCTACCGCCCCCGGGCGGCGGCGGCCTGGCACGTGATGGCGGCCGGTCAGCTGCTCTGGGTGATCGCCGACTCGCTGCACAGTTGGCAGCGCGGCGCCGCCGACACCCCGGTGTTCCCAAGCATCGCGGATATCTTCGCGCTGCTCGCCTATCCGGTGATCGCTGTCGGCCTCGGCATGCTCACTATCGGCCGGGCGAAGGCGGCCCGCGACCTCGGACCGTTCCTGGACGGTGCCGCAATCACTGCGGGGCTCGGGCTGCTCTCCTGGGTGCTGCTTGCCGGGCCGACCAGCGAGAACGCAGCGAACTCCCCGTACTCGGCCTTCGTTGCTACCGCGTACCCGGTGATGGACATCCTCCTCGTCGGGGCCTTAATTCGGCTGATCAGCTCGCCCGGCGGCCGCTCACCCGCGTTCGGCTACCTCCTCGGCGCACTCACCCTGCTGATCACCGCCGACACCCTGTCGGTCGTGCTCGACCTGCACGGCGTTGACCCCGTCTACGCGCTGGGTTCCTTCCGGATGTTCGCCTACGCGCTCTGGGGCGCAGCCGTCCTGCACCCGTCGATGGCGAAGCTGTCGGATCCCGCGATCCAACCCGACACCCGCTTCCGCGGCACCAGGCTCCTGGCCGTGGTGCTCGCGACGATGATCGCTCCGGTGGTCCTCGCGGTGCAGCAGTTCGCAGGGGTCCCGCTTGATGTCTGGCCGGTCGTCCTCGGCTCGATGGTGGTGCTGCTGCTGGTGATCGTGCGGATGAGCCTGGCGGTCGAGCAGATCGCCTCGATCCATCAGTCCTTGGAGGTGCTCCAAGACGAGCTCGCCGTGCAGGCCCGGCACGACCCGCTGACCGGGCTGCCGAACCGTACCCAGGTCATGCGCATGATCGCGGGCGCATTAGGGCGCAACCGGCGCCGCCAGGGCACCGTCGGCCTGCTCTTCATCGACCTCGACGGGTTCAAGGTCGTCAACGACTCCCACGGCCACCGGGCCGGCGACGAGGTGCTGCGTGAAGTCGCCCACCGGATGGAGTCCGAGCTCCGCGAGGGCGACTTCGTCGGACGCCTCGGCGGGGACGAGTTCCTGGTCGGGATCGAGGACGTCGCCGACGAGACCGCTACCGTCGACCTGGCGAACCGGCTGATCGCGGCTGTCTCCCAGGAGATCCACCTCGACACCGGCGTCACGGTCACCGTCGGCGCCAGCATCGGGATCGCGCTCGGCCGCGGCGGGGCGACCGACGTGGAGTCCCTCGTCCACGAGGCCGACCTGGCCACCTACCAGGCCAAAGCCGCCGGGCGCGGTCGAGTCGAACTGTTCGGCGGCCGGTACCGGTCCGCCCCCCGCGACCGCGACGACATCGAGTCGGCCCTCGCCTACGCGATCACCCACGACGAACTCGTCCTGCACTACCAGCCGATCGTGGACTTGGAGACCGGCCAGGTGGATTGCTACGAAGCGCTGGTTCGTTGGGACCGACCGGGCAGAGGCCTGGTGCCGCCGGACGAGTTCTTGCCCGCCGCCGAGTCCTCCGACCTGATCTGCGAGCTCGACGCGTGGGTGCTCCGAGCCGCAATCGGGCAGCTCGGTCGCTGGAACCTCGAACGCGCCGACTGTGCCCTCCAGGTGGCCGTGAACATCTCCGGGCGGCACGTCGGTCAGGACAGAATCCTCAACGACGTCGTGAGCGCGCTTCGCGGCGAAACCGTCATCCCTGCCCAGCTCGTCCTGGAGGTCACTGAGACTGCACCAGTGGACGCCACGGCCGCCGTGGACAACCTGGTGGCGCTACGCGCCCTGGGCGTGGTGATCAGCCTCGACGACTTCGGGACCGGCTACCAGTCGATAGCACAGCTGTCCCGGTTGCCGATCGATATCCTGAAGATCGACCGGGAGTTCGTCGATACCAGCACGGCGACCGCACGCAGCGTGCTGGATCTGATGGTCCGGACCGCGCACGTCTTCGGCGCCCGGGTCATCGCCGAGGGCGTCGAGAAGGCCGAGCAGCTCGAGCTGGTCAGGTCGTTGGGCTGCGAGTACGCGCAGGGCTTCTACCTCGGCCGGCCCGCACCGGCCGAGACGTTCCCCGCCGGGGTTCACAATGCCGGGGTTCACAACGCCGGGGTTCACAACGCCGCGGGGCCGCCTTCGAGCAACGCCGCAAACCCGGCCTCGTCCAAGACGGGCACCCCGAGCTGCTCGGCCTTCTCGGCCTTGGACCCAGGGCTTTCGCCGACGACGACGTAGTCGGTCTTTTTCGAGACTCCCGCGGACGACTTGCCGCCGCGGCTCAGGATCGCCTCCTTGGCGCCGTCCCGGCTGAACCCGACCAGCGAACCGGTCACCACGATGCTCAGACCCTGCAGGGTCTGCTCGCCGAGCTCAGCGCGCTCGTCCTCCATCCGAACTCCCGCGGCGGCCCAGGTGTCGACGATCTCACCGTGCCAGACCGATTCGTCGGTCGCCTGCCCCGAGCCTGTGGGCGGGTCAAACCACGAGCGCACCGATTCGGCGATGGTCGCGCCGACGCCCTCGGCCGCCGCGAGCTCGGCAAGGCTCGCTCCGCGGATTGCGTCCATCGAGCCGAAGGTGTCCGCGAGGGCGCGCGCTGCCGACGGCCCGACGTGCCGGATCGAGAGCGCGACCAGCACCCGCCACAGCGGCTGGCCCTTGGCCTTCTCGAGGTTGTCCAGGAGCTTGAGTCCGTTGGCGTTCAACTCTCGCTCTGGTTGCCCAGCAGGCGCCTCGGCGCCGTCTCGAAGGGCGCTCTTCTTCGGGGCACGGGTGAACAGCGGCACCGCGAGCATCCGGGCTTCGTCCAGGTCGAAGACGTCGCCCTCGTTGCGGATCACGCCAGCCTCGAGCAGGGCCACCGCGGCCTCGTAGCCCAGGCCCTCGATGTCGAATGCGCCCCGACCTGCCACATGGAAGACGCGTTCGGTGACCTGCGCCGGGCAGGCCCGGTGATTGGGGCAGCGCCGGTCCTTGTCGCCCACCTTCTGCTCGACCAGGGTGGTGCCGCACGAGGGACACTTGGTCGGCATCACCCACTCGGGCAGTCCGTCGGGACGCAGTGCGAGCACTGGACCGAGGATCTCGGGGATCACGTCACCGGCCTTGCGCAGGATCACGGTGTCGCCGGGTCGGACGTCCTTGCGCCTGACCTCGTAAGCGTTGTGCAGGGTCGCGTTCTCCACGGTCGAGCCGGCCACCTTCACCGGCTCCATCACCCCGTACGGCGTCACCCGGCCGGTGCGGCCAGTGTTGACTCGGATCTCCCGGAGCAGGGTGTTGACCTCCTCGGGCGGGTACTTGAACGCAATCGCCCACCGGGGGGCGCGCGAGGTCGACCCGAGCCGCCGCTGCAAACCCACGTCGTCGATCTTGACGACCACACCGTCGATCTCGTAGGGAACGATCGAGTGCCGGTGCTCGCCAGCGTGCGTGATGTAGGCCTCGACCTCATCGAGGGACTCGACCACCCGGACCTGCTCGGAGACCGGCAGCCCCCAGGACGCCAGCGCCTCATAGGCGTGCGACTGTGTCTTCGGCTCGAAGCCCTCCCGGGCACCGATGCCGTGGCAGACCATGCCGAGGTCACGGGTCGCGGTCACCCGGGGGTCTTTTTGCCGCAGCGATCCGGCGGCAGCGTTGCGCGGGTTGGCGAACATCGGCTTGCCGGCCTCGACCATCGCGTCGTTGAGCCGGGCGAAGGCCTCGATCGGCAGGAAGACCTCGCCGCGGACCTCCACCAACGCCGGGACCGGGAACATCTTCGACCCGGTCAGGGTGTGCGGGATCGAGGCGACCGTCTTCACGTTCGGAGTGACGTCCTCACCGGTGCGGCCGTCGCCGCGGGTCAATGCCCGGACCAAGCGCCCGCCCTCGTAGAGCAGGTTGATCGCGAGGCCGTCGACCTTGAGCTCGCAGAGGAAGGCGGGCCTCTCGATGCCCTCGCGGGTCAGCCGCGCCTGCCAGGCCTGGAGCTCCTCGGTCGAGAACGCGTTGTCGAGGCTCTCCATCCGCTGCAGGTGGTCGACCGCGGTGAACTCGGTGGAAACCGCGCCCCCCACCTTCTGGGTCGGCGAGTCTGGCGTCCGCAGCGCCGGGAACAGCTCCTCCAAGGCCTCCAGTCGACGCAGCCGGACGTCGAAGTCAGCGTCGGAGAGGGTCGGGTCGTCCAGGACGTAGTAGCGGAACCGGGCGTCGTGAACCTGGTCGGCGATCTTGGCGTGCTCAGTGCGGGCGGCTGCCTCACCGGGGTCGGCATCGGGAACTTCGCGGGGGGCGCTCACGAGTCCATCCTGCCTGTTCGCGCCGACAGTCGCAGCGCCCGGTGCGCCGTACCCATCCGGTCGCGCATCGGCTCCGAATAGTCCCCGAGAACTCACTCGCATCGCCGCGAGAGAACTGTGCTCCCGAGAGGATGCCCCCATGCACGACAGCCTGACCATGAGCCCGATGCCGGCGAACCCGCACGGACTCGTCGTGATGCTGCACGGCGGCGCGCAGTCCGGGCAGAAGCCGGTCGATCACCGGAGCCTGGCCCTGCGTCGTACTCGGTGGATGTTCGAGACGATCTCCGACGATCTCGTCACAGCCGGTATCGCGGTCGGTCTCCTTCGGTTCACTGTGAAGGGGTGGAACGCCTCGCCCGGCGGCGTACCGAGCCCAGTCCAAGACGCGCGCCTGGCCATCCGGGACCTGCACCTGGCCCTTCCGGACCTCCCGATCGTGCTCCTGGGTCATTCGATGGGCGCCCGGACCGCCGCCCGGGTCGCCGACGAACCCGGTGTTGCCGGCGTCGTGGGGCTCGCCCCGTGGTTCGAGGCCGACGACCCGATCGACGCGCTAGCCGGCAAGCACCTGGTCGCCGCTCATGGCGCCCGCGACCGGATCACCAGTCCGAAGGAATCCAGGATCTTCGTCGAGCGTGCCCGCGAGATCACCGACGAGGCCCGGTTCATCGACATGGGCTCCCTGGGCCACTACATGCTGACCGGTGTCGACCGCTGGAACCACGTAGCCCTGACCGAGTCGCTCGGCATCCTGGACCGGGTCTCCCCCGCCCGTTAGAAGCCGCTCGGCAGGAAGCAACCGGAGCCGAACCAGATCGCCGCCGGCGCGCATGCGGAACCTGGTGAATTTTTTCGGTTGCGCGGGAATGACCAGCGAGCCTACGCTGTTGATGAAACGAAACCGTTCCGTTTCATCCACCGGAGGCTCCGATGATGTCCGTCCGTGCGACGAGCCGTCCCCGCGTCGAAGGCGAGCGTGAGGACGAGATCCTCGACGCGACCGTCGAGCTCCTTATCTGTGCCGGCTACGACCGGCTCACCATGGACGCCGTGGCCAAGAAGTCGCGCGCCAGCAAGGCCACTCTCTACCGGCGTTGGGAGAGCAAGGCCAGCCTGGTCGTCGAGGCACTGATCCGGGCCAAGCAGTCACCGCACGTCGCCGACCACGACACCGGGACGCTGCGTGGCGACCTGCTCTCCACCTTCTGCGGCAACGAGGGCATCAACGAGACCGCCACCCAGGTCCTCGGCTCGGTGATCACCGCGCTCTCCACCGACCCCGAGTTCGCCGAGTTGTTCCGCGAGAAGTTCATCGCCCCCAAGGTGGCCGTCACCCAGGCGATCTACCTGCGCGCCCAGGAGCGCGGGGAGATCCAAGCCGACATCGACCTGGCGATTATCGGCCCCGCCCTCGCCGGGATTCTGCTGCACCGCACCTTCATCCTCGGCATCCCCCCCGACGACGCCACCATCGAGCGCGTCGTCGACCACGTCATCCTCCCCGCCGTCCAGCACCCGTCGTGCGGCCAGACCCGAGGACGCAGAGCCGCGTCCATCACTCGTTGACAAGCACAGTGCTGACCCCCAAGAAGGCAAGGAAGAGCACATGACCGACCTGACAAACGCCGTAACCGCCGAAGCAACCGGGACCGCCGAAGCAACCGACAACGGTGCCCCCAGGCACCTGGGGTGGGCCCTGGTGCTCATCTGCATGGCCCAGCTGATGGTGGTCCTCGACAGCACCATCGCCAACATCGCACTCCCCTTCATCGGGCGCGACCTGGAGGTCACCGCCGGCAACCTGCAGTGGGTCGTCACCGGGTACGCCCTCGCGTTCGGCGGTCTGCTGCTCCTGGGTGGTCGCCTCGGCGACCTCTACGGTCGACGCCGCGTCTTCATCCTCGGGCTGATCATCTTCGCCGTTGCCAGCGGGCTCGGCGGACTCGCCGAGAACGAGCCGATGCTGCTCGCTTCCCGGGGCCTTCAGGGGCTCGGTGCTGCGCTTGCCGCGCCGGCCGCCCTGGCGCTGATCACCACCACGTTCCCGGCCGGACCACGCCGCAACAAGGCGTTCTCCGTGTACGCCGCCATGTCCGGCGTCGGCGCGGCCATCGGCCTACTGCTCGGGGGGTGGCTGACCGGACTGGACCCGTCGTTCTTCGGCGTCGACGTCGAGGGATGGCGCCTGACCTTCCTGATCAACGTACCGATCGGCCTGATCGCCGCGTTCGCCGCGCCCAGGTTGCTCAAGGAGTCCGACACCAACCGCGGGGTCGCGCTCGACCTGCCCGGCGCCGTCACCGGCACCCTCGGCCTGGTCTCCCTGGTCTACGGCATCACTCGTGCCGGCGACGAGCGCTACGGCTGGGGCGACGGCGGCACGCTCGGCTTCATCCTCACCGGCGTTGCCCTGCTCGCGGCATTCGTCACGATCGAGCGGCAGGTCGAGCACCCGCTGCTGCCGTTGCGCATCCTGGCGAACCGCACCCGGGCGACAGCGTTCATCGCGATGATGATCGTGCCCGCAGCGATGTTCGCGATGTTCTTCTTCCTCTCCCAGTTCATCCAGAACGTGATGGGCTATGGCCCGCTCCAGGCCGGCCTCGCCTTCCTCCCGTTCCCGTTCGCGATGGTCCTCGGGGCCACGATCAGCTCGAAGCTGATGAACCGGGTCGACCCGCGTTTCCTTGCCGGGGTCGGGACGCTCCTGGCCGGAGTCGCACTGCTGATGTTCAACCGGCTCTCGGTCGAGACCTCCGCGGCCAGCCTGAAGACAGCGATCGAGACCCAGGTCGCGAACTTCGGAGCGAACAACGGCGAACTCGTCCACCTCGGCGCCGATATCAATTACTGGACGAGCATCTTCCCGTGGATCGCGCTCATGGCCTTCGGGATGAGCCTGACCTTTATTCCGTTGACCCTCGCCGCCGTCCACCACGTCGAGGAGGCCGACTCGGGAATCGCGTCCGGAGTGCTGAACACGATGCAGCAGGTCGGTGGTGCTCTCGGGCTGGCGACCCTCGCGACCATCGCCACGCACTACTTCACCCAGACTCAGGACAGGCTGGCGCCGTTGGTCAGCGGGGTGAGCGCCCCAGACGCCGCCAAGGAACTCGTCCTGGGTCAGGCGTCGTTCACCGAAGGCGGCACCAACGCCTTTCTGGTCGGGGCGTTCATGATCTGGGGCGCTTCGGCGATCCTGTGGATCTTCCTGGACGTAAGCCACGAGGAGATGGCGACCGACGGACCGGCGCCGGTCGCGGCCCACTGATCGCCTCGCCGTCAGTCCCCGCGCAACCGGGCGGCGCTGTCCCTCACTAGGGACAGCGCCGTTCGTGCGTATCCGGGTTCGGCACCTGCCAGACCGCAGGCCGGGGTCAGGACCAGCTGATGCCCGATCTCGTCGAGGTCGAGCCCGAGCATGTCGAGCAGGCGCTGAACCCGTTCGATGCACTGCTTCAGCGAGGGCACAATCGGCGGGTCGGTCGCGGGCACGACCCCCAGCAGAGCCCAGGTCCCGTCCTCGATCGCCGCTGCGAGCGCGTCGTAGTTCTCCGTCCTCAGCACGTCGAGGTCCAGCGAAATCCCGGTGGCTCCGGCGCCGGTGAGCAGCCCGATCGGGATGTCGCCGGAGCAGCAGTGCGCCACGCCGGTGGCGCCGGCCCCGGCGATCGCGTCGAACGCCCACTCCAGGGCCGCACTCGCCTCCGGCGGTTTCACCGAGCGATGCCGCCCGAACCCGGACGACGTCGGGATCTTCCCGCCGAGGATCGCCGGCAGTGCCGGCTCGTCGACCTGGAGGATCAGCTGAGCGCCAGGGACCCGTCGCTGCACATCACGCAGGTGCACGCCGATCCCTTCCGCCAGCGCCTGACCGAGCTCCCGGCGCGCTCCGAGGTCGGCGACCAGCCGATCGCCACGGGGACGCTCCACGGTCGCGGCCAGCGTCCACGGTCCGGCGACCTGGAGCTTGAGCGGACCGACGTAGGACTGGGTCTGCTCCTCCAGGACGTCTAGGTCCTGGGCCAGCAATGACCGAGCCCGGCGGTGGTCTATCCCGGAGGCGTCGGTGAGCCGCCACCCCGCGGGCTGCAGGTCGAAACCCAGATCAGCCACGACCGCCAGCGTGCGCCCGGTCATCGCGGCAGTCACCCCCCGCGCCGGGAGCTCCGGGAGGAAAGGCAGGTCGGGGACCTCGCCCAGCACTACCCGGACCGCCTCGGCGAAGTCCTCCCCCGGCATCGATCCGATACCGCTGGCGATCACACCCGTTGCGCTCACCTGCGCACTCTAGGGCCGAGCCCGGGAGTCGCCCCAATCCCGATCCAATCCGCATCCTCGATGGCTCCGAATCAAAGATATGAAGCGACCGTCACGCTTGACCCTTGTGCACGCCGCAGCCGGCATCCTCGCGGCCACGTTCGGAATGGCGATGGCCCACCTGGTGGCGAGCCTGCTCAATCCGGCGTCGTCGCCGGTGCTCGCCGTGGGCAGCACCGTGATCGATGCGACCCCCACCCCCGTCAAGGAATGGGCGGTCCGGAACTTCGGTACCGCCGACAAGCCGATCCTGATCGGCAACGTCCTCGTGATCACCCTGATCGTCGCAGGTGTCGCCGGAGTCTTGGCGCGGCGTCGACTCCGTCTCGGTCTCGGGATCACGTTCGTCCTGGTCACCCTCGCCGGCGCTGCTGCGCTGCGCAGGCCCCAGGCCGAGTTGATCGACGTCCTTCCGGCCCTGGTGGCTGCAATTCTTGGACCGCTGACGCTCTGGTGGCTGGTCCGAGCGTTGCGGGCCCTGGAGGGTCCCGCAACGGCCTCCGATGGTGAGCCCGGCAGCTCCCGTCGAGGCTTCCTGATCGGCTCCGGCTCGCTGTTGCTCGGCGGTGTGGCAGCGGCCGGAGCCGGTCAGTGGATCGTGAAGACCCGGTCCAAGATCTCCAACATCGTCCTGCCGACGCCGGCGTCCGCGCTGCCCGCGCTCCCGGCCGGACTCGAGGAGCAGTACCCCGGGATCTCCACGTTCCAGACCTCGAACGCGAAGTTCTACCGCGTCGACACCAAGCTCTCGGTCCCGCTGGTCGACCAGAACGACTGGGAGCTCAAGGTCGACGGCATGGTCGACCGCGAGCTGTCCTTCTCCTACGACGAGCTGCGCGACATGATGGTCAACGAGTACGACATCACCCTGACCTGCGTCTCCAACGAGGTCGGCGGCAAGTACGTCGGAGCCGCCCGCTGGCTCGGTATCCCGCTGAAGACGATTCTCGACGAAGCCGGTGTCTCACCGGACTCCGACCAGCTGATGTCGACCGACGTCGACGGCTTCAAGATCGGTACGCCGATGGCCGCCCTGATGGACGGTCGGCAGGCGATCATCGCCCTCGGCATGAACGGCAAGGTGCTACCCCGCGAGCACGGCTTCCCGGCGCGGATGGTGGTTCCCGGCTTGTACGGCTACGTCAGCGCGACCAAGTGGGTCACCCGCCTGACGGCCACGACCTTCGAGAAGGACCAGTCCTACTGGACCGAGCGCGACTGGGCCGAACAGGGCCCGATCAAGCTCTCCAGCCGGGTGGACACCCCCAAGGGGCTGTCCACGATCAACCCCGGCATGACCGCGATCGGCGGCGTCGCCTGGGCCCAGAACAACGGCGTGAAGAAGGTCGAGGTCCGAATCGACGGCGGCGGCTGGCAGGAAGCCAAGCTCGGTCCCGACGCCGGCACCGACTACTGGCGCCAGTGGTACCTCCCCTGGGACGCCCCGAAGGGCTCGCACAGCCTCGCGGTCCGGGCGACCGGGATGGACGGAACCGTCCAGACCGACGTCCGCGCAGGCTCCTTCCCGAACGGCTCCAGCGGCATCCAGGAAGTCGTCGTCACCGTCGAGTGACCCGAAAAAGTTTGCACCAAGGCCAATCCACCCCCGGAGCGGCACCGAACAACTCCCGACAGAGCGAACACCAACGAAAGGCTCATCTCATGACTACCTCCATCCTCCGCCGCACCGGGGCCATCGCCGCGGTTTCCCTGGCCATGTCCTTCACTCTCGCCGCCTGTGGCGACGACGAGTCCGACGCCGGCACCTCGGGTGACACCTCGGGTGACACCTCCGGCGACACCGGTGGCGACACCGGCAGCACCGACAGCGGCGCGGACACCTTCGGTGCCGGCTGCGCGGCCATCCCGGCCGACGGCGCGGGCTCGTTCAACGGCATGGCCGAGGCGCCGGTTGCGACCGCCGCGTCCGCCAACCCGCTGCTCTCCACCCTGGTCACCGCGGTCGGCGAAGCCGGCCTGGTCGACACCCTCAACGGTGGCGAGGCGTGGACCGTCTTCGCGCCGACCAACGACGCGTTCGCCAAGATCCCGGCCGCTGACCTCAAGGCTGTCCTCGCGGACAAGGCCCTGCTGACCAAGATCCTGACCCACCACGTGATCGCCGAGCGCCTGGCGCCCGACGCCCTCTCCGGTGAGTTCGACACGGTCAACAAGGACAAGGTCACCATCGAGGGTTCCGGCGAGGACTTCACGGTCGATGGCAACGCTAAGGTGATCTGTGGCAACGTGCAGACCTCCAACGCCACGGTGTACATCATCGACTCCGTGCTGATGCCGACCTCCTGACCGATACTGGTCAGAAGCACAGCGACAGGAAAAGGAACACCACGTGTCCCATCTCCAGCCCGTTCCCTCCGGCGAGGTATCGCCGGAGGGAACGGGTGTCGCCACTCTCGCGGCACTGCTGAGGCAGTCGGCGCGGGGGGACGAGCAGGCATTCGCCAGTTTGTACGACGCCACGGCAGCCCGGGTGCACGGTCTCGTGCTCCGGGTCATCCGAGACCCGGCCCAGGGCGAGGAAGTCACCCAGGAGGTCTTCCTCCAGGTGTGGCGCACCGCCTCCCGTTTCGACGAGACCAAGGGCAGTGCACTGTCCTGGTTGATGACCTTGGCCCACCGGCGGGCCGTTGACCGGGTCCGCGCCGCCGAGGCAGTCAGCCGACAAGACACTAGTTACCACCAGAACACCCACACGACTCCCCACGACTCCACGGCAGAAGCCGCCGAGACCTCGATGGAAGCCCGACGGGTTCGGTCAGCTCTCGCAGAGCTGACCACTGTCCAGCGCGAAGCGCTGGAACTGGCCTACTTCGGTGGCTATACCCACACCGAAGTGGCTTCGATGCTCGACCTACCGGTCGGCACGGCAAAAACCCGCATCCGGGATGGCCTCATCCGGTTGCGCGACGCGATGGGAGTGGGCCAATGACTGCTCACGAGATTCACGCACTTTCCGGTGCCTATGCTGTCGACGCGCTCGACGACCTCGAGCGCGCTCGCTTCGAGCAGCACCTCGCGGTATGCGCCGAGTGCCGTGCCGAGGTCCTCAGCCTCCAAGACGCTACGTTGCTGCTCTCCGAGGTCTCCTCGGTCGCGCCTCCCGCTGCGATGCGGGACAAGATCCTTGCCGACATCAAGAAGGTCCGTCCGCTGCCGCCGTCCGCTCGTCCCGAGCCCCGTCGTCCGCGCCGGTGGACCGGCCTGGTCGCCGCGGCCGCCGTCCTCGGTGTCCTCGGCGGAAGCGCCCTGGTCGCCCAGGAGATGGTGTCCGACAACCCGCGGACCCAGGTCCAGGCCACCCCCAAGATCGACGCGATCTTGCAGTCCAGCGACGTCGTCCACGTCAGCGCCGCGATGCCCCGTGGGGCCAGCGCGACCGTGTTCCACTCCTACGCCGCCAACGGCGCGGTCCTTGTCACCCGCAAGATGCCCGACGCCCCGAACAACCGCGTCTACCAGCTCTGGTTCAAGAAGAACGGCCGGTACATCTCGGCCGGGCTGATGAACGACAGCGGCAGCCAGACGATCCTGCTGAAGGGTACCGCCAACGACGCCACCGCGGTCGGGGTCACCATCGAGCCCCAGGGCGGCTCCAACGTGCCGACCACTGCTCCGGTCGCACTGATGGACTTCGAGCAGGCGACGTGACCTCCCCGCACACCCGCCACGTCGGAATCATCGGCAGTGGCGTAGCTGGGCTGACGGCGGCGTACGTCGCCTCGTCGTCCGCCACGGTGACCGTCTTCGAAGCCGACGACCGTCTCGGCGGGCACGCGGACACGCACACCGTCCCGACCGCCGACGGCGGCACCGTGAACATCGACACCGGTTTCATCGTGCACAACGAGCGGACCTACCCGACGCTGCTGCGGATGTTCGCCGAGCTTGGTGTCGCCACCCAGCCCTCGGACATGTCGATGTCGGTACGGGCCGACGAGGCGCACGGCGGCCGCGGCCTGGAGTGGGCCGGTGCGCTGGGCGCGTCCGGGCTGTTCCCGACCCGCCGCAACTACCTACGACCGTCGTACCTGCGAATGCTCACTGAGATCCCCCGCTTCCATCGGCGGGCGAAGAAACTGCTGGAACAGACCCCCTCGACGTCCGGGGGCGAGCAGACGTTGGCCGAGTTCCTCGAGGATGGCCGGTTCTCGTCGTACTTCCGCCGGCACTTCATGAGCCCGCTGGTCGCCTGCGTATGGTCCTGCGACCCGGCGATCGCGCTGGACTACCCGGCCCGCTACCTGTTCTCGTTCCTCTCCCACCACGGGATGCTCACCGTCTTCGGGTCGCCGCAGTGGCGCACCGTCACCGGCGGCTCGCACCAGTACGTCGACAAGGTCGCCGATGCGCTGCGTGCCCGCGGCGCCAGCATCCTGCTCGACACCAAGGTCACCTCGGTGCTCGAGACCCCCGACGGCGTCGAGGTTACCGACGGCAACGGCGAGGTGTACCACTTCGACTCGGTCGTGGTGGCGACCCACCCCGACCAGGCGCTCGGCATGCTCGCTGAGCCGACCGTTCTGCAGACCGAACTGCTCGGCGCAATGCCGTACTCCGCCAACGTCGCGCAGCTGCACACCGACGACTCGGTGATGCCGCGCAGCCGTAAGGCATGGGCGTCCTGGAACCAGTGGGACCGTCCCGGCCAGGACGCGGTTACGGTCACCTACGACATGACCCGGCTGATGACGCTGCCCTCACCCGACGGCGTCCGGTACTTCGTGACGCTCGGGTCGGCCGACGTGATCGACACGGCGAAGGTGATCGCACGGCGTGACTACGCCCACCCGATCTACAACCCTGATTCGGTCGCAGCGCAGCGCCGACTGCAGGAGATCGACAGCGACCGACTGGTCTTCGCCGGCGCCTGGCACGGCTGGGGTTTCCACGAGGACGGTGCGCGCTCCGGCGCGTTGGCGGCCGAGCGGCTCGGTCTGGGGTGGGACACCGGAGTTTCGACCAGTTCGACGCCGGAGGTGAAGGCCCCGCAGATCTACCGCAGCACGATTACGCACACCCGGCGGGCGCCGCTGAAGAACCGATTCAGCAACTCCGCCCACCTGTGGCTCGTCGACCTCGACGACCTGCCCGACCACGGCCCGCTGGCCCGGTTCGAGGCCCGGGACCACCTCGGCGACCCGACCCGCACGATCCGGCAGAACGTGGAGGCTTTCCTGGCCTCCGAGGGCGTTGTGGTGACCGGCGGCCGGATCCTGATGGCCGCGAACGCCCGGGCCTTCGGTTTCAACTTCAACCCGATCAGCGTCTTCTGGTGCCACGACGCCAGCGGTGCCCTCGCCGCGACCGTCGTCGAGGTGCACAACACCTACGGCGACCGGCACGCCTATCTGGTGCACCCGGACGCTGATGGCCACGCCCTGGTGGCGAAGGCGATGTACGTTTCGCCCTTCCATGGGACCGACGGCCATTACGAGCTCACCGTCCCGGTCCCCGACGACCGACTGCTGATCTCTGTCAGGCTCGTCACCGGCTCCGGAACCGACACCTCCACGACCTTCGACGCGACCCTTCGCGGGGAGAAGGTGACCAACACCACCCGCGCCGCCGTACTTCGGTCGGCTCCGGCAGCAATCCTCGGGGCCCTTTGGATCCGAATACAAGGTGTCCGTCTCTGGGCCCGCCGACTTCCGGTGCAGCCTCGCCCGAGCCATCACCAAGAAGGTGTCCGATGACCAGCGTTCAAAATCGAAGCATCGATGCGACCCCCCTCTCTGTCGACCACTGGTCCGACATCACGCCGATCAAGCGTGGCCCGAGGGCCAAGGTGTCGACCGCGATTGCGCGCCGGATCTTCTTCCGAGGTGCCGACCGTCTCGGCATCACCGTCTCGACCGACGGTTCTCCCGCGGACCTGGTCCTGCACCGGCCCGACGAGTTCTTCGCCCGCCTCGGCAGCGACGGACTGATCGGCTTCGGAGAGGCGTACATGACCGGCGCCTGGGACGCCGAGGACCTGGGCGGGACCCTGACGGTGCTCTGCAACGAGATCGGCGACCTGGTCCCGATGTGGATGCAACGGTTGCGGGCCGTCTACGTCTCCCGGCCACCGCGGGCGCAGCGAAACAGCTCGAAGAACACCCGCAAGAACATCGCCCACCACTACGACCTCTCCAACGACCTGTTCGGGCTCTTCCTGGACCGCACCATGAGCTACTCCTCGGCGATGTTCGACACCGACGGCATCACCGTCCCCGGCGACCTGGGCACGCACACCCGGCTGGCCCCGCCGCTTGTCGGCTCGGATCTGGCCGAGGCGCAGGGACGCAAGATCGAGAGCATCCTGGATGCCGCCGGCGTCACCGCCGGGAGCCGGGTCCTGGAGATCGGTACCGGCTGGGGCGAGCTCGCGATCCGTGCTGCTCGCCGCGGCGCCACGGTGCGCTCAGTGACCCTGTCCAGCGAGCAGCAGGCTCTCGCCCGGGCCCGGTTCGCCGACGCCGTCGAGGCAGATGCCGGGGCCGGCAAGCACCTTCGAGCGGACGCGGTGCAGGTCGACCTGCTCGACTACCGCGCGGTCGAGGGCCAGTACGACGCCGTGGTTTCGGTGGAGATGATTGAGGCCGTCGGCTACGAGTACCTGCCCAGCTACTTCGAGACCATCGATCGGGTGCTCGCTCCGGGCGGCAAGGTCGCCATCCAGGCGATCACGATGCCGCATGACCGGATGCTGGCGACGCGGCGTACGTGGACCTGGATCCACAAATACATCTTCCCCGGCGGCTTCCTGCCCTCGACCGAGCAGCTCGACCAGGTCACCCGGCGGGACACCTCACTGCGGCTCACCGAGCGGACCACCTTCGGCAGCCACTATGCCGAGACCTTGCGCCAGTGGGACACGACGTTCCTGGCGGCGCATCAGGAGGTCCTCGGCCTCAACTTCGACGAGACGTTCCGGCGGCTCTGGCACTTCTACCTCGAGTACTCGCGCGCCGGTTTCGCGTCTGGGTACATCGACGTGCAGCAGCTCACCTTCACCCGTGCCTCGGACGTCGCGGCTGACGTGGCGAAGTCAGTCCGATGACCACGCTGGAGGACCGCACGGCCGTCCCGACTCAGACGGGTGCCGCGCAGGCACTGGCCGCTGCCCTTCGTCCGATCATCGGCGGTGACCTTCCAGTCGAGCTGCACGCCTGGGACGGCTCGGTCAGCGGCACCGGCCCCGTCGTCCGGCTCAACTCCTCCCAGGCCCTGACCCGGCTGCTCTGGGCGCCGGGCGAGCTCGGCGCTGCCCAGGCCTACGTGACCGGCGAGATCGATGTCGACGGCGACCTCAACGCCGCACTGACGCACGTGTGGTCGGTGATCGGCGAGCGCGGCCTCAGGGGAGTGTCAGCGACGCCGGCGACCGTGTGGCGCGCGGCCAGGACGGCGATGAAGCTCGGAGCCTTCGGCAAGCGGCCGGCTGCCCCGGAATCCCAGGCCGTCCTCAAGGGACGGCTGCACAGCAAGACCCGGGACCGGGACGCGATCAGCCACCACTACGACTTCTCCAACGACTTCTACGAGGCGATCCTCGACGACAACATGGCCTACTCCTCGGGCTACTGGACCTCTCCGGAGATGACCCTGGAGGACGCTCAGGCGGCCAAGCTCGATCTGGTCTGCCGCAAGATCGGCCTCGAGCCCGGGATGACCTTCCTCGACGTCGGCTGCGGCTGGGGCTCGCTCTCGCTGTACGCCGCCGAGCACTTCGGCGCGAAGGTCACCGGTGTGACCATCGCGGCCGAGCAGAAGAAGTTCATCGACGCCCGGATCGCCGAGCGTGGTCTGGGCGACCTGGTCGAGATCAGGCTCTGCGACTACCGCGACGTGACTGTGCCTGAAGGTTCGGGCGGCTTCGACGCGGTGGCCTCGATCGAGATGGGCGAGCACGTCGGCCAGGGCAACTACCCGACGTACGTCGAGGTGCTGCGCCGCTCGGTGAAGCCCGGCGGGCGCGTGCTGGTTCAAGGCATGTCCAGAGCCGGCAAGGGCGGCGGCAAGTACCCGGGAGGCGGCCCGTTCATCGAGTCCTTCATCGCCCCCGACATGACGATGCGACCGGTCGGCGAGACCGTGGACCTGATCGAGGCCGGAGGCCTGGAGGTTCGCGATGTGCACGCCATGCGCGAGCACTACGTCTACACCGTCGACGCCTGGCTCGAGAAGTTCGAAGCCGCCCTGCCGCACCTGCGCACGCTGGTGCCGGAGGAGTACATCCGCGTGTGGCGGCTGTACCTCGTCGGTGGCGGGATGGCCTTCCGTGACGGCAGGATGGGGGTCGACCAGATCCTCGCGGTGCGCCCGGGCGCCCCGCACTCCCTGCCGGCGGTGCGCGACTTTTGATCTCCTATGACTACCCGTTCAGCGACTTCCTGATCGTTTCGGCGGCCTCCCTGGCGGTGGTCGTGGTCCTGATGGTGCTGACAGCCGTCCTGACCAAGGTGACGGGCCGGGTCTCGGTCGTGGACACGATCTGGGGGCTGGGGTTCATCGCGGTCGCAGTGACGGCGGTCGTACTGGGACGGGTGATCGGCCCGGACACCTTCTCGTTCCTATCGCCGGCGGGCAGCGGTGAGATTGTCAACGCGTTCGACGAAAAAGTGCTTCGCGGCTGGTTACTGGTCGCGATGGTCGTCGTCTGGGGCGGACGGCTGGCGTGGCACATCGGCCGGCGCTCGCACGGTGGCGGCGAGGACCCGCGCTACGAAGAGCTGATGGCCAACGGCACCGGCGGTCTCGTCCGCAAGGTGCTGCTCCCCCAGGGTTTGGCGATCTGGTTCGTCTCGCTCCCCATCCAGGTCACCGCACTTTCGCTCACCCACGTGACCCCGGTGCTCTGGATTGGCGTCGCGCTGTGGGCCACCGGACTCGCGTTCGAGTCGATCGGCGACGCCCAGCTCGCGGCGTACAAGAAGGACCCGGATCGCGGCCCGGTGATGGACCGCGGGCTGTGGCGCTACACCCGGCACCCGAACTACTTCGGCGACGCCTGCGTCTGGTGGGGCATCTACCTGGTCTGCGCCTCGTCCTGGCCCGGCATCTTCACGATCCTCTCCCCCGTCGCGATGACCTACTTCCTGGTCTTCGCCACCGGCGCCCGGCTCCTGGAGCGCACGATGATGCAACGCGACGGCTACCCGGAGTACGCCGCCCGGACCAGCATGTTCTTCCCGCTGCCTCCGAAGAAGTAGCGGACCCGGTTCTGAGGCACGACGCTCCACAACCGGAGGGGTCAGAATTTCTTTGTGACACGGTGACGTGTCACAAAAGAGAATTTACCCTCGGGTTGTGGAGCAGGCGGCTCCACAACCTGCTGCCGTCGGCGACGGCTACGGCTACCGCTCCGTGGCGGAGATCGTCCCCGAACCTACGACCCGGGTCCCGTCGTAGATCACGCACGCCTGCCCCGGTGCGATTCCCGACGCGGGGTCGTGCAGCGCGACCGAGAACCCGGTCTCGGCCGGAACCACCACCGCTCGGTGCTCCTCGCCGTGGGCGCGCAGCTGCACGGTGCACTCCAGCGGCCCGGACGGCGCCGAGCCGCACCACAGCGGGCGGATGCACTCCAACCCCGTTACCGCGAGTGCCGCACGGGGGCCGACCGTCACCGTCCCGGAGACAGGCTCGATGTCGAGGACGAACCGCGGCTTCCCGTCCGCTGCCGGTGTACCGATCTTCAGACCCTTGCGCTGACCCACCGTGAACCGCCACGACCCCTGATGAGAACCGAGGACCTCGCCGGACTCGCCGTCGATGATCTCGCCACTAGTGTTCGGAGCCGCATCGCCGAGTTTCTCCCCCAACCAGCCGCCGGTGTCCCCGTCGCTGATGAAACAGATGTCGTGGCTGTCAGGCTTGGCTGCCACCTGCAACCCGCGGCGCTCGGCCTCGGCCCGGATCTCCGGCTTCGAGGTGTCGCCGAGCGGGAACAGCGAGTGCTTCAGCTGGTTCTGGGTCAGCACGCCCAGTACGTAGGACTGGTCCTTGCCCATGTCGACCGCACGGTGCATCTCTATCAGCCCGTCGGCACCAGTTCGCAGCTGCGCGTAGTGCCCCGTGACGACCGCGTCAAAGCCGAGGGCGAGGCCGCGGTCCAGCACAGCCGCGAACTTGATCTTCTCGTTGCACCGCAGGCACGGGTTCGGCGTCCGACCACCGGCGTACTCGGACAGAAAGTCCTCGACCACGTCCTCGTGGAACCTCTCCGACATGTCCCAGACGTAGAACGGAATCCCGATGACGTCCGCCGCCCGCCGGGCGTCATTGGAGTCTTCGATCGTGCAGCAGCCGCGGGCCCCGGTCCGGTACGACTGCGGGTTCCGGGACAGCGCGAGGTGGATCCCGGTCACCTCATACCCAGCCTCGGCAGCGCGCGCTGCGGCGACGGCCGAGTCAACGCCTCCCGACATCGCTGCCAGGACGCGCATCAGGCCGATCCCGATCCAGCCGACCTCGACGTCTGTCCGGCGGCGCGAGCACGCTCGACGACCGGTCCGATCGCCTCCAGCAGGGCGTCGACGTCGCCGTCGACCGAGCTGTGGCCGAGCGAGAATCTCAACGACGCCCGGGCCTGCTCGTCGTCGCACCCCATCGCCAGCAGCACGTGCGAGGGCTGCGGGACCCCGGCGTTGCACGCGGAACCCGTCGAGCACTCGATCCCCCGGGCATCGAGCAGCATCAGCAGCGAGTCGCCCTCGCACCCAGGGAAGGTCAGGTGCGCGTTGCCGGGCAGCCGGTGATCGCCACCGTGGGCCGGATCGCCGTTGTAAGCGGCGGACGGCACCTGCTCCAGCACCCCGGTCACCAATCGGTCGCGGAGTGCAGTGAGCCGAACGGCGAGCTCGGCCTGGTGCTTCGTGGCGAGCTCGCAGGCAGCGGCGAAGCCGGCGATCGCCGGCGCGTCGATGGTTCCCGAGCGGACGTCGCGCTCCTGACCGCCACCGTGCAGGAGAGCGGTCAGCTGGACCTCGCGCCGCACCAGCAACGCGCCGACGCCGTACGGGCCGCCGATCTTGTGCCCGGTCACGGTCATCGCGTCGACGCCGGAGGCGGCGAAGTCGACCGGCACTTGACCAACCGCCTGGACGGCGTCGGTGTGCACCGGGATGCCGTGTGCGTGAGCGAGCTCGACGACCTCGGCGATCGGCTGCACCGTGCCGACCTCATTGTTGGCCCACATCACCGAGACCAGGGCGACGCTGTCCGGGTCGGCGTGCAGCCGGGTCCGGAAGGCATCCAGGTCCAGTCGGCCGAGAGCGTCGACCGGCACCAGCTCGACGACCGCGTTCTCCTCCTGGGCGAGCCACTGCAGCGGGTCCAGGACGGCGTGGTGCTCGACCGACGTACTCAGGATCCGGGTACGGCGGGGGTCAGCGGCGCGGCGCGACCAGAACAGGCCCTTGAGAGCCAGGTTGTCCGCCTCGGTGCCGCCGGAGGTGAAGACCACCTCGCCCGGACGGCAGCCCAGCGCGCGGGCCACGGTCTCCCGGGACTCCTCCACGACCCGCCGCGCCGCACGTCCGGAGGCGTGCAGCGAGTTGGCGTTGCCGACACTGCCGAGCTGCGCGGTCATCGCCGCAGCGGCTTCGGTGAGGATCGGCGTGGTCGCCGCATGGTCGAGGTAGACGGTCATGACCGTCCAAGCCTACGGCGCGGGCCCTCAGCGCGAGCCCGGAGGGGCTCAGCGCGAGGCAAGGCGGGCCACCAGTGCCTGATGGTCCGACCCGCCGACGACGAACGTCTCGGTGCTGACTGCGCCGTACGTTCCGCGGGTCAGGACGTGGTCGATGGCGATCAGACCGACCGGTCTCGGGAGGCCGAGGGCCGAAAGGGCTCCGTTCCCGCTCGGCCAGGTCGGCTGCCAGCCCGAATTCGCTGCCTGGGCGGCGTCGGCAAACCCGCGGCCGAGCAGGTCGCGCAGCGGGGGATGGTCGAGGGTGGTGTTGAGGTCGCCGGCGAGGACCACCGCCCCGTCCAGGTCTCCGAGGACCTGGCCCAGCACCGACCAGTCGGCGCGCCACTGGCCCGGGGCGACCAGCGGCTGGGCGATGTGTGCCGCGACCAGCCAGAACTCCTCCGGCGCAGCCACCTTGATCCGGTACGACCCGTTGCCCAGCGGGATCGGCGTCGATTCGGCCAGCGCGTACGCCGAGAACACGACCGTGCCGTCGGCTCGCGGACCGGGTCGGCCACCCTCGAAGGGCAGCAGGTCCCTGATCCCAGCCGCGACCAACTGGTCGCGCAGGCCGGCGGTGACCTCCTCCAGGACTGCGACCTGGACCTTCTGGTCCCGGACCAGCTCGACCGTCGCGGCGGCGTCACCGTAACCGAGTCGCAGGTTCAGGGACATCACGACCAGGTCCGGCTCGCCGTCGAGTTTCTCGCCGACGAACGCCGGCGCCAGCAGCACCGCGTGGAACGCCGCGCCCGCGACCGCCAGCACGATCCCGGCGTCCACCCAGCGCCGGAGCACCGGCTCGGTCCTGCCCCGCAGGAACGCCAGCAGCAGGCCGGCCACCGGGTACCCGACGAGGGCGAAGGGCACGAAGGCGGCCACCAGCACAAACCAGAACGACTCCGGGCGCAGCACCCGCAGCAGCGTGAAAATGACCGAACCGGTCAGGGCACCGCCGGCAACGAATGCGGCGAGGACCCTGACCGGTCCAAGTCTGCGATCAGAAGAACCGTTCAGGCGAGATCAGCCCTTGCGCTTGTTGATGCCCTCGGTGGCAGCCGGGAGGACCGTCTTGAGGTCCCCGACCACGCCGAAGTCGACCAGCTCGAAGATCGGAGCCTCGTCGTCCTTGTTGATAGCGATGATCGTCTTGGAGGTCTGCATGCCGGCCCGGTGCTGGATCGCACCGGAGATGCCCGCGGCGATGTAGAGCTGCGGCGAGACGGTCTTGCCGGTCTGACCGATCTGGAACGTGTGCGGCACCCAGCCGGAGTCCACGGCGGCGCGCGAGGCGCCGACAGCAGCGCCCAGCGAGTCAGCCAGACCCTCGACCTCGGCGAAGTCGCCGCCGGTGCCACGACCACCGGAGACCACGATGGCGGCCTCAGTGAGCTCGGGGCGACCCGAGGCCTGACGCGGCTGCGAAGCCACGATCTGGGCCTTCTTGGCGGACTCCGAGATGGTCGCCGAGAAGTTCTCGACGGTACCGGCTCCGGCAGCGTCCTCGGGCGTCGCCGAGTTCGGCTTGACCGTGATGATCGGGGTGCCCTGGGTGACCTTCGCCTGGACGGTGAAGTTGCCCGCGAAGACCGACTGCGTGGTCACCGGGCCCTCCTGGACGTCGACAGCGTCGGTGATCAGGCCCGACTCCAGCTTGACGGCCAGACGGCCGGCGATCTCCTTGCCCTCCGCGGAGGAGGAGATCAAGATCGCAGCCGGGCTCGCCTGCGCGGCGATCTGCTGCAGGACCTCGGCCTTCGGGGCGACCAGGTAGCCCTTGATCTCGGCGTCATCTACGACGTAGACCTTCTCGGCGCCGAACTTCTTGACCGCCTCGGCCGCAGCGTCGGCCTTGTCCGCCCCACCGATGAACACCGCGGACGGCTCGCCGAGACGCTTGGCGATCGCCAGCAGCTCGTAGGTCGGCTTGCGGACAGCACCGTCGACGTGGTCGACCAGAACCAGAACTTCACTCATGCTGCTCTACCTTCTCTTCCGGCTCTCAGATGAATTTCTTGGACGCGAGGAACTCGGTCAGCGCCGTGGCGCCCGAGCCGTCCTCGTCGGTCACGATGGTGCCTGCCGTGCGCGGCGGGCGGGCCTCGGTGCTCTCGACCGCGGTCCAGGCGGCCGACAGGCCGACCTCGCTCGCCTCGACGCCGATGTCGCCGAGCGCGTAGGTCTCCAACGGCTTCTTCTTCGCGGCCATGATCCCCTTGAACGAGGGGTAGCGAGCCTCACCGGTCTGGTCGGTGACCGACAGCACCAGCGGGGTGACAGCACCGATGATCTCCGTGGCGGTGTCACCGTCACGCTTGATCCGGAACTGGTTGTCCTGCGACTCGATGACTGAGGCGAAGGTGACCTGGGGCAGGTCGAGGCGCTCGGCGAGCATCGCCGGGACCACGGACATACCGCCGTCGGTCGAGGCCATGCCGCAGACGATCACGTCGACGTCGCCGATCTTCTTGATCGCACCGGCGAGCACCTTCGAGGTGGCCAGGGCGTCCGAGCCGGCAACGGCGTCGTCGACCACGTGGACACCGGCGTCGGCACCCATCTGGAGTGCCTTGCGGATCGCGTCCGCGGCACTCTCTGGGCCGACGCTCAGTGCGGTCACGGTGACCGAGGCAGGGTCGGAGTTCTTTTCCTTGAGCTGCAGGGCCTGCTCGACGGCGTACTCGTCGAGCTCGGACAGCAGACCGGGGACGCCAACGCGGTCCACGGTGTTGTCCGCCTCGAAGGCCTGGTCGGCGGTCGAGTCGGGAACGTATTTCACACAGACGACAATGTTCATGCTGGTTACGGCCCGCGAGGGCCCCTCCTGTATCGATGTGTTGAGTGCGACTGAGACTACTAGCCGGTAAAGCCGTACCCCCACCACATCTCAGGTGGGGTCAATCACAGCAGGTCCCGGGCGGGGTTCAGCGGCCCTTCGGCGCGAGCAGACGCTGCAGGTAGCGCCCGATCGCCAGGTAGACAATGGCGGCGATGCCCCAGTTCACGACGGCGTCCTTGACGTCGCCGTTCTTCCCGTCGAAGTCGAAGATCCCGTCGGTGCGGCTGAACGGCCCGTCGATCGCGTCGGCGATGTTCAGGACGAACTTCACCAGCTCGTTGTCCTGGCTGACGTTGTCCTGGGCGGCGACCAAGAAAGCCCCCAGCGCGAGCGCGACCGCGAAGAACAGGAACACCACCCGAAGGATCTTCGCCATCGTGTCGCGAATTTCGTCCTTCTGGTTCTTCCTCGCCTCGGACCGTTCCGGGAACGGTTCGTCCGACTTCACAACCTTCGCCACCAGGGTCCCCTCGCTCCAGCTCGCGCCGCAGATCGCGGCGTCACGTGCACGTTACCTGCGCGCAGGCGCTCAGCACCCCTTGAACTGCGCCTTGCCCGGGCCGTTTTCGACGAAGGAGCCCATTCCGATCGTCCGGTCCTCGGTGGCGAACAGGGACGCGAACTGCTGGCGCTCGATCTCCAGGCCGGTGTCCAGGTCGACCTCGAGCCCGCGATCGATCGATTCCTTCGCAGCCCGGACGGCGTACGTAGCGGCTCCGGCGAACTGGCTCGCCCAGGCGACCGCCTCGGTGTAGACGTCCGCAGCCGGCACCAGCCGGTCGACCAGACCGATCGCAAGCGCTTCCTCGGCCTTGACGAATCGTCCGGTGAAGATGATGTCCTTCGCCTTGCTCGGCCCGACCAGGCGGGAAAGGCGCTGGGTGCCACCGGCGCCGGGGATGATCCCGAGCAGGACCTCCGGCTGCCCCAGAGTGGCGTTGTCCGCAGCGATCCGGATGTCGGCGCACAACGCGAGCTCGCAACCGCCGCCGAGGGCGTACCCGGTGACAGCAGCGACCACCGGCTTGGGGATCTTCGCCACCGCGGTGAAGGCTGAGGTCAGGCCCGAGGAGCGCTTGATCATGTCGGTGTGGGACATGTCGGCCATCTCCATGACGTCCGCCCCCGCCGCGAAGACTCTTTCACCGCCGTAGATCACCACGGCCTTGACGTCGTCGCGGTCGGTCGCCTCGACAGCCGCAGCGCGGATCTCCTCCTGCATCACGACGTCGAGCGCGTTCATCTTGGGCCGGTCCAGGCGGATCGTGCCGACGCCGTCAGCCACCTCGAGACGTACGAACTCACCCATGCCGAGCACTCCTTCGTCGAGGTCCGATCCGAACGGACCCACCGCGCCCCAACCTATGACACCCGGCTGCGATGATTCTCGGGTGGCTCTCGACACCTGGCGCTGGACAAGTCCCGATCAGTCCGCTCCGGTGTGGCCCGGACGGAGCTGGCCCCTGGGCGCGACCTGGTCGGCGGAGTCCACCAATTTCGCGGTCTACTCCCCCGCCTCGACGGCGATGTCGGTCTGCCTCTTCGACGACACCGACGGCGAGACCGACCGGGAGACGACCTACCAGCTGACCCAGCACTCGCTGGGTATCTGGCACGGCGCCATCCCCGACCTCGCGCCAGGCACCCGCTACGGCTTCCGGGCGGCCGGACCCTGGCAGCCTTCGCAGGGCCTGCGGTTCAACCCCTACAAACTGCTCCTCGACCCGTACGGCAAGGCCGTCGCCGGCGCTGTGAACCCGGGGCCGGAGATCTTCGCCCACGACTTCGCCGACCCCGACAGCCTCAGCGAGCTCGACTCGGCGCCGCACACGGCGCGCAGTGTGGTGGTCTGCAACGACTTCGACTGGGGCCCCGACGGCGACCCGCCGAAGCGGCGCCGGTGGCGCGACTCGGTGATCTACGAACTGCACGTCAAGGGCTTCACCCAGTTGCACGCGGAGATCCCCGAGGAGCTGCGGGGCACCTACGCCGGGCTCGGCAGCCCCGAGGTGATCCGCTACCTCACCGACCTCGGGGTCACTGCCGTCGAACTGCTGCCGATCCACGAGTTCATCTCCGAACCGCACCTGGCCCCGCTCGGGCTCAGCAACTACTGGGGCTACAACTCGATCGGCTTCTTTGCCCCGCACGCGGCGTACTCGTCCTCGGGCGACCGCGGTCACCAGGTCACCGAGTTCAAGCAGATGGTGAAGAACTTCCACGAGGCCGGCCTGGAGGTCATCCTCGACGTTGTCTACAACCACACCGCCGAAGCCGGCGCCCTCGGGCCGTCGTACAGCTTCCGTGGCCTGGACGACCGCGGCTTCTACCACCGGGTCCCGGCGGTCGAGGACGTCGAAGACGATCCGGAGCTGCCGGCCGCCGCCAGGTTCGACGACACCTACTGGGACGTCACCGGCTGCGGCAACACGGTCAACGCGCAGAACCCCCAGGCGCTGCGGTTGATCCTCGACTCACTGCGCTACTGGGTCAACGAGATGCACGTCGACGGCTTCCGGTTCGACCTGCTCTCCGCCCTAACCCGCTCCGGCTACTCGGTCGACATGACCGGGCACCTGCTGACCACGATTGGCCAGGACCCCGCCCTGCGGCACGCCAAGCTGATCGCCGAGCCGTGGGACGCGTCCGGCGACGGCTACAAGGTCGGCGAGTACCCGCCACCATGGGTGGAGTGGAACGACCAGTTCCGCGACACCATGCGGGACTTCTGGCGCGGCCATTCCGACGGGATCCGTACGGTCGCGACCCGCCTGGCCGGCTCCTCGGACCTGTACGCCGACGACGGCCGCTCGCCGTACGCGTCGGTCAACTTCATCACCGCGCACGACGGCTTCACCCTGCGCGACCTAGTCACCTACGAGACCAAGCACAACGAGGCCAACGGCGAGCAGAACAGGGACGGCACCGACAACAATCGGTCTCAGAACTTCGGCGTCGAGGGTCCCACCGACGATCCCGGAATCATCGCCCGGCGACAGCGAGTGGCCGCCAACCTGATGATCACGCTGTGCCTGTCCAACGGCGTCCCGATGATCGTCGCGGGAGATGAGCGCGGACGCACCCAGGCCGGCAACAACAACCCCTATGCCCAGGACAACGAGATCTCCTGGATCGACTGGCGTCCCGACGACGCCTGGCTGGGCATGTGGGACGTGACCCGGACCGCGTTGCGGATCCGGCGCGAGCACCCGGCACTTCGTCAGCGGCACTGGTTCGAAGGACGGCCCGCCATCAAGGGCGGCCCGAAGGACCTCGCCTGGATCCACCCCGCCGGCCGCGAGATGACCGGTGACGACTGGCACGACTCCGACCTCCGGGTGATCGGGATGTTCGTCTCAGGCGACCCGCTGCGCTCCCCCGGACCGCGCGGCGAGCAGCAGCGGGACGCCTCGTTCCTGTTCTGGCTCAACGGGTCCGACCACGACTGCGAGGTCAGCCTGTTCGAGAACCGGTGGGTGCACGCCGGTGAGATCGTGCTCTCGACCGATCCGTCCCAAACTGCCGGGACGACCGTGCGCGCCGGGGAGCGGTTCTTGCTCGGCGCGCAGTCGCTGGTGGTCCTTCAGCAGGGCTGAGCGTTCGTACCTCGAGAATCCGTCAAGCCAGCGCGACCAGGCCGAGCTCCGCCGCCGACGCCAGCGCCGGGTGTTGCGGCAGCACCCGCACCGTGTAGCCGAAGGGTCCCGGACGACCCAGCTCCAGCTGCGTCTCGAAACGGTGCCGGCCCCCCTCGTAAGACTCGGCCAGGGTGAGGGTGGCGATCTCTGGTTCGACGATGGCGTCCTCGCCCTTCACCCGTCCGTGGACGAGCTGGACGACCACGTCGGTCGGGGCCAGGTCGCCGAGGCTGACGTAGGCCTTCAGGTCCAGGACCCCGCCCACCTCGGGTGACTCCGAGACCCCGGCCGAGTCCAGGTGGTCGATCCGGACCTGTTCCCAGCCGCCGCGGACCCGGGCCTTGAAAGCTGCCAGGTCACGGGCGCCTTCGTAGCCGGCCCCGTGTTCGGAGACGGCGATCGCCTGCGCTGCTCCGGCCGCCGGGACGTAGAGCCGCTCGACGTACTCGCGCACCATCCGGGTCGAGAGCACCTTGGGGCCCAACGATTTGAGGGTGTGCCGGACCATCTCGATCCAGCGGATCGGGAGGCCGTCGTCGTCGTGGTCGTAGAACCGCGGCGCGACCTCGTTCTCGATCAGCTCGTAGAGCGCGTTCGCCTCGATCAGGTCGCGCTGCTCAGGATCCTCGACGCCGTCGGCGGACGGGATCGCCCAGCCGTTGTCGCCGTCGTACCACTCGTCCCACCAGCCGTCGAGGATGGACAGGTTAAGCCCGCCGTTCAGGGCCGCCTTCATCCCCGACGTGCCGCAGGCCTCGTAGGGACGCAGCGGGTTGTTGAGCCAGACGTCGCAGCCTGGGTAGAGCGGTTGCGCCATCGCGATGTCGTAGTTCGGCAGGAAGGCGATCCGGTGCCGAACCCCGGCGTCGTCGGCAAATCGGACGATCTCCTGGATCATCTTCTTGCCGCCCTCGTCGGCAGGGTGCGACTTGCCGGCGATGACCAGCTGGATCGGGCGCTCGGGGTCCAGGAGCAGCCGGGTCAGGCGCTCGCGGTCGTGCAGCATCAAAGTCAGCCGCTTGTACGACGGCACCCGGCGTGCGAAGCCAATCGTGAGCACGTCCGGGTCGAGCACCCCGTCGATCCAGCCCAGTTCGGCCGGTCCGGCGCCGCGTTGCTGCCAGGACTTCCGCAGCCGGGCCCGGGCGTCGTCGACCAACCGGGACCGGAGCTGGCGCTTGGTCGACCAGAGATCGCCGGCCGGGATCTTGTCGACCACCGACCAGACCTCATCGTCGGCGGACTGGTCGGAGAAGTCCGAAGGTTCGGCACCAAGGCTGGTGGCGAGCTCGAAGACCTCGCGGGCCACCCAGGTCGGCGCGTGCACACCGTTGGTGATCGAAGTGATCGGCACCTCGGTCTGGTCGAAGGACGACCAGAGGCCGTTGAACATCCCCCGGCTGACCTGCCCGTGCAGCATCGAGACGCCGTTGGCGCGCTGGGCGAGCCGGAAGCCCATCACCGCCATGTTGAACACCGCGGGGTCGCCGCCGTCGTAGGCCTCCGTGCCGAGCGCGAGCACCTCCTCGACCGGCACGCCGGGAACCGGACTCTGCGTCCCGAAGTACTGCGCGATCAGGTCCCGGGGGAACCGGTCGATGCCGGCCGGGACCGGGGTGTGGGTGGTGAAGACCGTGCCGGCGCGGCTGACCTCAAGCGCCTCGGCGAAGGCCAGCCCGGGCCCACCCTCGGCAACGCTGAGCTCGCGGATCCGTTCCAGGCCGAGGAAGCCGGCATGGCCCTCATTGGTGTGGAAGACGTCGGGCTCGGGAGCGCCGGTGATCCGGGACCAGGCACGCAGCGCGCGGACACCACCGACGCCGAGCAGGAGCTCCTGACGCAGGCGGTGCTCGACGGTGCCGCCATACAGCCGGTCAGTGACCTCGCGCAGGGCGACCGGGTTGGCCTCGACATCGGAGTCCAGCAGCAGCAGCGGGACCCGGCCAACCTGCGCCACCCAGATCCGGGCGAGCAACGGGTGGTCACCGGGGATGTCCAGACTGACCTGGGCGTGGGTCCCGTCGGCCTCGCGCAGCGGCGTGATCGGCAGTCCGTCGGGGTCCGAGACCGGGTAGGTCTCCTGCTGCCAGCCCTCGCGGGACAGCGACTGGCGGAAGTACCCGTGCCGGTACAGCAGCCCGACACCGATCAACGGGACGCCCAAGTCGCTGGCGGTCTTGAGGTGGTCGCCGGCGAGGATGCCGAGACCCCCGGAGTACTGCGGCAGCACCGAGGTGATGCCGTACTCCGGCGAGAAGTACGCGATGGCACGCGGGGCATCGGCGCGAGCGGCGATCTCACTGGCGAACCAGCGGTCTCCGGACAGGTAGGCGTCCAGGTCCGCCTTGGCGCCGGCCAGCCGTTCCAGGAAGCCGGCGTCGGCGGCAAGTTCCTCCAGCCGCGCCGTGGGGATCGAGCCGAGCAACCGGACCGGGTCGTGCCCGGACTCGGCCCACGCCTCGGCGTCCATCGCCACGAACAGGTCCTGGGTCTCGGGATGCCAGGACCAGCGCAGGTTGGTGACCAGGTCACCGAGCGCAGCCAGACTCGGCGGAAGGACGGGACGGACGGTGAAGCGTCGAATCGCGCGCATTTTCCGACGGTAGCCGACCTCCCTGGATCGTTCCAATTCGCA
>JBKJHX010000006.1:0-8957 GCA_046598855.1 Marmoricola sp. | reverse complement strand
CTCTTCCGCGTTGAGCTCGACCACGAGTCGTCCACCGCCTTCGAGGGGAACCCTCATGACAATGCCACGACCTTCCTTGGTGACCTCGAGCGGCCCGTCGCCGGTCCGCGGCTTCATAGCCGCCATGCGCACACCTCTTCCTTCGACTGATCCGAGCGTCGAGCAGATGTGACGCCGTCCTCACCCATTATTCCCCATGACGTGGGGCCACTCACAATCCGCTCCCTGATCGGGGTACGGCAGACTCGGCTTCGCGCGGCCCCGAGCCACGCCGTACCCCGTCCCGAAGGAGCCTCACCATGACCGAGCAGCCGGTGCTCTACGACGTCGTCGACAGCGTCGCCACGATCACGCTGAACCGCCCCGAAGGCATGAACGGGCTCACCGTCGCGACCAAGGAAGCCTTGCTCGGAGCCGTCACCGCGGCTGCCGAGGACGACGCCGTGCGCTGCGTCGTGCTGACCGGCACCGGCCGAGCGTTCTGCGTCGGCCAGGACCTGAAGGAGCACGTCGAGCTGCTTGATTCCGGGAGCTCCGACGAGCTTTTCGCTACGGTGGAGAAGCACTACAACCCGATCGTGACCGCACTGGCGTCGATGCCCAAGCCGGTGATCGCTGCGGTCAACGGCGTGGCCGCAGGGGCCGGGGCCAGCCTCGCGTTCGCCTGCGACCTGCGCATCCTTGCTGCCTCCGCCGGCTTCAACCTGGCGTTCCCCGGCGTTGCCCTCTCCTGCGACACCGGCGCGTCCTGGACGCTGCCCCGGCTCGTCGGCCAGGCCAAGGCGATCGAGCTGCTCTACTTTCCCAGCACCATCCCGGCCGCCGATGCACTTGACCTCGGCCTGGCGACGCGGGTGGTCCCGGACGAGGACCTGACGGCCGAGGTGACGAAGCTCGCCGCAAAGCTCGCGGCCGGCCCCACCCTCTCCTACGCCTCGATCCGGCAGTCGGTGAACTTCTCGGCCACCCACGACTTCACCGAGTCACTCGCCTTCGAGGGGTCCAAGATGACCCTGACCGGCGCGAGTGCCGACCACCGTCGCGCAGTCGACGCGTTCCTGGCCAAGGAGAAGCCGACCTTCGAAGGTCGCTGAGAAGTCGACGGCACAGCGAGGGTCGCTGAGAAGCCCTACCTCGAGGCTCCGACGGCGCTGAGCAGCCCGGTGGGGCCGGTCCGGTAGACCTGCTCGGCCGACACCCGGTACCCGTACTCGACGGTCAGCGCGGCCCCGGGGAACCGGCGGTTGAACCACTGCGTCATCGTGCCGTGGCAGCCACCGTTGCAGTTGAAGACCTTCGCCGGCAGCCGCAGCCCCTGCACCAGCTTCAACGCCAAGGACCGCGCCTTGCCGTAGGAGGTGTCCACCCCGCGCAACGGCTGGTGCAGGCTGATCACCTGATCGGGTGAGACGTTGGTCAGGAACCGCATCAGTGCCCGGGTCTCCGGCTCGGAGGCCGGCCTGGGACCGGAGTTGTACTTACCGGTCTGACGCTGCCAGCTGACCGGGAAGTTGCGGTTGAGGTCGACGCCGCGGGCGTTCTTGCGGGTGCCGCGAGCCAGCCCGTCGCGGTTAAGGTACGGCACCAGCCAGATGTCGGCTCCGGTGACCACCCGGCCGTTGATCAGGGTCTTCAGGATCCGCAGGGTGCCCTGCTCGTCGCCATGCATCGTCGAGATAATGACGACCTTCTGCTCCGAGGCCGGGTCGCCGATCCGGTAGGCCCGCAGCGCCCGTCCCTTGACCGAGGTGCCGAAAATCCTGATCTCGTTGACGGCGCCGGTGGCCGCGCCAACTGCCGCCGGCTCGGCTGCGGCCACTGGTCCGACGAACAGACCGGAGACCAGGGTTGTCGCCACCACCGCGCACAGGACCGCAGAGGTGCTGCGGACAGCTCCCGAGATTCGAAGCATTAGCCGACTTCGTCCTGACTCTGGGGCGGATCCTCGACCGGCCGACCGCCCTGCTGACCTTGGAGCTGGCGGGCCAGCCGCAACAACAGCTCGTCAACCTCGCTGGCTCGGTACCCGCGCACCACCGAGGTGAAACGAACCGCCATCAGGTCCTCAGCAGTCAGCGGTCGGTCCGTCGGGACGACCACGTCGCGGCGGTCGTCGTACGCCGGGGAGAGCGGGTCGCCTGCCCCGGCCGCCACCACCACGACCCCGCCGATCAGCAGCAGGACCAGAACCCCGAAGACCCACATCATCATCGTGCGCTCCTCACCGGCTGGCGGTCATGATCGCGACCGCCTCGTCTACGTCATCGGTCAGCTGCAGCGCTTCGAGGTCGGACTCGGAGATCTTGCCGTCGGCAAGCACCGTCCCCCGAAGCCAGTCCAGCAGCCCGGACCAGTAGTCGACACCGACCAGCACCACCGGGAACGAGGTGATCTTCTGGGTCTGGGCGAGGGTGAGCGCCTCGAAGAGCTCGTCGAAGGTGCCCATCCCGCCCGGTAGCACCACGAACCCCTGCGAGTACTTCACGAACATCGTCTTGCGAGCGAAGAAGTAGCGGAAGTTGACGCCGATGTTCACGTAGTCGTTGACGCCGTCTTCGAAGGGAAGCTCGATCCCGAGGCCGACACTGACGCCGCCCGCCTCGGCAGCTCCCTTGTTGGCTGCCTCCATCGCACCGGGCCCACCACCGGTGATGACCGCGAAACCGGCCTCGGCGAGCGCGGCCCCGATCTGGACCCCCTTGGCGTAGAACGGGTCCTCCCGCTTGGTCCGCGCCGAGCCGAAGACCGCGATCGCCGGGCCGAGCTCGGCCAGCGCACCGAAGCCCTCGACGAACTCCGCCTGGATCCGGAGCACCCGCCACGGGTCGGTGTGCAGCCAGTCGGCGCGGCCGCGGTCGTCGAGCAGCCGCTGGTCGGTGGTGGAGAGATCGACCTGGGTGTCGCGCAGGAAGGTCGGCCCCTTGCGCTTGACCCGGCGATCGCCAGCGGGGTGCCCGGAGCTGCCCGGGGTGCTCATCGGTCGGCCCCCAGCCAGGTACGCAACGTCTGCTCGCACTGGTGGATCTGCTCGATCGGCACGTTCTCCTCCTGCTTGTGGGCCAGGACCGGGTCACCCGGTCCGTAGTTGACGGCCGGGATACCCAGCCCGGTGAAGCGAGCGACGTCGGTCCAGCCGAACTTCGGCTTGACCCCACCTCCGACCGCGGCAACGAAAGCGGCTGCTGCCGGGCGCTCCAGTCCGGGCAGGGCACCGGGGGCGGAGTCGGTGACAGTGATCTCGAAGCCGGCGAAGACCTCGGTAACGTAGGCCAGCGCCTCGTCCTCGGACCGGTCCGGGGCGAACCGGTAGTTGACCGTGACCACGCACTCGTCCGGGATCACGTTGGTGGCGACGCCCCCGCTGATCAGGACGGCGTTGAGGCCCTCGTGGTACTCCAGACCGTCGATGACCGGGCGCCGCGCCTGGTAGTCCGCCAGCCGGGACAGCACCTCGTTGGCCTCGTGGATGGCGTTGACGCCACGCCAAGACCGCGCCGAGTGCGCGCGCTCCCCCCGCGCGGTGACCTCGACCCGGAGCGTCCCCTGGCAGCCCGCCTCGACGGCAGCGTCCGAGGGCTCCATGAGGATGGCGAAGTCCGCCTCGACCAGCGCCGGCTGCTGCTCAGCGATCAGCCGCAGGCCGTTGTGGACCGAGGCGATCTCCTCGCCCTCGTAGAACACGTAGGTGACGTCGCGGATCGGGGCCGCGACGCCGGCCGCGAGCTTCAGCGCGACCGCGATCCCGCCCTTCATGTCGCAGGTGCCCAGGCCGTGCAACAGGGTGCCGTCGTTGCGCGCGGGCAGGTTGTCGTTGAGCGGGACGGTGTCGACGTGCCCGGCGATGACCACGCGTTCGTCGCGGCCGAGCTCGGTCCGGGCGACCAGCGAGTTGCCGATCCGGGTCAGGCTCAGGTGCTCGTACGGCGCCAGCGCGACCTCGATCTCGTCGGTGATCAGGCGCTCGTCGCGACTGACCGACTCGATGTTGACCAGCGCCTCGGTGAGCGCGACCACGTCTGCGGTCAGGTCCAGGGGCATGTCGTCATCCTGTCAGCAACGCGGACATGAGCCTGTCGAGATGCCCAGGTTCGTCACCTTGCCTGGACCGGGTTGCCGCCGCGCGGTGCGAAGACGCAGAACTCGTTCCCCTCCGGGTCGGCCAGTGTCGTCCAGCGGGGCAGTTCCCAGAGCAGCGTCGCGCCGCGAGCGAGGAAGGCGTCCACGTCGCCGTACAGGTCCCAGTGCCAACGGTTCTTCACCGTCTTCGGCTCCGGCACCGGGTTGAAGACCATCCCCCACCAGGGCACGTCCCCGGGGAAGCCTGCCGCGCCCTCGATCCACCACCAGGGTTTGCCATTGTTCTGCGGCTCCACCCCGAAGACGTCAGCCCACCAGCGCGCGGCCCGCTCGGCGTCGACGGCATCGACGACCACCTCGAAGACCCGGTACGGCGTGAGCTTCTCCGGAGCGCGCACGAAGGCGCAGAACTCGCCGCCCTCGGGGTCGGCCATCACCGTCCAGCGGTTCTCCGCGTCCGGCTGTCGTTGAACCGTTGCGCCGAGCTCGACAAGCTCCTGTACCGAGGAGGCGCTGACATCGACGTGCACTCGGTGCTTGACCGTCTTCGGCTCAGGGACGTTGCAGACCGCGACACCCATCCCCTCCTCGGTGCCGACGAGGTCTCCCGGATCGCCGGAGTTGTTGCTCCGCACCAGCTCCAGACCGGCTGCGGCCGCCCAGAACCGGGCCAGCTCGGTGGGGTCCTGGCCCGCAGCGGCGTGGCTGTCGACGCTCAGCTCCTTGAAGGTCGCCGGCGGTGTCATCGGTCCCATGAGAGCAGCCTGCCACGGGGACCCACCGTCACCCCGGTAGCCTGAACGTATGTCTGCCATCCCCACCCACGCGTGGGGCTTCGGTCTCGCGACGATCGCTGATGACGGTTCGACCCTGGACACCTGGTACCCCGTCCCGGCCCTCGGAGAAGCCCCCGCGGACGCGGCCCCCCTGGCATCGCTGACCGCCCTCGAGGGCAAGGACGACGCCCGCCGCGTCCGGACCGAGGTCGTCCGGACCGCGATCGTTCTCGCCGACGAGCCTCACGACGCTGCGGACGTCTACCTCCGACTGCACCTGCTCAGCCACCGTCTGGTCGCCCCACACGCCCAGAACCTGACCGGCGTCTTCGGCCTGCTCCACAACGTCGTGTGGACCAGCCGCGGCCCGTGCGCGGTGACCGGATTCGAGGATGTCCGCGCGGCCCTGCGTGCCTCCGGACCGATCGAGGTCACCAGCATCGACAAGTTCCCCCGGATGACCGACTACGTCGTCCCGAGCGGTGTCCGTATTGCCGATGCCGACCGGGTCCGTCTTGGAGCCCACCTGGCCGAAGGCACCACCGTGATGCACGAGGGTTTCGTGAACTTCAACGCCGGCACCCTCGGCATCTCGATGGTCGAGGGCCGGATCTCCGCCGGTGTCGTCGTCGGCGACGGCTCGGATGTGGGTGGCGGCGCCTCGATTATGGGCACCCTCTCCGGCGGCGGAGCCCAGGTGATCTCGATCGGCCGACGCTGCCTGCTCGGCGCCAACTCCGGGATCGGCATCTCGCTCGGGGACGACTGCGTCGTCGAGGCCGGCTGCTATGTGACCGCAGGGACCAAGGTGACCATCATGGACATCGGCAACAAGCCCAAGGTGATCAAGGCGATCGACCTGTCCGGGCAGTCCAACGTGCTGTACCGGCGCAACTCCGTCACCGGCACGGTCGAGGCCGTCCCGTGGCGGGCCGACGGCATCACCCTGAACGCCGACCTGCACGCAAACTGAAGACCCGGCCTGAGTTGCGGACTACTTTCATCGGCTTCCTCGCGGTCCTCGCCGTCATCGCGGGGGTCGCGGTGGCGGTGTGGCGCGGCACCGGACCGCTGCCCGACCCGGAGGGATGTGCCGCGACGGTGGAGGCTCAGGAGGTCGCACTGGCACCGGACCAGGGCCGCAACGCCGCGCTGATCGCAGCGATCGGGATCCAGCGGGGCCTGCCCGCCCGCGCGGTCTCCATCGCGCTCGCGACCGCCTATCAGGAGAGCAAGATCCGGAACTTGTCCTACGGCGACCGCGACTCGATCGGACTCTTCCAGCAGCGTCCGTCCCAGGGTTGGGGCTCGGCGGAACAGATCCGCGACGAGCACTACTCGATCAATAGGTTCTACGAGGCACTGGAGAAGATCGACGACTACCAGTCGATCAGGATTACCGAGGCTGCCCAGCGGGTCCAACGGTCCGGGTTCCCGGAGGCCTACGAGGACCACGCTGCCGACGCCCGCGCCCTGGCCTCCGCCCTGACCGGCTACAGCCCGAGCGGCGCGTTCTCCTGCGTGGTCGACGAGCCCACCGGAACCGGTACCGCGGACGCGGTGACCGAGTCCTTGGACGCGGCTTTCGGCGATCTCGGCGTCGAGCGCGGCGGCCGGCAGGACGTCACCATCCCGGTGGCGAGCGGTGCGGCGGGCAACCGGATCGGCTGGGCGGTCGCGCAGTACCTGGTGGCCTGGGCCGGACCACTGAAGATCCAGTCGGTCGCCTTCGACGGTCACCGCTGGCAGGTCGGCCGCGACTCCGAGAGCGGCTGGACCGACGCCCAGTCCGGCGACGAGTTGGTCACCGTCTCCCTGGGCTGAGCCCGATCGGCCGTCAGCGCAGCCGCGCGACCGCGGCGTCGATGCGCCCGTCGGTCGCGGTCAGCGCCACCCGAACGTGCTGGGCGCCAGCGGTGCCGTAGAACGATCCTGGGGCGACCAGGATGCCGCGCTCGGCGAACCAGGCCACCGTCTCCCAGCAGGGCTCGTCGCGGGTCGACCAGAGGTACAGGGACCCCTCGGAGTGGTCGATCCGGAAGCCGGCCGCCTCCAGCGCCGCCTTCAACCGCGTACGCCGCGCGGCGTACCGGGCGTGCTGCTCGTCGACATGGGCATCGTCGTCCAGCGCGGCCACCATCGCGACCTGTTGCGGTCCGGGCATCTGCAGACCGAGGTTCTTGCGGACCGCCAGCAGTTCGCCGATCACGGCTGGGTCCCCGGCGACGAAGGCGCACCGGTAGCCGGCAAGGTTGGAGCGCTTGGACAGCGAGTGCACCGCGAGGATGCCCTCGGTCGATCCGCCGCTCACCTCGGGGTGCAGCACCGAGACCGGCCGATCTGGAGTCCAGGAGAGCTCCAGGTAGCACTCGTCGGAGATCAGCAGGACGCCACGTTCGCGGCACCAGGCGACGACCTTGCGGAGGTGCTCCGGTGGCAGGATCCGGCCGGTCGGGTTCGACGGCGAGTTGATCCAGACGATCTTCGGCGTCTCGGGGCCCACCGCGGTCAGCGAGTCGGTGGCGAGGATGCGCGCGCCGGCCAGTGCCGAACCCACCTCGTACGTCGGGTAAGCGAGCTCGGGCTGGACGATCAGGTCGCCGGGACCGACACCGAGGTGGGTCGGCAGCGAGGCGATCAGCTCCTTCGAGCCGATCACCGGGAGCACCGAGTTCAACCCCAGGCCGACTACCCCGAACCGCCGGGCGAGCCAGTCGATGCAGGCCTGGCGGGTCTGCGGCAGACCGATCGTCGTCGGGTAGCCGGGTGAGTCGGCCGCCGCGACCAGGGCGCGTTGCACCACCTCGGGGGTGGCGTCGACAGGGGTACCGACCGAGAGGTCGACGATCCCGTCAGGATGTGCTCGCGCCTGATCGCCGTAGGGCGTCAGGTGGTCCCACGGAAAGTCCGGGAGCCCTGAGGAGACAGTCAGCGAGACCTTCAGTTCTCGTCGTGTTCCTGCGGAGGCAGGGCCGCGATCATCGGGTGGTCCTTCTCGGTGAAGTCCGTCTTCGCGGCGCCGCCCGGGGAGCCCAGGTCGTCGAAGAAGTGCACGTTCGCGTCGTAGTACTCCTTCCACTCCGGCGGGGTGTCGTCTTCGTAGTAGATGGCCTCGACCGGGCAGACCGGCTCGCAGGCGCCGCAGTCGACACATTCGTCAGGGTGGATGTAGAGCATCCGCTTGCCTTCGTAGATGCAGTCGACAGGGCATTCGTCGACGCAGGCACGGTCCTTCAGATCGACACAAGGCTGGGCGATGACGTAGGTCACCTGGATCCTCCTGAGGTACGAGTCCGATGCGGACTGGGGCAAAGCCTAGTATCCCGAACGTGAGACCCGACGGCAGTCCCGCGTTTCGACACGTGGCCAAACCCCAGGACCGGGACGGACTCCGGCACGGCCTGGGGCCGCACGTGGTCGGTCAACGCGTGGTGGTGCGCCGATTCGTGCGCGGAGAGACCGGCCCGACGGGCGGCCCGGCGATGACCGATCTGCTCGGAGTCTGTGAGTCTTGGGACGCGACCAGCACCGCGATCCGGTCCGAAGACGGAAGTCTGACGACCATCGCGCTCGCGGACATCGTCTCCGGCAAACCGGTGCCGCCACGACCTTCACGGTTCAGCCGGCTCTCGGCCGACGAGGTGGAGGACCGGGCCACCGCGTTCTTCGTCCCGGTAGAGACCGAGCAGATCGGCGACTGGGTGCTGCGCTACACCGGCGGGGTTAACGCCCGACCGAATTCGCTGCTCCCGGTCGGTGACCCCCGGGTGCCCTTCGTCGAGGCGATCGAGCGGGTCGGTCAGTTCTACGCCGCCCGCGACCGGCCCGCCTGCGCCCAGGTGGTCGTCGGCAGCGGGGTCCAGGAGGCGTTGGAGGAACGCGGCTGGACGGTGCTGCGGCCAGGGGAAGCCGACACCGAGGTGCTGCTGGCCGGCGTCTCCGCAGTCTCGCGAACACTGAGTGAGGTAGACGGCAGCTCGGTGAACCATGCTGATCGGATCAGCCGGGAGTGGCTGGCCGGCAACGAGCACGCGCTGGCGAACTACGACGTCGTCGCCGCGTCGCTTCGGCTCGAGGACGCCACGTTCGCCACGATCGACGAGG
>JBKJHX010000033.1:0-27136 GCA_046598855.1 Marmoricola sp. | reverse complement strand
CGGTCTTGTCGATCTCGATGACATCGCCAACAGCAACCTTCTGCTGCTTGCTGCCACTACGCACGATCGCGTACACGGCGGACTCACTCTCTTCGTCGGTTCACATCTCGGGGCCGGTGGCACAGGCATCCCCAGGAATCGCACGGGGAGTCGGGTCACACGGAAGGGGTGTACGTGAGCACACCGAGGGTCAACTTTACGGGTACGGCGCCCATGGGGTCAAAACGAGGGCTCAGCGCTTGCGGGAGCCTTTCTTCTTCACGGGCACGTGGAACACCGGAGCGACGCCTTCGGGGTCGGTCGCGGGGGCTTCGTCGCCCGTCGTTGCAGCCTGAGCGTCAGCGGAAGCGATATCCCCGGTGGCGTCCCCGGTGGCGTCCTCGGTGGCGTCCTTCGGGGCCTCAGGGACCTCGACGGCGATCGCGGGCCCAGCAGGACGGCCGGCACGGCGCCGCCGGGTGCTGGTGACCACGACCGGGGCCGCTACCGGCTCGGGCGTCTGCGGAACATCCGCGATAGCCGGCTCGTCCTCGGCTCCTTTGGGCGCCGCGGTCTCCTCGGTCCTTGGGGATTCGACCTCGGCGACCGCGACGGCCTCGACCACCTCGGTCGGTACCGGGTCGAGCTCGTCGACAGGTGTCTCCTCGATGTGCGGCTTGCTGCCGGCCAACGCCATCGGAGACGGCGCCGGGGATTCGGTGGGAGCAGCACCCTCACCGGCACGGTTACGACCGCGACCGCCGCGGCTACGACGGCCACGCGACTCATCGCCGCCCGTGCCACCACCCATGCCACCACCCATGCCACCACCCATGCCGACACTCTTCGTGCTGGGCTCGATCGGCTCTTCCTGGACCAGGACGCCGCGACCCTTGCAGTGGTCGCAGTCCTCGGAGAACGCTTCCAGCAGGCCGGTGCCGATCCGCTTGCGGGTCATCTGCACCAGTCCGAGCGAGGTGACCTCGGCAACCTGGTGGCGGGTGCGGTCGCGGCCCAGGCACTCGACCAGGCGGCGCAACACCAGGTCGCGGTTCGACTCGAGCACCATGTCGATGAAGTCGATGACGATGATGCCGCCGATGTCGCGCAGCCGGAGCTGGCGGACCATCTCCTCGGCGGCCTCGAGGTTGTTCTTGGTGACGGTCTCTTCCAGGTTGCCGCCAGAGCCGGTGAACTTTCCGGTGTTGACGTCGACCACGGTCATCGCCTCGGTCCGGTCGATCACCAGGGAACCACCCGAGGGCAGCCAGACCTTACGGTCCAGGCCCTTGGAAATCTGCTCGTCGATCCGGTACGCCGCGAAGACGTCCTTGGTGTCGCCGGTTGCCTGCCCCGAGTCTGTCGAGGGGTAGCGCTCCAGGCGTTCGCTCAGGTCGGGCGCCACGTCGCTGACGTAGCCCTCCACCAGCTTCCAGGCGTCGTCGCCGGAGACGACCAGCTTGGAGAAGTCCTCGGTGAACAGGTCGCGGACGACCTTGAGGGTCAGGTCGGGCTCGCCGTAGAGCAGCTCCGGGGACTTGCCTGCGGCGACCTTCTTCTCGATCTCGGCCCAGCGGGTGGTGAGGCGCTCGACGTCCTGGGTGAGCTCCTCCTCCGAGGCGCCCTCAGCAGCGGTCCGCACGATCACGCCGGCGGTGTCCGGGACGATCTCCTTGAGGAGGGTCTTGAGACGGTTGCGCTCGGTGTCGGGGAGCTTGCGAGAGATGCCGGAGGTGTTGCCGTCCGGGACGTAGACCAGGAACCGGCCCGGCAGGCTGATCTGACCCGTCAGGCGGGCGCCCTTATGGCCGACCGGGTCCTTGGTGACCTGCACCAGGATCGTCTGGCCGGACTTGAGCACGGACTCGACCTTGCGGACCTGACCGTCCTTGTGGCCCAGCGCCGACCAGTTCACCTCACCGGCGTACAGGACCGCGTTGCGGCCCTTGCCGATGTCGATGAACGCGGCCTCCATCGACGGGAGCACGTTCTGCACCCGGCCGAGGTAGATGTTGCCGATCAGGGAGGTCTGCGACTCGCGAGCCACGTAGTGCTCGACGAGGACCTTGTCCTCGATCACCGCGATCTGAGTCAGGTCCTTGCGCTGCCGGATCACCATCACCCGGTCGACGGCCTCGCGGCGAGCCAGGAACTCCGCCTCGCTGACGATCGGAGCACGACGTCGTCCGGCCTCGCGGCCCTCGCGACGGCGCTGCTTCTTGGCTTCGAGCCGGGTCGACCCACCGATGCTGGTGATCTCGTCCTCGGGGTTGCGCGGCTGGCGGACCCGGGTCCGGGTGCGGCGCGTCGGGACGTCGCCGTCCTTGGCATCGGCGTCGGAGGTGCCCGCGTCGTCGTCCTGCTCCTCGGAGTCACCCTCGGAGTCGGCACCGCGACGGCGACGACGCCCGCCGCGCCTGCGGCGGCGACGGGGACCGCCCTCGCCACCCTCACCGTCCTCGGCGTCGACCTCGGGGCCGGTCGCACCTTCGGGAGCCTCGGGTTCCACTTCACCGGTGTCGTCCGCCGAGCCGTCCTTTTTCGCTGCCGCCTTCTTGGCGGCCGACTTCTTGGCGATGCTCTTCTTCGCCGACTTCTTCGCCGCGGGCGCCCGGGTGTCGTCCTCACCGTCGGTGACCGACTCCTTGGGCGACTCGGTGACCGATTCGGTGACGGGCTCGTCGGTCGCGCGCCCGGCGGCAGCAGTCTTCTTCGCGGCCCGCTTGCGCGCCGGCTTCTCGGGCGCCTGGAACAGCACCATCGGCGCGACCGGACCGGCCGAGGCGGCGTCGTCGTTACCGCCGGCGCCGTCGCCGGAGTCCGCAGCCGGCTTGGCAGCAGCCTTCTTGGTGGCACGCTTGCGCGGCGGCACGGCGGGTGCCTCGGCGGAGTCCCCCGAGGCGTCGTCCGAGCCATCGCCCGGAAGGTCGTCCCGGGCAGCGGCCGCCGCCTTTTTGGTCGGGGCCTTCTTCACGGCCTTCTTGGCGACCTTCTTGGCCGCCTTCTTCGCGGCGGGCGCCGCAGCGTCGGCGTCCTGACCGGTCGCGGTCACCGGGGCAGTGGTCTCGTCGGGGGTACTGGGGGTCTCAGCGTCGAGCATGGTGCTCTCCTAGAGCACGGGTACACGGCTCACGCCGGTGTAACCATGCGGGTCACAGCTGTGCGATGTCGGACATCGCGCAGCAAAAGCCTTCGGTCGGCGACGACACCCTCCGTGTCTACGTCGAACAGAGAACTCCCTGGTCACCAACCGCGGTCGCATGGCCGCCATATAGCCGAGGAGAGCTGTCACCTGCTCCTCAGCCGGCCGCGTCGCGGTCGGGTGCCAACGGGTCCCCCACCGTGCCGGTCCCTGAGTCCAAGGGGCCCTGAGCCAGACGCTGCGCGAGCGCTGCGGAACTGGCACTGACCCCCGAGATCTCACGAAGCGCGGCGAGAACGTCGTCGGGTCTCACGGACGGGGTTCCGTGACGTAAGACCACTTGCAGTATCGCACACGATTCCTGATCAGCAGCGGACCCGTCGCCCGCGTGTGCCGTCAGCTGCACGATCGAGGCTCGGGCGTCGAAGGTGCGCAGGCCCTTCTTGGTCATCCGCTCGACGACCACTTGCTCGGCGGCCAGCAGTTGGTCCACGCCGGCTGCGAGGGCCTCGTGGCTCACGCCGCGCAAGGTGATCTCCCAGGCCGACGCCTCGAGCCGGTCAGCCAGCGAGCCCCCCGCACTGACGACCACGTCGAGGACGTCGAGGCCATCAGGGAGGGACTCGTCGAGCGCCCGGGCCACAGCAGCCGGATCGAGGACCTCGGCGAGCCCGATCTCCAGGTACTCCGCCTCGCTTGCCGCCCCGGTCGGGCTGGCACCGGCGTAGGAGATCCGGGGGTGCGGGTTGAAACCGGAGGAATACGCCATCGGGACCCGGGCCCGGAAGATCGCCCGCTCGAAGGCCCGGCTGAAGTCGCGGTGGCTGGTGAAGCGAAGCCGCCCGCGCTTGGCGTAGCGGATCCGCAGCCGCTGGACCGGCGGGGCTTGCTGCTCGGGCTGTTCACGCACAGGCGAACCCTAACGGGGCTGCTCCGCGGCCCTGACCAGCGGTGACTGGTAGACCGACCGCACCACGTCGCCGTCCAGCCAGGAGCTCAGGCGCTCGGCCTCGGCGGCCAGGGCCGCCGCTGCCGCCGGCGCAAGCGGCTCGGCCGGTACGACGACCACCGTTCCGTCGTCGGCCTGCCGCCACCCGCCGATGATCCGGCCGCACCACCAGGCCGTCGGACCGCCGTTGCCGTTCCGGTCGAAGAGTGCGGCAGTGTGCCGCCCGAGATAGAAGGACCGCTCCTTCCAGCCCATCGTGGTCGAGTCCAGCGCGGGCAGCAGCGAGGCCCACGGCTCCGGCGTGACCACCGGTTCGAGGTCATCGGCGAGCAGATAGCCGATCTGGCCGGATGCCAGCTCGACCGGCACGACGTCCAGCTCGGCCAGGGCGTTCCGGACGGCCGCCTTGGTCGCACCGAGCCACCAGACGATGTCGTTCTCGGTCCCGGGACCGAAGGTGCGCAACCACGAGCTGATCAGGGCGAGGTAACCCTGGTCCTGGCCCAGCACCTCGGGCAGCTCGGGCAGCCAGTCCTCGACCGCGGTCCAGCGCAAACGGGAGGTCTTCCAGCCGCCGTCGTTCTCGCCGCGCAGAACCACCCCGGTTGCCGCGAGGGCGGTCAGCACCCGGGGCGCGATCGGGACCTCCGCGCCGTACGCCTTGCCCTCGGCGTAGGTCAGCCGCGCGTCCAGCCCCGGGATGGCTGCTCGCAGCTCCATCGTGGTCATCGGGCCGCGGCGGACAAGCATGGCCTGCACCGCGGCGGTGTGCTCGGCGACCCACCCGGGACCATCGGTGGTGATTGCGCCCTTGACGACGTCGCGGCCGAGCTGGGCGGACTGCTGGACCGCGACCCGGGCCGCGGCGCTCCCCCAGACCGCGGGCAACAGGTCCCGCGGGAAGGCGAAGACGGTCCGGCGCATCGCCAGCTGCTTGACGACCGTGCGGTCGACGTACAGCGCCCGGTCGACCTCGGCGCGTGAGCAGCCGGTGCGGGCGAACGCGCCCAGGTGCACCGAGGCCGGCTCGGTGGAGTGCCAGCAGGTCATCGCCGAGGTCGCGGCCTCCACGGACCCGAGCGGTGCGGCGAGACCGTGCCGGACGCCGAGCCGGTCCCGGCGCTGGTCGTCGCTGATCTGGGGTCGGACGATCACGGCTCCATCCAACACCGGCCCGCCGACGTCCTCAGCCGGCGCCGAGCGCGCGGGACACCACGAGCTGCCGGGTACGTGCGCCGGTCTTGGCCAGCACCGCCTTCACGTGATCGTTCACGGTGTGCTCGGAGAGCACCAGGTCCCCGGCGATCGCTTTGGAATCGCGCCCGCTGACCAGGTGGTCGAGGATCTCGGTCTCCCGGGCGGAGAGCCCGGACGCACGGCCGTAGAGATCGGTCCGTTCGGCCGGAGTAGCAGGTTCGATCGAGACGGCGATGTCGTCGCCGAGCCGGGACGCCTTGACGGTGACCCAGCGGCTGCCACCGAGGTGCACCCGGGCCCAAGGTTCGCCTATTCCGATACCGGCCTCGTCGGCCACCAGGGCAGCGCCGATGTTGTACGCCGCGGCCGGGATCGGTGCCATCGGCTCGTCTGGGGGCAGCAGCTGCAGCAGCGCGGCTGCTGCGGCCTCGGTCTGGGACCGGACCGTCAGGTCGGACCCCAGCACGATCACTGCCGGGCCAATCGGGAGCAGCTGGTCGGCCGGGTCGAGGAACGTCCGGGCGACGGCGGCACGCAGGGCCGGGGCGACCAGGACCGGGAGCTCACTGAGCAGGTCGAGCTCGGTGCTGGTGAACGCCGAACCACGGGTCAGCTCCAAGTAGCCCCAGACGCCGTACCGGTCAGCGAACGCGACCACGGCGCTGTCGGCGACCCCGAGTCCGGACAGGACGTGCAGCCACGCCGGCGAGGCTTCGCCGCCGCCGGTGCCGAGCATCGAGACCGCCGGCCCTCCCGCGATCCGGTCGACCCGGGTGGCTGTGGTCAGGTAGCGCCATCGCACCAACTCGGGCAGCCGGGACCACTCCAGACCGGGGAGGTGGGCATGCGGCGACGTCGAGACCCGGGTCACCGGATCGGTGAGCGCGAAGACATGACCGTCGAAGGCGATCTGCTCCTGGACCAGGCCCAACAACCGATCGCGCAGCTCCCGGTCCGCGAGGTCGCGCCGGCAGACGTGCTCGACCCTCCTCAACCAGTCCACCAGGCCACCCTAGGGATATCCCCAGGATCTGGGATACGACCGACCGGTCGGTCTGACGCAGTCTGGAAACCCCAACCCAGGAGGTCGCTATGACTACTTTGCACATCGAGAACCAGGTTCACGACTTCGACGCCTGGAAAGAGGTCTTCGACAAGTTCGACCGGTTCCGCGCCGAGCAGAACGTCCGCTCCTACCGCCTGGCCCGGAGCGTCGAGGACCCGAACAGGATCACCCTCGACCTGGAGTTCGACCACGCCGAGGACGCCGCCCGCTTCCGCACCGCACTGCAGAAGGTCTGGGCGACCCCGCAGTCACAGGCCCAGCTCGTCTCGCACGGCACTCCGCTAATCCTGGACGTCGTGGAGGACAAAGCCTGCTGATCTGGGACCGCCGGAGGGCCGCCGGGTCAGAGGACGCTGAGCGGCAGCAACCGCTGGCCGGTCGGGCCGATCTGGATGTCAGTGCCCATCTCCGGGCAGACGCCACAGTCGTAGCAGGGGGTCCAACGGCAGTCCTCGACGTCGACGGAGTCAGGGTCCAGGGCGTCCTCCCAGTCCTCCCAGAGCCAGTCCTTGTCCAGGCCGGAGTCCAGGTGGTCCCAGGGCAGCACCTCGGCGTAGGTGCGTTCGCGGGTGGTGAACCAGTCGACGTCGACACCGGTTCCGGCCAGGCCGCTTCCGGCAGCGGTCATCCAGCGGTCGTAGGAGAAGTGCTCGCTCCAGCCATCAAAGCGGCCACCGTCGCGCCAGGCTGCCTCAATGACCTTGCCGACGCGTCGGTCGCCGCGAGACAGCAGTCCCTCGACGATGCCGGGCTTGCCGTCGTGGTACCGGACCCCGATCGCCCGCGCGAACTTCTTGTCGCTGCGAATGGCCTCCCGGAGCTTGTACAGCCGCGAGTCGGTGGTCTCGTGGTCGAGGTGCGCCGCCCACTGGAACGGGGTGTGCGGCTTCGGGACGAAGCCTCCGATCGACACCGTGCAGCGGATGTCGTTGTGCCCGGAGACCTCCCGGCCCTTGGCGATCACCTTGCGCGCGAGGTCGGCGATCTGGAGGACATCCTCGTCGGTCTCGGTCGGCAGCCCGACCATGAAGTAGAGCTTCACCTGGCGCCAGCCGTGCGAATACGCCGCGGCGACCGTGGAGATCAGGTCCTCCTCGGTGACCATCTTGTTGATCACCTTGCGCATCCGCTCCGAGCCGCCCTCGGGCGCGAAGGTCAGGCCGGAACGACGTCCGTTGCGAGAGAACTCGTTGGCCAGGGTGATGTTGAAGGCATCGACCCGGGTGCTCGGCAGCGAGAGCGAGACGTTGGTGCCGTCGTACCGGTCGGCGAGGTCCTTGGCGACCTCACCGATCTCGGTGTGGTCGGCGCTGGAGAGCGAGAGCAGCCCGACCTCGTCGAAGCCGGTCTTTCGGATGCCGTTCTCGACCATCTCGCCGATGGTGGTGATCGACCGCTCCCGGACCGGGCGGGTAATCATCCCGGCCTGGCAGAACCGGCAGCCCCGCGTGCAGCCACGGAAGATCTCAACCGAGAAGCGCTCGTGCACGGTCTCGGCGAGCGGCACCAGCGGGTTGCGCGGATACGGCCACAAGTCGAGGTCCATCAAGGTGTGCTTGCTGACCCGTGCCGGTACGCCGGGGAGGTTGGGGACCACCGAGGCCAACGCGCCGTCGGCGGAGTAAGAGACGTCGTAGAACTTCGGGACATAGACGCCGCCGCTGACGGCCAGGCGCCGGAGAAGCTCGTCGCGGGCACTGGACATCTGGCCGCTGGGACGGCCCTCGGCCTTCCACTCCCGCACGACCGCGCTGATCTTCAGCACGACCTCTTCACCGTCACCGAGGACAGCGGCGTCAATGAAGTCCGCGACCGGCTCTGGGTTGAACGCCGAGTGACCGCCGGCCAGGACCACCGGGTGCGCGTCAAGGCGGTCGGCCGCGTGCAACGGGATGCCAGCCAGGTCCAGCGCGGTGAGCATGTTGGTGTAGCCGAGCTCGGTGGAGAACGAGAGTCCGAAGACATCGAAGGCGCCGACGGGACGGTGGCTGTCCACGGTGAACTGGGGGATGTCCTCGCGACGCAGGATCGCTTCCATGTCGGGCCAGACCGCATAACTGCGCTCGGCGAGGGTGTCCTCGGCCTCGTTGAGGACCTCGTAGAGGATCTGGACGCCCTGGTTGGGCAGGCCGACCTCGTAGGCGTCCGGGTACATCAGGGCCCAGCGCACCATCCGGTCGTCCTCGCCCCACTCCTTGCTGACCGAGTTCAGCTCACCGCCGACGTACTGGATCGGCTTCTGCACGGTCGGCAGGTGCGGTTCGAGCCGGCTGAAAACCGACTCGGGGGCGGCAGCTGCGCTGATGACGGGCACGACGGACCTCTCGGAGGGAAGGAAGCGGTCCCCACACTACGCGGGTCGGCCGCCTCCAGGTGACGCCCGGTCAGAGCCCGAACGGGCGCCCGTCAGTGCCGGATGCGGACCCGCGCCGTCGACCGCATCTCGATGTTGAGCAGCAGGCCGATCGCCATCAGCGAGGCGAACATCGACGAGCCGCCGTAGGAGACCAGCGGCAACGGCACGCCGGTGACCGGCATGATCCCGAGGCACATTCCGATGTTCTGGAAGGTCTGGAAGCCGAACCAGCAGGCGACCCCGGCCGCGGCGACCCGCCCGAACAGGTCGTCGGCGCGCAGCGCAATCCTCAGCGCCCGGGAGAGCAGGACGGCGAAGAGCAGGATCAGGACCCCGGCACCGACCAGGCCGAGCTCCTCGCCGGCGACGGTGAAGACGAAGTCGGTGTGCTGCTCAGGCACGAACCCGGACCTGGTCTGGGAGCCGTCGAAGAGACCTTGGCCGAACAGGCCGCCGTTGCCGATCGCGATCCGCGCCTGGGTGGTGTTGTACCCGGCTCCGCGCGGGTCCAGGTCCGGGTTCGTGAACGCCATGAACCGGTTGATCTGGTACGCCTTGAGAAGTCCGGCGGTGACGATCACGACTGCCCCGAGCAGACCTGCGACCAGGAGTCCGACCAGCCACCGTCTCGGCGTCCCGGCCGCGGCCAGTACGCCGAAGATCGTCGCCGTCAGCACCAGCATCGTGCCGAGGTCCGGCTGGAGCAGGATCAAGGCCGCGGGAACCGCGGCGAGCACCAGCATCAGCACGACCTCGAGGGTGCCGACCGTACGCCGGCGCGAACTCTCGGTCCGCTCGGCGACCAGCAGCGCCATCCCGACGACGACCGCCAGCTTGGCGAACTCTGCAGGTTGGATCGACAGGCCGCCGATCAGCAGCCAGGAGCGGGACCCGTTGATCGTCGAGCCCATCACCAGCACCAGCAGCAAACCGAGAACCGACCCGACGTAGACCAGGGGTGCCAGGATCCGGACCCAGCGGCGGTCGGTGACCACCACAGCAGCGGCGAGACCGAGACCGATCACCACGTTGACCAGCTGCTTGCGCAGGTACGCCGCGGGGTGCCCCTCGGTGAGGGCGTCGTTGTCCGAAGTCGAGGACCAGACGAGCAGGGTGCCGATCACCAGGATCGCGCCGGTGACGGCGATCAGGATCCAGTCGATGCGCGGCCGGTCGGTGCGCGGCCGGCCGGCCGTCGCCGTCGGTCGGTCGCCGGGGCGAGCAACGGGGCGGACGGGGGTGGCGAGCAGCGTCATCGGGCACCTCGGTCGGGGGGCATGATCTCGCCGTCGGGGGCGAAGACGGGGAGCTTGCGCGGCGGCGTCGTCCCGGGGATCGCGGCGCTCTGCGGGCGGACTTCCTCGCCGTCGATCCCGTAGAGGGCCTCCCAGATCGAGCGCACCGCCGGACCTGAGGTGCCTGAGCCCGTACCTGCCTGGGTCACCATCATCACCACGACGTAGTCCTCGGTGTAGGTCGCGACCCAGGAGGTGCTCTGCTTGCCGTAGACCTCGGCCGAGCCGGTCTTGCCGCGGACCTTGACCTTGTCCAGCGGGAACCCGCCGAACTTCCAGGCCAGCGTTCCGGTCTTCGCCGTGCCGAGGAGCGCCTGGTCGACGTACTTCAGGGCGGACTTCTTCGACTTCACCGTGCCCTGGACTACCGGCTTGATCCGCTTCACCAGGTCACCGTCGGCGTCGACGATCGCCTTCGCGATCCTCGGTGCGTAGAGCTTGCCGCCGTTGGACAGGGCGGCGTAGGCGCGGGCCAGCTGAATCGGCGTGACGATGGTGTCGCCCTGTCCGATCGAGTAGTTCACCGCGTCGCTGGCCCGATACTTGTTGCCCTCCACACAGAACTCGTGGGCGTAGATGTGCAGGAAGTCCCGCTTGCCGGTCGTGTTGCGACGGTCGATCTTGCAGTAGGTGCCCTTCATCGCGTTCCAGTAGGAGAGCTTCCACTTCCGGTCCGCGATCCGGCCCGAGGTCTCCCCCGGGATGTCCAGCCCGGTCCTGGACCCGAAGCCGAAGTTCTTCGCTCCGGTCACCAGCGGGTCCTTGGCTTTCACGTTGCTGGAGTCCGAGCCGTACTTGTTCCAGTAGCCCAGACCGACCCGGTAGAAGAACGTGTCGCAGGAGATCTGGAGAGCGCGGGCGAAGTCGATCGTGCCGTACGAGGCGGACTCGTAGTTCTTGAACCACCGGTTGCCGACCTGCAGACCGCTGGAGCAGTCCAGCCTGGTGTCAGGGGAGTAGCCGTTGTTCAACGCGGCGACCGCCATCAGCGGCTTCCAGGTCGAGCCGGGAGCGAACTGCCCCTGGGTGGCCCGGGAGACCAGTGGCGAACCGTTGGCCTTGGAGTACAACGCCTTCAGCTGCTTAGCGGTGATGCCGCCGACCCAGACGCTCGGGTCGTACGTCGGCTGGCTGGCCATCGCGACGACGCTGCCGTTACGGGCGTCCATCACCACCACGGCGCCGCTGTCGGCCACGTAGTTCTTGCTGGTGACCGGGTCGTAGGTCTTCCGTGCCGTGACGATGGACTGGTGCAGCTGCTTCTCCACGACGCTCTGCACCTTCGCGTCGATCGAGGTCACCAGGGTGTCGCCCGGTTTCGCAGCAACGTCACCGCCTTCGCCGAGCACCCGGCCCATCGAGTCCACCGCCACTTTGGTGACCCCGGGGACGCCGCGTAGCCACGGGTCGTAGGACTTCTCCAGGCCCGCCCGGCCGACCAGCGAGGCACCGTTCAGGCTGAGGTCCTCGGTGCGCTCGGCCTCGGTCAGCTCCTCGCCCGTGACCGGGCTCAGGTAGCCCAGGACGCCGGCGGCGTTGATGTTGAACGGGGCCGGGTAGGAACGCACACTCGCAGCTTGCGCGAGCACGCCCGGATACTCCTCGCCCTGCTCGGAGATCTCCACCGCCGTCGCCTGCGGAACGTCCTCGGCCACCGGGATCGGCTGAAATGGCGACCCGTTCCAGCAGGTCTCCCGCTGGGCGCCCTCGGTGCCGCACAGCAGAGTCCTGGCGACCACCTCGTCGTAGGGCTCGCGGATCGTCCGGGCAAGCTTGCGCAGCAGCCCCTCGCGGAAGTCGTCATCCAGCTTGCCGAGCACCGTGCGGTCCACGCTGATCGCCCAGCTGGTCCGGTTGGTGACCAGCGGGCGGCCCATGGCGTCGACGATCAGGCCGCGCGGCGGCTGGACCACGACCTCGCGCAATGACTGCTCGGCGGCTTTCGCCTGATACTCCTCCCCCGTGGACACCTGGAGGAACCAGAGGCGCCCGAACAGGGTGACGAACAGCGAGAGCATCAGCACCTGCATCACGAAGAGCCGCAGCCGGCTCTGGGTGCGGTCGGGTCGGATCAGGTAGGCCGCCATCACTGCACCCGCTCAGTACGCCGGCCGCGGGCGGACGAGTCCCGGCGTACCGGTGCGGTCGACCATCCACAGCAGGACCGGGATCAGGAACGGCGCCAGCACCAGGTCCCACAGGACGCTGATCCCGATGACCCGCAGCGTCTCGCCGACCGGGAGCACGCCGTCGTCCAGGACGAAGCCGGAGAACGCGTAGAGCGAGGTGCCGATGAACGAGGCGGCGCCGACGAGGAGCACCGCGGTCAGCGGCGAGGAGCGGGCGTCTTGGCGGACCCGTCCGGCCAGGTAGCCGACCAGCACCAATGCCAGCGCCCAGCGGCCGGCGATGTGGTCGGCCGGCGGCGCGAGATCGAGCAGCAGACCGGCACCGAGGCCGAGGACCGCGGCGAATTCGGGGCCGCGGGCGATCGCCGCAGCGACGACCACGACCAGGGCGAGGTTCGGCACGACGCCGTCGACACTGACGAAGCGGAACACCACCGACTGGGCGACGATGGCGAAGCACACGACCGCTACCAGGGCGGCGCTCTTCAAGCCGTTCATCGGGCGCTGCCCTCCGTGATTACGGAGCGGTCACCCGACGTCCCCTCGGGCACGACGACTCCGACCACGTCGAGCGCGCTGAAGTCGACAAAGGGGCGGATCACGGCGAGCCGGGAGCTCTGCCGGGGTGAGGAGACCACCGACTCGACCCAGCCGATCGGGATGCCGGCGACGTAGGGGACGCCGTTCTTTGAGCCCCAGGTGACCACGACGTCGTCGCGCGAGGGCGTCACCGCATTGTCTACGAGCTCTAGGTCGAGGCGGCCGGAGTCGGCGACCGATCCACGACCACGGAGGAATCCGATCTCGGCGTTGGTCCCCAGCCGGCCGCCGACGACCGACTCGGTGTCCACAATCAGCAGCACGGTCGCGGTCGTCCGGGTCACCTGGACCACCCGGCCGACCAGGCCGTCGTTGTTCAGGACGGTCATGTCCTTGGCCAGTCCTGAGGAGCTGCCGGCGTCGATGGTGACGGTGCGCGAGAACGACTGCACCGGTCCGAGCGCGATCACCCGGGCGGCGACCAGCGAGTACCCGGTCTCGGCAGCGGTCCGGGCGAGCCCGTCCAGTGCGGCCAGGCGCTGGCGGTCCAGCGGCTCGGTCGAGACCTGGCCGCGTAGGCGGGAGTTCTCCGCCGAGAGCGTGGCGATGTCGCTGCGCAGGGACTCGTTGGTCCGGAAGAAACCGCCGGCCTCGGCGAACGGCCGGGTGGCACCTGCGGTGACGGTCTCGATCGGGCCCACGACCGCACCGACGGCCGAGCGCACCGGGTCGAGCGGCGAGTCGGTCCGGGCGTCCAGCGTGATCACGGTGAGGCAGCCGAGCACGAGGAGGCCGAGGAGCCGTCGCGAGCTGTCGGGACGGTCACCTCTGAAGCCGCGGCGGGCCATCAGGCTCCCCGACGTGCGTGCTCGGCGACGAGGACCTGTTGCAACGCCTCGAACTCCTCGACGCACTTGCCGGAGCCGAGGGCAACCGCACTCAACGGGTCCGCAGCGACGTGCACCGGCATTCCGGTCTCGTGCCGCAGCCGCTCGTCGAGACCGCGGAGCAGCGCGCCGCCCCCGGTCAACACGATGCCGCGGTCCATGATGTCGCCGGCCAACTCGGGCGGGGTCTGGTCCAGGGTCGTGCGCACCGCGTCGACGATCGTGTGCAGCTGCTCCTCGATCGCTCTGCGGATCTCGACGCTGGACATCGTCACCGTGCGCGGCAGGCCGGAGACCATGTCGCGTCCGCGGATCTCACCGACCAGCTCGGTCGCCATCGGGAACGCCGAGCCGAGGCTCATCTTGATCTCCTCGGCGGTGCCCTCGCCCAGTAGCAGGGCGTGCTCCTTCTTCAGGTACGAGATGATCGCCTGGTCGAGCTCGTCGCCGGCGGTCCGGACCGAGAGGGTGGTCACCAGTCCGCCGAGGGAGATGACAGCGACCTCGGTGGTTCCGCCGCCGATGTCGACGACCATGTTCCCGGTCGCTTCGTGCACCGGCAGCCCAGCCCCGATCGCGGCAGCCATCGGTTCCTCAATGATGTAGACCCTTCGGGCGCCGGCGGAGTAGCCGGCCTCCTTGACCGCACGCTGTTCAACCGGGGTGACCCCGCTCGGGACGCAGATGACGAGACGTGGCTTGGTGAAGTAGCGGCGGCGGTGCACCTGGGCGATGAAGTGGCGCAGCATCTGCTCGGTGGCGTCGAAGTCGGCGATCACGCCGTCGCGAAGCGGGCGGATCGCGGTGATGCCTTGCGGGGTGCGTCCGATCATCCGCTTGGCCTCGGTGCCGACGGCGAGGATCTCCCGGGTATGGGTGTGCATCGCCACGACGGAGGGCTCGTCGAGCATGACTCCCTTGCCGCGGACGTAAACCAGCGTGTTCGCGGTCCCGAGGTCCACGGCCAGGTCGCGGCCGATCAGGTTGTTCGCCATCCGTCCTCGCAGGTACATCGTGGGGAAGTGAGCACGACGCCCGGGCCCCGTACGCATCACGGGAACCACGCGTCACACCAGTAACGACCCTAGGTTCGGTCGGAGGCGAAGGCTGGGAGACACGCGGCCGAGGAACCGTCCGATTTCGGGCGGCTGCGGAGGTTCGAACCCCGATGCGGCCTAGCTCAGGCCGGGAAACCAGATCGCGATCTCCCGGGCGGCCGACTCGGGTGAGTCCGAGCCGTGCACCAGGTTCTCGCGGTTCGACAGCGACAGATCACCGCGGATCGTCCCCGGGGCGGCCTTCCGGCCGTCGGTGGCGCCGTTGATCGCGCGCACCACCTCGATCGCCTCGTCGCCCTCAAGGACCAGAGCGACCAGGGGCCCGCTGGTCACAAAGTCGCGCAGCGGCGGGTAGAAGTCGCGCTCGACGTGCTCGGCGTAGTGCTGGTCCGCGAGCTCCGCGTCGATCCGACGCTGCTCCAGCGCGACGATGGCGAGTCCCTTGGCCTCGAAGCGCGCGAGGACCTCGCCGACGAGTCCGCGTCGCACGGTGTCGGGCTTGAGGAGGACCAGGGTTCGCTGCGTCATGGCACAGACCCTAGCGATCGGCCTCGACGTCCGCAGCGGCCGCCTTGTCCCGGTCGATCGTGGCGCCGAGTCTGACCGCGGTGAACCACAGCACCCCGAAGATCGTCCCCAGCACGATCATCACCGGGGTGATGATTCCCAGCGCGAGCGAGGCGACCTGGATCGCCCAACCGACGTAGTAGGCCCACTGCTTGCGCAGCATCCCGGAGACCAGGATGCAGGCAAGGCTCAACCCGAGCCCGATCGACAGCGCGGCGGCGTTGCTGAGGTCCTCGCTCTGGACCAGGGCGATCGTGCTAAGCCCGAGAACGACGGCCTGCAGCGACAGGATCGCCGAGCACAGTCGGCGCTGCATCATCGGTCCTCCCGCGGCTTGATCAGGGCACGGGCCTCGCCGACGGTGATCACCGAACCGGTGACCAGGACGCCGCCGGACCCGATGGCCTCGCCGAAGATCCCGCCGACTTCAGCCAGGGTGGCGGCCTCGTCGATGGCCGACGTGAGCGACGGCTGCTCGCTGACCCGGTCGGAGCCGAAGATGCCACGGGCGACCTCGGCGAGATCGTGCGCCGACATCGAGCGCTGTGTGGAGTTCTGGGTGCACACGATGTGCGCCAGCGCGGGCTCGAGGACCGAGAGCAGGCCCTCGTAGTCCTTGTCGGCCATCACACCGACCACGCCGATCAGCGGACTGAAGGTGAACGAGTCGTCGAGCGCCTCGACCAGGGCCTTCGCGCCGTGCGGGTTGTGAGCGGCGTCCAGGACGATCGTCGGGGAACGCCGGACAATCTCCAGGCGGCCGGGCGAGGTGACCTCCGCGAACGCGTCCCGGACCACGTCGATGCTGAGCGGCTCGTCGCCGCCGACGAACGCCTCGACCGCGGCCAGGGCCAGCGCAGCGTTCTGTGCCTGGTGGGCGCCGTACAGCGGTAGGAAGATCTCCTCGTAGCTGCCGCGCAGACCCTGGAGCGCAAGCATCTGACCGCCGACGGCCGGCACCCGGGTTTGCACGCCGAACTCGAGCCCCTCGCTGGCGACCACGGCGCCGACCTCGGCGGCGCGCTCGACGATCTGCGCCGCGACGTCCGGCTCCTGGACCGCGCTAATCACGGTCGAGCCGGGCTTGATGATCCCGACCTTTTCGCGGGCGATCTGGGCAACCGTCGTGCCAAGGTACTGGGCGTGGTCGATCGAGACCGGAGTCAACACGGCGACCTGGGCGTCGGCCACGTTGGTGGCATCCCAGGACCCGCCCATACCGACCTCGATGACCGCGGCATCGACCGGAGCGTCCGCGAACGCGGCGAAGGCCATCGCAACCACGGTCTCGAAGAACGAGAGCGGGTGGTCGTGGTCGGCATCGACCAAGTGCGTGTACGGCGCGACGTCGTTGAACGCGGTCACGAAGGCTTCGTCGGAGAGGGGCTCGCCGTCGATGACGATCCGCTCCTTCATCGTCTCCAGGTGCGGGCTCGTGAACCGGCCGGTACGCAGCCCCAGCCCCCTGATCAGCGTCTCGATCATCCGCGCGGTCGAGGTCTTGCCGTTGGTCCCGGTCAGGTGCACGACCGGGTAGGACCGCTGCGGTTCCCCGAGCAGTTCGGTGAAGGCTTGGATCCGGTCCAGCGTCGGCTCGAGGCGCGTCTCGGGCCACCGGGACAGCAGAGCGTCCTCGACCTCGGCATAGGTCTGGGCAGGGCGGGCTTCGGAGGCGTAGTCAGACATCGTTGTTCATCGTAGTGGCGGGTTTCGAGACGGGCGCCAGAGCGCCCTCCTCAACCACCGTCGTCCGACCGACCCTCCGACGGTGGTTGAGGAAGGTGCGCAGCACCTGGGTTCGACGGTGGTTGCGGAAGTTGCGTAGCACCTGGGTTCGACGGTGGTTGAGGAAGTTGCGCAGCAACTGTCTCGAAACCTAGAACACGTTCCACTATGGTGGCCCGGTGAGTCTCCGCGACCGTTTCGACGCCCTGGTGGCGGACCCATGCCCGTCCCCTGCCGACCTGGACGCCCTCTGGTCCGACCTGGCGGTGCTCGAGGTCGAGGAGATGCTCGGCGCGTGGCGTGGCGGCGACTTCTCCACCGGCCACCCGGCCGGAGTCCTGCTGACCAAGATCGGCTGGCACGGCAAACGGTTCGACTCGCTCCTCGACGGGCACCCGCTGATCTGCCGCGGAGACAACGGCGAGTTGTACTCCGACACCACCTACGCCGGTGGCGGTTACTCCTCACTGTGGGCGGTCGGCTTCCGGGGCGAGGTCACCGCGACGATGGTCTATGACGCGATGGCCGTCTTCGACCACTTCAAGCGGGTCGACGAGACCTCCGTGATGGGCATCATGAACGGCAAACTCGAAGCGGCCTTCGGAACAGCCGACCACTACTACTTCTGGCTGGAGCGTGAGCAAGCATGAAGACCACCGTGGCGGTCGTGAACTCCCAGGGCGGCGACTTCTCCCTCGAAGAGGTCGACCTGGAGGGCCCGCGGGCCGACGAAGTACTGGTGCGCATCGTGGCGACCGGTCTGTGCCACACCGACATCCACCTCAAGGGCTTCTTACCCGAGGAGATGTTCCCCAACGTCTTCGGTCACGAGGGTGCCGGTGTCGTCGAGGCCGTCGGTGAGGACGTCGCCGGCATCGAGGTTGGCGACCACGTCGTGCTCAGCTTCCGGTCCTGCCGTGCCTGCGAGAACTGCACCAACGGTTTGGTGGGGTACTGCGACTCCTCGCTGATCATCAATTACATGGGCATGCGGATGGACGGGTCCACGACCTACACCCGAGAAGGCGCCCCGATCTTCAGCAACTTCTTCGGCCAGTCCAGCCTGTCCGCCCATGCGATCGCGTACGCCGACAACGTCGTGGTCGTCGACAAGTCCGTCGACCTGACGAAGGTCGCGCCGTACGGGTGCGGTTTCCAGACCGGCGCCGGCACCGTGCTCAACGTGCTCAAGCCCGAGCCGACCGACAGCCTGGTCGTCTACGGCGTCGGCGCAGTCGGCCTCGCCGCCCTGGCCGCCGCCCAGCACCTGAAGGTCAGCACGATCGTCGCCGTCGACCCGCAGGAGAGTCGCCGCGAGGCGGCCGCCCGGTACGGCGCGATCGGCGTCGACCCGACCGCCGAGGAGTCGGTGGTCGAGAAGGTGAAGGAGCTGACCGGTGGCGGCGCGTCGTACGCGATCGACACCACCGCGATCTCCGAGGTCGTCAAGCAGGCCCAACAGTCGCTGCGCGTGCGCGGCACCCTGGTGGCGCTGGGCCTGGGCGCCGAGGAGTACGCAATCGATGCGATCGACCTGCTGCAGACTGGCAAGGTCATCAAGGCCTCCATCGAGGGCGACTCCGACCCCCAAGAGATGGTCCCGCGCCTGATCGCGCTGAACGAGGCCGGCGAGTTCGACGTCGACCACCTGATCGCGACCTACCCGTTCAGTGAGATCAACACCGCAGTCGCCGATGTGCTGGCCGGGAAGGTCGTCAAGCCTGTCCTGGTCTGGTGATCACGCGCCCAGCGGCGGCGAGGTTGATCGAGACTTGCTCGAGCGAGCTAGCGGGCGCGAACAATGGGCGCGTCGAAAACCCACGCGCTAGCCTCGCCCCATGAGGCTGCGACTCACTGAGGAGGAGGCCGCTTTCCGCGAGGAGATGCGTACCTTCTTCACCACCGAGATCCCCGAAGACATCCGCGACCACGTCCGTGCCGGGCGACATCTCGACAAGGACCACTTCGTCCGCTCGATGCGAGCCATGAACGCGGCCGGTATCGCGGTTCCGAACTGGCCGGTCGAGTGGGGCGGCAAGGAGTGGACGCCGTTGCAGAAGCACCTGTGGCACGAGGAGATGCAGCTCGCCTGCGTCCCGCTGCCGCTCGCCTTCAACGCCGGAATGATCGGCCCGGTGATCGCACAATTCGGATCCCAGGAGATGAAGGAGCGATTCTTGCCCGCCACCGCGAACCTGGACATCTGGTGGGCTCAGGGCTTCTCCGAGCCGAACGCCGGCTCCGACCTGGCCTCCCTGACCACCCGGGCCGAGCGTGATGGCGACGACTGGATCGTCAACGGTCAGAAGACCTGGACGACGTTGGGCCAGCACGCCGACTGGATCTTCTGCCTGTGCCGCACCGACCCCGAGGTGAAGAAGCAGGCGGGCATCTCGATGTTGCTGTTCCCGATGGACAGCCCGGGCGTGACCTTGCGACCGATCAAACTGATCGATGGCTGCTTCGAGGTTAACGAGGTCTTCTTCGACAACGTCCGGGTGCCCAGCGAGAACCTAGTCGGCGAGGTCAACCAGGGCTGGACCCAGGCCAAGTTCCTGCTCGGCAACGAGCGGGTGGGAGTGGCACCGGTCGGCGCCACCAAACGCGCGCTAGCCAGCGCAAAGGAGCACGCCACCCAACTCGGGGCGCTCGCCGACCCGTTGCTCGCGGCGCGCTTCGTCGAGCTCGAGAACGAACTGCTCGCCCTCGAGCTGACCGCACTCCGGGTGGTCGCGAACTCTACGGACGGGAAGCCACACCCGGCCTCCTCCGTGCTCAAGCTGAAGGGCAGCGAGCTCCAGCAGGAGGTCACCGAACTGATGGTCGACCTCGCCGGACCGCTCTCACTCGCCTCGGGTTCCGAGACGGTGCCGGAGTGGGCCGCGCTCGCAGTGCCGACGTACTTGAACTTTCGCAAGGCGTCGATCTACGGCGGATCGAACGAGATCCAACGTCAGATCATCGCCGGAACGATCCTGGGACTGTGAGGGGCAAAGATGGACTTCGAACTTGATGACGAGCAGGTCGCGCTGCGCGACGCCGTACGCGGACTGCTCAAGGGCTACGACCAGACGACCAACTCCGAGCACCGGCGCCAGGTCACCGCAAGCGACCCCGGGTACGACGAGGCGCTGTGGGGCCGGCTGGCCGAGATGGGACTGCTCGGGCTGCCTTTCGCTGAGGGCGACGGCGGGATGGGAGCCGGACCGATCGAGGTGGCGCTGGTCGCCGAGGAGATCGGCAGGGTGCTCGCGCCCGAGCCCTATGTCGCCTCGGTCGTGTTGGCCGGCGGCGTGGTCGCGGCCCTCGGCACCGACGAGCAGCGCAGCGACCTGCTCGGGGCGCTCTCGTCGGGCGAGCGCCTGCTGACCTTCGCGTCCGGTGAGGTGGCCGAGCCGGTGGTCCAGGGCGCCCGGGCCGACACCATCGTCTGGGAAGTCGATGGCGAGGTGTTCCTCGTCGATCGCCCCGCTGACGCGACCGCGTACCGGACCCACGACGGCGGTCGGGCCGCGCGACTGGAGTTCGACAGGTCCGCAGCCACACCCCTCGGTGCCGGCGGTGACGTCCGTGATGCCCTGGTCCCGGTCCTCGCCCGGGCCCGGATCGCCGCGTGCCACGAGGCCCTCGGCGCAATGGATTCGGCGTTGAAGCTGACCACGTCGTATCTGACCACCCGGCAGCAGTTCGGCGTCACCCTGAACCGGTTCCAGGCCCTGACCTTCCGGGCAGCCGACATGTATACCGACCTTGAGCTCACCCGAAGTATCGTCACCTGGGCGACCCTGGTGGCTGCCGAGGGCGACGTGGAGGCGCTGTCCGATGCGGCGGCGAGAGCCAAGCTGCAGACCGTACACGCGGCCCGGCGGATCGGGCAGGAGGCGATCCAGCTACACGGCGGGATCGGGGTCACCGACGAGTACTCGATCGGTCACTTCACCTCCCGGCTGACCGCCCTGAGCCACTGGCTCGGCGACGCCCGCGAGCAGGTCTCGCTGCTCTCGGCCAGGCTGGGCAAGTACGGCGTGCTGGACCCTCTGGACTGACGTGTGGAAGCCGGACCCGCCCGGACCGACGGTGGTTGAGGAAGCCGGACCCGCCCGGACCGACGGTGGTTGAGGAGGTCGCACAGCGACCGTCTCGAAACCCACACAGCCCACCCGCCGCCCGACGGTGGTTGAGGAGGTCGCACAGCGACCGTCTCGAAACCGGGTCAGTCGATGATCAAGCAGCCGGTCCGGTCGACCGGTCGGTAGCCGAGCCGGCCGTAGACGCCGGTGGAGACCTGGTTCTCAATGTCGGCGAACAAGCACACCCGGGCGCCCTCGTCGAGCAGCCGCCGAGAGATCCGGGCGACAGCCGCTGCGGCGTATCCGTGACCGCGATAAGCCGCCGGGGTGTACACCGGGCCGATCCGGGCGACACCGAAACTCGTCGGGTTGAACGCGGTGACATGCACCGGTGTACCGATCGGATCGTCCCAGAGCCAGACCTCGCCGGCGGCGATCCGGGCTGCGGTACTCTCCCGACTCTCGATCGGGGCGGGATGCGGATCTTCCCGCCCGGCCTGCGCCGAGGCGTCCGCGCTGAACGCGTCGAACCACCCCAGGACCAGGTCGACCTCGTCGGCGCGTGCCACCCTGAGGTGGCCGGGCGGCGGCCGCGGTTCGGTCAGCTCACCGAGGACGAAGAGACTCAGTTCCTCGGCAAGGCAGACCTTGCCGCCAGCGAGGCGCACGGTCGCCCGGGCGAACCACTCGATCGCCGGGAGGAAGCCGTTAACCGCGGTGACGGCCTCACCGCGCTCGTACAGGGTGCGGGCGAGCAGGTGTACCGCCTCCTGCGGCATCTCCAGCAGGTACGGCGGGTGCGGAGCAATCGGCGAGGTCCGCATACCTGCGCCCACGACCGAGCCGTCCCTGTCCCGGACCACCACCCACCAGCGATCCGACGGTGCGGAAGTGGTTGCGTCATCACGGGCGAGGCGCCCGGTGACGCTGGCCACCACGGTGCTCTCGACCGGGCGCTCCGAGAGCAGCGGCCCGGCCGCAGCGAGGAATCGCAGCGGCTCGTCGAAGAACTCCAGCGTGTGGACCATGGGCCGAGGCTAGGCCACGGATTCCACCGGCAAGAACTGGTTTTCTGGCGCGTCCCGCACGCCCGTAGCATGTTCGCCATGACCGAGATCCAGTCCCCGTCCGCTACTCCGACGACCGCAGCACCCGCCGCGGTCGCCGTACCGGACCGGCCGGCACTGGAAGGCCTGGAGGCGGTCTGGGCGGCGCGCTGGAAGGAAGCCGACACCTACCGCTTCGACCGGACGCAGCCGCGGGAGAACGTCTACTCGATCGACACCCCCCCGCCGACGGTGTCGGGCAGCCTGCACGTCGGGCACGTCTTCTCCTACACCCATACCGACCTGATCGCCCGCTACCAGCGGATGCAGGGCAAGTCGGTGTTCTACCCGATGGGTTGGGACGACAACGGTCTGCCAACCGAACGCCGGGTTCAGAATTACTACGGCGTCCGCTGCGACCCCTCGCTTCCCTACGACGCCGACTTCACCCCGCCGGAGAAGCCTGACCCGAAGAAGCAGATTCCGATCTCGCGGCCGAACTTCGTCGCCCTGTGCGAGGAGCTCGTCGAGCAGGACGAGGCGGTGTTCGAGTCGTTGTGGCGCACACTGGGTCTCTCGGTGGACTGGAAAGAGCACTACACGACCATCGGCCCGAAGGCGCAGACGGTCAGCCAGCGCGCCTTCCTGCGCAACTTCGCCCGCGGCGAGGCCTACCTGCAGGACGCCCCGACGTTGTGGGACGTCACCTTCCAGACCGCGGTGGCTCAGGCCGAGCTGGAGGCCCGGGAGTACCCAGGCGCCTACCACCGGGTCGCCTTCCACCGCCCTGACGGCGAACCCCTCTACATCGAGACCACCCGGCCGGAGCTGATCCCGGCCTGCGTCGCGCTGATCGCGCACCCCAACGACGAGCGCTACCAGCCGCTGTTCGGTACCTCCGTCACGTCCCCGGTCTTCGGGGTGGAGGTCCCGGTCGTGGCGCACGAAGCCGCCGAACCCGACAAGGGTGCCGGCATCGCGATGTGCTGCACCTTCGGCGACCTCACCGATGTCCAGTGGTGGCGAGAGCTCCAGCTGCCGGTGCGGACCGTGATCGGCCGCGACGGGCGGCTGCTGCGCGACACGCCTGAGTGGATTACGGCGCCCGAGGCGGAGAAGGCGTACGCCGACCTCGCCGGCAAGACCACGTTCTCGGCCCGCGAGGAGATGGTCACCAAGCTTCGCGAGTCCGGCGACCTCGACGGCGAGCCGAAGCCCACCCAGCGGATGACGAACTTCTTCGAGAAGGGCGACAAGCCGCTGGAGATCGTCGCGACCCGGCAGTGGTACATCCGCAACGGCGGCCGCGACACCGAGCTGCGCACCGAACTGATCGAGGACGGCGCCACGATCACCTGGGTACCGACCCACATGAAGCACCGCTACGACAACTGGGTCGGCGGCCTGAACGGCGACTGGTTGATCTCTCGCCAACGGTTCTTCGGCATCCCGTTCCCGGTCTGGTACGCCCTCGACGCGGACGGCGAGCCCGACTACGACCACCCGCTGATGCCGACCGAGGCAGCGCTCCCGGTCGACCCGTCCACCGACGCACCCGAAGGCTACGAGGAGTCGCAGCGAGGCCAGGCCGGTGGCTTCGTCGGCGACCCCGACGTGATGGACACTTGGGCGACCTCGTCACTGACCCCGCAGCTGGCCTGTGGCTGGGAATCCGACCCTGACCTGTTCGAGCGCACCTTCCCGATGGACCTGTGCACCCAGGCACACGACATCATCCGGACCTGGATGTTCTCCCGCGTCGTCCGCTCGCACCACGAGAACGGGGTCGTCCCGTGGTCGCACGCGATGATGTCCGGCTTCGTGATGGACCCGGACCGCAAGAAGATGTCGAAGTCGAAGGGCAATGTGGTCGTCCCGACCGAGATCCTGGAGAAGTTCGGCGCGGACGCCGTCCGCTGGCGGGCGGCGATGGCCCGGCCGGGCCTGGACTCGCCGTTCGACGAGGCCCAGATGAAGGTCGGCCGACGGCTGGCGATGAAGGTGCTGAACGCCTCGAAGTTCGTCCTCGGCGGATTCGGCGAGGCCCCCCGCGATCCGGCGACCATCACCGAGGCCATCGACCGGGCGCTGCTGGCACGGCTGAGTACGGAGATCACCCGGGCGACCGAAGCGTTCGAGGCCTACGACTACACCACCGCCCTCGAGGTCATCGAGAAGTTCTTCTGGGAGTTCTGCGACGACTACCTGGAGCTGGTCAAGGAGCGCGCGTACGCCGAGAACGGTGGCGCCGACACTGCTTCGGCTCGCGCAACGTTGCTGACAGCGCTGCACGTCCAGCTCCGCCTGCTGGCGCCGTTCCTGCCCTACGTCACCGAAGAAGTCTGGTCCTGGTGGCACACCGCCAACGGTGGCGGCGGTTCGGTGCACCATGCCGCCTGGCCGACCACCGACGACCTGGCTGCCGTCGGCGCCGGCGACCCGGCGATGCTGACTGCTGTGGCGACCGCTCTCGGCGGGATCCGCGGCGCGAAGTCCCAGGCCAAGGTCTCGATGAAGACAGAGCTGACCCGCGCCGAGATCTCCGGCCCGGCCGTGCTGGTTGAGGCTGCCTCGGCAGCGGCGGCGGATCTCAAGAAGGTCGGCCGGATCACCGGCGAGCTGGTGTTCACCGCGACGGACGCGACCGAGCTCAGCGTGCAGGCCGACCTGGCACCGGCTGAGGAGAGCTGAGCGCTCTCAACGGCGCGGCGTCGCCGAGAAACCTGGCACGAGCCAGGGGCGAGCGGGGACTGCCACATCCAGAGCATGCGTGCGGTCGAGGGCGCTGTGCCTCACCGGGTTTCGAGACGGTTGCTGCGCAACCTCCTCAACCACCGACATCGGGCCATCCGACGTCCCCGCAGCAGGCCTCGGGCCTTTCGCCGGCCGTGCAGCAGGCATCGGGCCTTACGCCGGCATGCAGCAGGCATCGGGCCATCCGACGCCCCCGCAGCAGGCATCGGGCCTTTCGCCGGCCCCGCAGCAGGCATCGGGCCTTACGCCGCCGTGCAGCAGGCATCGGGCTTTCGACCGGCAGGCGGTAGCTGCAGCGCAGTGGCGTGAGTTTCGACGTGCACCCTGCGTGAGTGCTACGCGGACTTCTTGGCCTTCTTCGGCTCGACCTCGCGGGGCACCAGCGTCGGGTAGACGTTGTCGGCCACAACCTCGCCGGTCACCACGACCTTGGCGATGTCGTCGCGGGACGGAACCTCGTACATCACGTTGAGGAGGACCTCCTCGATGATGGCACGCAGGCCACGGGCACCGGTGCCGCGCTCCATCGCCTTGTCGGCGATCGCGTTGATCGCTTCCTCAGTGAATTCGAGCTCGACGTTGTCAAGCTCGAAGAGCTTCTGGTACTGCTTGAGCAGTGCGTTGCGCGGCTCGGTCAGGATCTGTACCAGGGCCGGGTTGTCGAGCTTGTTGACGCTGGCGATCAGCGGCAGCCGGCCGATGAACTCAGGGATCAGGCCGAACTTCACCAGGTCCTCGGGTCGGACCTGGGCGAACATCTCGTCCGCCTCGACCTCTTTGGAACCGCGGATCTCGGCGGTGAAGCCGAGGGTCTTTTTGCCGACCCGCTGCTCCACGATGTGCTCGAGGCCCGCGAAGGCGCCGCCCACGATGAACAGGATGTTGGTCGTGTCGATCTGGATGAACTCCTGGTGGGGGTGCTTGCGACCACCCTGGGGCGGGACTGAGGCGGTGGTGCCCTCGAGGATCTTCAGCAGCGCCTGCTGAACGCCCTCGCCGGAGACGTCACGGGTGATCGACGGGTTCTCCGCCTTGCGGGCGACCTTGTCGATCTCATCGATGTAGATGATGCCGGTCTCGGCCTTCTTGACGTCGTAGTCAGCGGCCTGGATCAGCTTGAGCAGGATGTTCTCTACGTCCTCGCCGACATAGCCAGCCTCGGTGAGCGCAGTGGCGTCGGCGATCGCGAACGGGACGTTGAGCATCCGCGCAAGGGTCTGTGCGAGGTAGGTCTTGCCGCAGCCGGTCGGTCCCATCACCAAGATGTTGGACTTGGCGACCTCGACGACTTCTTCCTTGCCCTTAGCCGTGCCTGAAGCGACGCCGGACTGCACCCGCTTGTAGTGGTTGTAGACCGCGACAGCGAGCGACTTCTTCGCCTGCTCCTGACCGATCACGTAGGAGTTGAGGAAGTCGAAGATCTCACGCGGCTTGGGGAGCTCCTCGAGGCCGACCTCGCTGGTCTCGTTGAGCTCTTCCTCGATGATCTCGTTGCAGAGATCGATGCACTCGTCGCAGATGTACACGCCGGGGCCGGCGATCAGCTTCTTGACCTGCCGCTGGGACTTCCCGCAGAAGGAGCACAGGAGCTGTTCGTTGGAGTCGGTCGGGCGTGCCATCTGGTCTTCCCCTCAGCGGCCTCCCACCACCTAGTGGTGGTGGATGACCTTGTCGATGATGCCGTAGGCCTGGGCCTCGTCGGCGGTCATGAAGTAATCGCGCTCTGTGTCCTTGCGGACTTCCTCGACGTCCTTGCCCGCGTGGCCGGCGATGATCTCGTCGAGCTTGCGTCGGAGTTCAATGACTTCCCTCGCGTGGATCTCGATGTCGGTCGCCTGACCCGAGAATCCCGAGGAGACCTGGTGGATGAGGATCTTCGAGTTGGGCAGCGACATGCGCTTGCCCTTGGCACCGCCGGACAGCAGCAGCGCGCCCATGCTCATCGCGATGCCGACGCAGATGGTCGATACGTCGGGCTTGATGAACTGCATCGTGTCGTAGATCGCCAGGCCCGCGTACACGCTCCCGCCGGGAGAGTTGATGTAGAGCGAGATGTCCTTGTCGGGATCGTCGGACTCGAGGTGCAGGAGCTGCGCGATGACCAGGTTGGCGATCTGGTCGTCCACGGGGGTGCCGAGGAAGATGATCCGCTCGTTGAGCAGACGGGAGTAGATGTCGAACGCGCGCTCCCCTCGGGAGGTCTGCTCTACGACCATCGGGACGAGTGGGCTCACGGTTCTCGCTTCTTTCGCAATTGACGCTCGAATCCTGCTCGAGCTACAGCGACACCTGGCCGCTCCCTCGATTCGGCGAGTCTAGCAACGGTCATCGGGCGTTCCGGCGCCGCACTTGAGCCATTTTCCGGCGCCTCGTCAG
>JBKJHX010000017.1:0-5318 GCA_046598855.1 Marmoricola sp. | reverse complement strand
TGCGAGTCGACCTTCGCCGCGGTGGGCTCGATGTCGGCCTTCGACTCCGGCGGGGCCCAGACCGCTCAGTCCTGTGGCCTGCCCGACATGCGGACCGCGGTCGTGACCGCCACCCGCAACGGCTGCAGCACCTGCTTCGGCGCCCAGCCGACCGGTCCGTTCGAGTTCTCCAACTCGGTCCCGGACTTCCTCGTCAAGAACTACCGGGAGGCCAGCCAGAAGGCAGCCTTCCTCTACCTCAACGCCGGTGCGGCCGCAGAGAACGGCAAGGCGCAGCAGAAGGTGGAGGAGAAGCGCGGGATGAAGTTCCTCTACACCGCTGCGATCGACGTCGCCGACTTCAACTACGGACCGTACGTCCAGCAGATGAAGAGCAGGGGCGTCGAGTCCGTCCAGTTCATCGGCGCGTACCAGCAATCGGTCCGGCTGGCCCAGGCGATGCAGTCGAACAACTTCAAGCCGCAGGTCCGGCTCTTCGACCCGTCGGTCTACGACGTGAACTTCCTCAAGACCGGGGGAAGCGCCATCGAGGGCGCCTTCGTCTTCATCAACTTCACCCCGCCGGAGTCGAACCAGCCGGAGCTGAACCTCTACCGGAAGTGGCTCAACCAGGTTGCCCCGGGCGCGTCGCCGACCTTCTTTGGCCAGTTCGCCTGGTCGGCAGCGAAGCTCTTCGTCCAGGAGTCGATCGCCCTCGGCGGCAAGCTCAACCGCGCCTCGTTGGCCGCCCGGTACAAGGACGTGCACAAGTGGACCGGCGGCGGTATGCACGGTCCGATGGACGTCGGCGGCAAGCACTCGCCGTCGTGCGTGCGCTTCGTGCAGGTCAAGGGCAACAAGTTCGTCCCGCTCGGCAGTACCAAGTACACCTGCAACGGCGTCAGTGTGGGTCGGTGACTGAATGAGCGCATTCCTCTCGTACACCGTGATCGGGATCTTCACCGGGGCGGCGTACGCGATCGCGGCAAGCGGGTTGGTGCTGACCTACAGCACCACCCGGGTGTTCAACATCGCTCACGGTGCGGTTGGCATGGTCTTCGCGTTCGTGTACTGGGACTTCTCCCAGAAGCAGGGCCTGCCGGTCTGGCTGTCGCTGTTCCTGGTGCTCGGGATCCTTGCCCCGCTGACCGGCGTGCTGCTGCAGCGCTTCGTGGTCCGGGGCCTGGGGACCGCACCGGTCGGGGTCACCTTGATCGTCACCGTCGGCATCCTGGTCGGGATGATCGGTATCGCCCAGCAGATCTGGAAGCCAGCGGCGCGCACCATCCCTGAGTTCTTCCCCGGCAAGCTCTACACGTTCGGCAGCGTCTCGATCACGCCGCAGCAGATCATCACGATCATCATCTCGGTGCTGGTCGCGGGCGCGCTATACGTGCTGCTGGCTCGTACCCGGGTCGGTACCGCGATGCGTGCCAGTGTCGACAACGCCGAGCTGCTCAGCCTGTACGGCGGCCGCTCCGACATCGTGGCAGCGCTGGCCTGGGCGGTCGGCACGTCGCTGGCCGCGCTGGCCGGGATCCTGCTCGCGCCAACCCTGGGTCTGGAGTTCTTCCAGCTCACCCTGGTCGTCATCTCCGCCTACGCCGCGGCGATGCTCGGCAAGCTGACCAACCTGCCGATGACCTACGTCGGCGCGATGGCACTCGGGCTGGGCCAGTCCTACGTCGTCGGGTACCTCCAGAACATCCCCTTCGGCGACAAGCTCACCGGCCTGCCGCCGGTGGTGCCGACGGTCTTCCTGTTCGCCATCCTGGTGCTGCTGCCGCAGGCGCCGCTGCGGATCGGCCAGGTCAAGGGTCTGGTCTCGGCGCCGGTCCCGACGATGACGAAGTCCACGATCTGGGGCATCGGTCTGGTCGCCTTCATGATCCTGCTCGTCTCGGGGCTGGCCGACTCCACCCTGATCAACGTCGGTACCGCGGTTGCCTTCGGCATCCTGATGCTCTCGCTGGTGCTGCTGACCGGCTACGGCGGGTTCGTCTCGCTGGCGCAGTTCGCGTTCGCCGGGGTCGGTGCCGTCGTCTACTGCCAGATCGAGCAGCCGAACCTCTTCGGTCTCGGGGTCTCGGTGGTGGTGGCGGGACTGGTCGGCGCGATTGTGGCCATCCCGGTGCTGCGCCTGACCGGGCTCTACCTCGCCCTGGCGACGCTGGCCTTCGGGCAGCTGATGGACAAACTGGTCTTCACCTCGGCCCTGGCTTTCGAGTTCGACAACCCGCTGAAGGCCGAACGGCTCACGATCCTCGGCTACAAGTTCGACTCCTACCCGAGCTACGTGTCGTTGATGACGGTCTTCTTCGTGCTCGTCGCCCTCGTAGTGGTGGCGGTGCGGCGCGGCCGACTGGGCCGGATCCTGATCGCGATGCGCGACAGCCAGGCCGCCTGCGGCACCCTGGGTCTGGACATGCGCTGGTTCCGGGTAGGCGTCTTCGCTGGCTCGGCGGCCATCGCCGGGCTCGCGGGGGCACTGCTCGCCGGGCTGCGACTGGACATCACGGCCAACGAATTCATCTTCTTCAAGAGCCTGCTGCTGCTGCTAATCGCCGGCGTCTGGGGAGTCACCTCGGTCACCGGTGCGGCGATCGGCGGGTTCTTCATGATGTACCTGCCCGTCGCCCAGTCCGAGTACGAGTCGGTCGGTGGTCTGATGTTCGTGCTGCTAGCCGTCGGCGCCATCGTCCTGGGCCGCGATCCGAACGGCCTGTCCAACCGGCTCTTCCAGCTCCCGCGCTGGATCCAAGGCACGTTGTACCCCTTCCTCGCCGAGAAGTACCCCGGGATGGCGCTGAAGGCCAGGGGGTACGGCTTGGGGCCGCGCCCCGACGACGACGAGGATCTCAACGGTCCCGACGACCCCGATGGCCCAGGCAAGCCGGACGTCCGTACCGAGAAGGAGGAGGTGGAGGCAGATGTCGTTGCTTCACGTTGACGATGTCGTCGTCCAGTTCGGCGGTGTGACCGCCGTCAACCACGCCTCCTTCGAGGTCGAGCAGGGCTCGATCACCGGCCTGATCGGCCCGAACGGCGCTGGCAAGACCACCTGCTTCAACGTGATCACCGGTCTGCAGGCGCCGACCGCCGGCAAGGTGTACCTCAACGACAAGGACATCACCCGGATGCCGGTGCACCGGCGATCGCGCCGGGGTATCGGACGCACGTTCCAGCGGCTGGAGGCCTTCGGGTCGCTCACCGTCGCCGACAACGTCCGCACCGCCTTCGACATCCACGACGGCTTCAGCGGCCTGTTCCGCTCGACTGTCAACGACGTCGACGACCTGCTCGAGCTGGTCGGCATCTCCGGCTACGCAAGCGAGCGCGCCGACTCGGTGCCGACCGGTACCGCCCGGTTGCTCGAGCTCGCCCGCGCACTGGCCTGCGACCCGAAGCTGCTGCTCCTCGACGAGCCGTCCTCGGGTCTGGACGAGGCCGAGACCGAGGCCTTCGGAGGACTGCTCCAGCAGCTGTCCGCCGAGGGTCGCACCGTGCTGATGGTCGAGCACGACATGGACCTGGTGATGAACGTCTGCGACACGATCCACGTCCTGGACTTCGGATCGATCATCGCCGAGGGGACGCCGCCGGAGGTCCGGGCGAACCCGCTGGTCCAGAAGGCCTACCTCGGCTACTCCGACGAGGGCCCGGCGAACGACGACACGGCCGTCCTTCCCGTACTGAACCAAGGAGCGGTGCTGTGAGCGTCCCGATCCTGGAGGTCATCGACCTCCATGCTGCCTACGGCCGCATCGAGGTGCTGCGCGGGGTCAACCTGACCGTGCCCAAGGGCGCCGTGGTGGCGCTGCTCGGCCCGAACGGTGCCGGCAAGTCCACTCTGCTCAAGGTGATCAGCGGCCAGATGGCGCAGACCTCGGGCGACATCCACCTCGGTGGCGTCCACGTCGCCGGCGCGAACGCCGACGACCTGGCGCGGCTCGGTCTGACCACGATCCCCGAAGGTCGCAGCGTCTTCCCCAACCTCACGGTCGAGGAGAACCTGCTCTTGATGTCCTACGCCGGGGTCGCGCCCGAGGCGGTCTACGAGACCGCCTACGGCTACTTCCCGCGGCTGCACGAACGCCGCTTCCAGCTCGCCGGCACGATGTCCGGCGGCGAGCAGCAGATGCTCGCCATGGCGCGAGCACTGGCGTCCGACCCGGCCCTGCTGCTCCTCGACGAGCTCTCGATGGGCCTCGCGCCCCTTATCGTCGACGAGCTGTACGAGACGGTTGCGAAGATCGCCCAGAGCGGGGTCTCGATCCTGGTGGTCGAGCAGTTCGCACGGACGGCGCTGCGGGTCTCCGACTACGCAGCCGTGATGACCGGGGGAACGGTCGTCGCAACGGGGGAGCCTGACGAGATCAGCTCGATCATGGCCGATGTGATTCTGGGGGGTGCTGCATGACCTGCAGCCGATGCACCGACAACAAGTCCGACACCAAGTACGGGAAGACCTTGCACGACCGGACCCTCGAGGGACGAGTGGCTCACGCGAGCCGCCGTACCAAGCGCGCTGCTGCGAGCGCGGTCGTCCTCGGCCTGCTTGCGACGGGCTCGGCGACCTCGCTCGCGCCTGCGCAGGCCGCTGACTTCTCCGGATTTGCCACCACCGCGCTGGCCACGCCGCTGCGCATCGAGATCTTCGAGCCGGCGATCCCGATCCCCTCCTCGCCGCAGGCCGAACTGAACTTCTCCTACACCAAGGTCAGCGGCGCGTCTGGTCCGATCGGCACCGCCCGTGCCTCGGCGATGTGGCCCGGCGACGCGGTCGGTGAGGGTGCGAAGACCTTCGGCGAGCAGCTCCAGCTACCCCCGGCGCTCCTCGAAGACGGCTATCCGGTCCAGATCAACGCCGAGAGCCCGGGCGATGTCTCCGCCGCGACCCAGGAGTTCTTCCCGGGTATGACCGGCAAGGTTGCCGCGAGCGAGAAGGCCGCGGTTGCCAAGGTCGGGTACGGCACCACCGGTGACGTCGCCGAGGGTGGCTCCGGCGACGGCACCAAGCCGCCCCCGAGCCCGCTCGACGCGCTGCAGTCCGGCGACCCGAGCGTTCTGGCCGACATGCTCTCCGGCGCCTCCACGGCTGGTCCCGGCGAGACCCCGTCCGCGAGCCCGCTGGGCCCGCTGGCCCTGCTGGTCAACACCGGCGGCATGGACAGCATCTCGCGCACCACCTACGACGCCGACCTCGACGCGGTGGTCGCCACGGCCACCTCCCGGCTGGGCAACATCGCCCTGCTCGGTGGCATCGTGAAGCTCGACGGCGTCGAGGTCGTCACCAAGGTCACCAGCAACCTGGCCGGCGGTGCCAAGGTCACCCGCAA
>JBKJHX010000015.1:0-15345 GCA_046598855.1 Marmoricola sp. | reverse complement strand
TGCTTGACGTCAGACGGGACATGACTTCCTCCTGGTGCGAGCCGGCCCCTGGGTGGGCCGGGCTGCTCCACCGTCGCCGTCGGCGTCTTCCGAGCGCATCGCTCCGTGGAGCGGTTCCAAGATCTCACTCTCCAGAGCGAGACGGCCGAGACCTCCGCTCACTACGATCACCAGTCATGAGGACGTTGGCAGATCCGCGACGCTGGTCAGTGGACGCCTTGATCGCCCTGGCGCTCACGCTGACCAGCCAGCTCGAGATCTGGGCACCTGACTCGATGCCCGGGATCAGCGACTCATTCGAGCAACCGGGACTGCTCTCGGTGACCACGCTGGCCATCACGATTCCGCTTGCCTTTCGACGGAGGGCGTCGCTGCTCGTCCTCGGCGTCATACTCGGCGCCTCGGCACTCCAGCAAGTCATCGCCACGCCCAACGAGGGCTTGAGCACGCTGGTCGCGCTGCTGATCTCCTCCTACACCGTCGCCGCGCACGACCGTCCGCGCTCAGTTGCCGCAGGCGGCGTCGCGATCCTCCTGGGGAGCGCGGCAGTCGGGGAGGACCTGGCCGACCGAGCCTTCATCGCAATCGTCCTGGGCACTGCCTGGTTGACCGGGCTCATCGTCAGCCAGCGGTCCGGTGAGGTAGCGCGCCTGACCGACGACAACCGGGACCTGGCCGAGCGGCTTGCTTCCGCCGCGTCCCGGCTCCACGAGGCGGAGGTGCGTGAACAAGACTCCCGGTATACCTCCGATTCCCCCGAGCGACCCGAGGACCTTGCCGGTCTGACCGCGAGAGAGTTAGAGGTGGTTCGTGTGATCGCGACCGGTATGTCCAACGCCGAGATCGCGGCGCATCTTGTGATCAGCGAATGGACGGTCAAGACCCACGTCGCGAGCGTGCTGCGCAAGCTGGGGGTCCGCGACCGCTCTCAAGTGGTTGTCGCCGCGTACGAATCCCGGCTGGTCGAGCCCAGGGGTGCGGCCGGAAGCCTGGATACCGACTAGCCGACGGTCCCGCGAAGCGATGGCCCGAACGCGCTCCGACGATCTCAGCCTGTCCGGAACCCTCCATTTCCGGACACATCTCGAGGACGTCCGGACGTGTCGAGGGTGCGGGTACCGCGGTGCCTTTGCCGACATCTTCTGTTGGATCTGGGCCACGCGCGTCTTGACCGTCGCTTCACCGATCACGAGCTGCACGCCGATGTCGGTGTTCGACAGGCCGCGGCAGAGCAGGCGCAGCACATCGACCTCGCGCGGGGTCGCGACGACAGCGCAGTCTCCGCCTGGGTCGGGCCGGGCAAGGTGACGAAGCGTTCGATCAGGCGTCGGGTAATCGACGGCGCGGCCAGGGCCTCGCCGGCGGCGACCATCCGGATCCCGAGCACGAGCTGCTCACGTGGAACGTCCTTGAGCAGGAACCCACTGGCACCTGCCTTGACGGCGCCGACCACGTACTCATCGAGGTCGAAGGTGGGCAGCATCAAGATCCTGGTCGCCGGGATCAGCTTCTTGATCTGACGGGTCGCTTCCAGACCGTCGAGGACCGGCATCCGGGCCGCGGAGCGTGCCGCGCTTCGCCTGGTACTACTGATCCGAAGGCTGGACGGGACGTCAGCGGCAGGCCGCGACGATCGCCTGGATCTTCTTGACCGTCTTCGGGTCGTCCGCGCCGAGCTTCGGATCGGTCAGGTCAGCGATCGAGTACTCCTGCAGCATCTGCCCGGCGAAGCAGCGGGCGACGTCGACGGGCGCCCCGGCCTCGACGGTCCCCGACGCGAGGAAGCTCCGGGTGGCGACCAGCTCGAGGGCCTTCACGGAGGCGTCGTTGGTCAGCTTCGCGGCCGTGCCGGGGTCGCACGACTCGAAGGTGGCTCGGTCGCCGTCGCGCGAGATCGTCGCCGGGGAACCGGGCTGGGCAGCGATCCAGTCCTTGAACGCGGTCTCCAACAGCACTGCGCCGTCCTCGGACGTGGCGGCGTACTCGACCCGGGCGCAGGCGTCCTCACCACGGTCGAACGCGACATAGGCGTCCCCGTTCCAGACGTCGGCTGCGGCCAGTGCCTTCCGCAGGTCGATCCGCTCGGCCAGGATCAGGTAGGTGATCAAGGTGCCCATCTGCCCGGAGTCGAACTTCTTCTCGCCGTCCTTCAGCGCCGGAACCTCCACGACCTCAGGATCCTCGATCTCGCCGATTGCCTTGAGCGGGTCGAGCAGCACGGAGTCGTCCGGCGGCGGGTTCTCGAACAGCGCGTCGAGGTCGTCGGTGTCTTCGGCGGCGACCGCCTCGGTCAGGGCTTGACCCAACGCGTACGGCGCCCCGAGCAGCGTCAGCACCACCTTCGGGATCCCGTCGAGGTTCTTCAAGGTGTCCGCGGTGTTGGCAGACTCCGCCTTCGTGAGTGCCGCGCGTTCCTCGGCGTCCAGGGAGGCCCGGTACAGCTTGGCCACTCGCTCCGCGTCACCCTCGATGATGGCGTCCAGGGCGTCGTACTCGGTGGTGGGTTCGCCGTCCTCGGCTTTCTCCTTGAGCTCCTTGAGCCGGTCGGCGATGGCGAACTGCTGGTCCTGCAAGGCGTGGGTCAACTCATGGACCAGGGTGGCGTGCGCCGCGAGCGTCAGATCCTTGCCGCGCACGGTGATGGCTCGGTCGTCGAAGGAGTAGTAGGCCAGCGTGCCCGAGCCAGTCGCTTCGTTGAAGGCCTTGAACAGGTCGACGTCACCGGAGATCAGTCCGAACGCGCGGAAGAGCGAGGTCGCCTGGTCGATCTCCTTCTTCTCGTCCTTGTCGAGATCCTTCTCGTTGGTCTTGACACTCTTCTCGAACTCGTCCCCGTCCAGGAAGCGCACCGCCACCGGGTGCTTGAACTTCAACCCGCGCTCTTCCTCGACGATCGTCACGAACGGAGCGACCTGCGGGTCCCAGGACTTCGGGTAGGAGGGTCCGTCGTCCCCGTCACGCAGTACGAGGAACGCCGCGACGCCGAGGCCGACGATCAGGGCCAGGCCGAGCGCGACGATCAGTGCCACCAGCCCGCGCCGCTTCCTCGGGGCAGCTTCCGGTGCCGGTTCTGCCGCCGGCTCCGGGGAGTGCGGGGGTGGGTTCCCAAGATCGCTCATGCCACGACGCTACCGGGAGCGGGGCTGCGTCCCGGCGGGATCCGCGACCCCGCGCACAGCCCGGGGATAGCCTTCGGGACGTGAAGGTCGTCGTGCTCACCGGTGCCGGTATCTCGGCCGAGAGCGGCCTGCCGACCTTCCGGGACGCCGACGGGCTCTGGGAGGGCCACCACCCCGAAGATGTCGCCACCCCCGAGGCGTTCGAAGCCGACCGGCAGCTCGTGCAGCGGTTCTACGACGAGCGCCGGGCTGCCCTCGCCCGGGTGCGACCCAACGCCGCCCACCTCGCGCTGGCAGAGCTCGAGCGCCACCTCGGCGACGACCTGTTCCTGGTCACCCAGAACATCGACGACCTGCACGAGCAAGCAGGGTCACGTCAGGTGCACCACATGCACGGTCGGCTCCGCGCCGCGTGGTGCCGGTCCTGCGACGACCGGCTGCCCTGGACCGGGCGCCTCCTGGACGAGCCGCCCTGTCCCGGGTGCGGAGTTGCCGCGCTGCGGCCCGACGTCGTCTGGTTCGGCGAAATGCCCTACGGGATGGACGAGATCCACCGTCGGCTGTTCAGCTGCGACCTCTTCGTGGCCGTCGGGACCTCGGGCGCCGTCTACCCGGCCGCGGGTTTCGTCGACTACGCCATCGGCGGCGGCAGCGACACTCTGGAGCTCAACCTGGAGCGCGCTGCCAACAGTGACTTCCGGGTCTCCCGGTACGGGCCGGCCACCGAGCTCGTCCCTGCCTGGGTGACCGAACTCGCAGCTCGTCTCGACGCGGTGGGCTGATGCGCCTCCTCGCGTTCCTGGCTGCCGGGCTGCTTCTCGTCGGCGGCTGCGGAGACGCCACCGAGGTCCGGGACAGCGCCCGGCAGGAACCGGCCTCGACGGCCGTCCCGCCGATCGACGAGCTCGACGGTGCGGAGGTCGCGGCCATGGTCGAGCGCAAGCTGGAGGCCGAGAACCCCACCATGGCCCCGGGACGGTTCACCTGCCCTGATCTGATGTTCGTGGTCGACGAGTCGGTCCGGTGCGTCCGGATCGCCGAACTCCCCGAGGGCCGCCGGCTCCGGGTGCTGGGCACGGTCACGGTGACCAGCATGGAGAGCAACGGGAGGCTGCACGTCGACCTCGACGACGAGGTTGACGAATACGGGCTCGCTGGTGAGTACCTTGCAGCCGACGTCGCTGTCCGGGCCGTGCAGCGCTGGAAGAGGAAGCCCGACCAGGTCCGGTGCCCGTACCTCACCGGAGAGATCGGCGACCAGGTGCGGTGCACGGTCCTCGTCGGCAGTCGCACGATGACCGCGCTCGTGGAGATCACCGGCCGCAACGACGCGACGTACAGCACGCAGTACCGGGTGCTGTGGCGCAGGGACCCGTAGGCTTTCAGCGCAGCCTTGCCTTCGTTGCGGACAGGAGTTGCGGCGTGGTGGATTTGATCGGTGACCACCGAAGCCGAACTCCCTCCCGATGTTGAGATCGGCCCGCACGAGCACGAGCCGCATCGGGACAGCACTTCCGCGCTGCTCAACTGGTTGCGCGCCGCCGTCCTCGGGGCGAACGACGGCATCGTCTCGGTCGCGGGCCTGGTGATGGGGGTAGCCGGTGCGACCGACAGCCGCCAGACGATCTTCATCGCCGGCTCCGCTGGACTGGTCTCCGGAGCGCTGAGCATGGCCGCGGGCGAGTACGTCTCGGTCAGCACCCAGCGCGACACCGAACGGGCGCTGCTCGAGAAGGAGCGCCGTGAGCTCGAGGAGGACCCCGAGGAGGAGCTTGCGGAGCTGGCCGGCATCTACCGCGACAAGGGCCTCAGCGATGAGGTGGCCATCGAGGTCGCCGAGCAGCTGACCGCCCACGACGCGCTGGCAGCGCACGCGGAGGCCGAGCTGGGGATCGATCCGGACGACCTGACCAGCCCCTGGCAGGCGGCGTTCGCCTCGATGATCGCGTTCACCGTGGGCGCAGGACTGCCGCTGCTGACGATCACGCTGTTCCCCGAGGGGATCCGGATCTGGGCAACCGTTCTCGCGGTGGTCCTGGCCCTGGCTCTGACCGGGTTCGCCGCCGCCCAGTTCGCCCAGGCCGCGGTCCGGCGAGCGGTCCTGCGTAACGTCGTCGGTGGCCTGCTCGCGATGGCGGTGACCTACCTGATCGGCGTTCTCGTGGGCCGGAGCGTCGGCGGCTGAATTGCAGCCGGGGGTGCCCGGCCTCGTTGGACGATCGGCCGCTCGACGTGCAATACGTTGCAGAGGTGAAGATCGCGGTAGCAAGGGAGACCACCGACGGCGAGACCCGGGTCGCGCTGGTCCCGGAACTGGTCGGCAGGCTGACCGGGCTGGGTTATGAGGTGCTCGTTGAACCAGGCGCCGGGACGCGCGCCGAGTACGCCGACGAGGAGTACGCCGAGGCGGGGGCTGTCCTGGACGAGGCAGCCGTCAGCCAGGCGGACGTGGTCATCGGGGTCCAGCCGCTCGACCTCGATGGGGTCCGGACGATGCACCCCGGGGCAGCCCAGATCTCGTTTCTCCCGGTCACCAGCAGCGAGCACCTGGTCGTCGCGATGCGTGATGCCCAGATCACGTCCTTCGCCATGGAGCTGGTGCCGCGGATCTCGCGCGCACAGTCCATGGATGCGCTGTCGTCGCAGTCGCTGGTGGCTGGCTACCGGGGTGCGGTGGTGGCCGCCGGTCTGCTCCGTCGTTTCTTCCCGCTGAACATGACCGCAGCCGGTACCGTCCAGCCGGCGGAGGTCGTCGTGCTCGGCGCCGGCGTCGCCGGTCTCCAGGCGATCGCGACGGCTAGGCGTCTCGGTGCGGTCGTCCGCGCGTACGACGTCCGCAGCGCCGCGGCGGAGGAGATCCGGTCGATGGGTGCGAAGTACATCGACCTGGAGCTCGAGACCCTCGAAGGTGCAGGAGGGTATGCCCGGGAGATGACCGAGGAGCGCGCCGCCCGTCAGCGTGAGTTGCTGGCGCCGTACATCGCCGAGGCGGACGCGTTGATCACCACCGCAGCCGTGCCCGGGCGTCAAGCCCCGGTGCTGGTGACGGCCGAGATGGTCGCTGCGATGAAGCCCGGTTCGGTGGTGGTCGACCTCGCGGCCGAGTCGGGCGGCAACGTCGAGGGCTCTCGGCCGGGCGAGATCGTCCGGATCGGCCGCACCCAGGTCTGGGGCGGCGCCAATGTCGCCGGTCAGATGCCCGGGCCGGCCTCGAAGCTGTACGCCCAGAACATCGTCAGCATCCTCACCTTGATGACTACTCCGGGGACCGACGGCGCCCCGGCTGTGTTCACCCCGGACTTCGCCGACGAGATCGTCGCCGGCTCCGCAGTGACCCACGGCGGCGCGATCGTCCACGAGCCCACCCGCGAAGCGATCGAAGGTCCCGCCCCCGAGCCGACCCCCGCTCCCGAGCCGACCCCGGACGCCGCGCTTGCCGAGGCGCCCGCACCTGAGCCCCCACCCCCGGCCCCGGCGGGCGAGCAGCTCGACCTCCCCTTCGACCAGGAGTCAGACCAGTGAGCGGTATCGACCCGTCGGTGATGTGGCTGACCTTCTTCATCCTCAGCGTCTTCGTCGGCATCGAGGTGATCTCGAAGGTCTCCTCGACCCTGCACACCCCGCTGATGTCCGGCGCGAATGCGATCCACGGAATCATCCTGCTCGGCGCTATCATCGTGACCGGCACGACGGAGGACACCGTGGCCGTCATCGTCGGACTGGTCGCGATCGTGCTGGCTGCGGTCAACATGGTCGGCGGGTTCGTGGTGACCGACCGGATGCTGCAGATGTTCGTGCGGAAGCCGAAGAAGGCCGGCACCGACGGCGGGGTCAGGTGATGGATACCTGGGTGCAGTACGTCTTCCTCTTCTGCGGGGTCGCCTTCATCCTCGCGCTGAAGGGGCTGTCCGGTCCGAGGACCGCGCGTCGCGCCAATCTGCTGGGTGCAGCCGCTGCCGTGATCGCCTGCGCAATGCCGTTCTTCTACATTGACGACCTGAAGAACGTCGGCTGGATCATCGGTGCGATCGCGATCGGCACCGTCGGCGGGGTCGTCGGTGCCCGGCGGGTGCAGATGACGCAAATTCCGCAGATGGTTGCCCTCTTCAACGGCGTCGGTGGTGGCGCGGCCGCCCTGGTCGCCCTGGTCGAGCTGCACTCGATCCTCGACCGCGGTCACGACGTCGGCTGGTTCACCTGGGCAGCGACCGCCTTCACGATCCTGGTCGGCTCGGTCTCGTTCTCGGGTTCGCTGGTTACCTTCGCCAAGCTGCAGGACCTGATGACCTCGCGGCCGGTGGTCTTCGCCGGGCTGCCCCTGGTCTTCGGCGGATCGTTGCTGACCGCGATCGTGCTCTCCGTCAGCCTGGTCAGGGATCCCGGCCTGATGGTCGGGGTCGTGCTGGCCCTGCTCGGCCTGGGGATCGGCGCGCTGCTGGTGCTGCCGGTCGGCGGCGCCGACGTACCGATCGTGATCTCTCTGCTCAACGCGTTCACCGGGCTGACGGTCGCTGCCGGCGGCTACGTGCTGTCGAACACGGTGCTGCTGATTGCCGGCACGCTGGTCGGTGCGTCCGGAACGTTCCTCACCTTGCTGATGGCCGGCGCGATGGGCCGCTCGGTGTCCAACATCCTCTTCGGTGCGCTCAAGGGCGGTTCAACGCTCGGTGCGGCGGAGGTCTCCGACCGGCCGGTGCGTTCCGCAGGTCCCGAGGACGCCGCGATCATGCTCGCCTACGCCGAGAAGGTGATCGTCGTCCCCGGCTACGGCCTGGCGGTCGCCCAGGCTCAGCACACCTTGCGCGAGCTGGTCGAGGTACTGATCGCCCGCGGCGTCGAGGTCGACTATGCGATCCACCCGGTCGCCGGCCGGATGCCCGGCCATATGAACGTCCTTCTCGCCGAGGCCCAGGTGCCTTACGAGCAGCTCGTCGAGATGGACGAGATCAATAGCGCTTTCCGGGACACCGATGTCGTCCTGGTCGTCGGCGCGAACGACGTGGTCAACCCGGCCGCGCGGACGACCCCGAGTGCCCCGATCTACGGGATGCCGATCCTGAACGCAGATGCCGCGAAGCAGGTCGTGTTCCTGAAGCGGTCGATGCGGCCCGGTTTCGCGGGCATCGAGAACGAGCTGCTCTTCGAGCCGACCACCTCGCTGCTGTTCGGCGACGCGAAGGACACCCTCGGCAAGGTGCTCAACGCGGTCAAGGCGCTCTGAGACGTTTGTCGTGGCTCGGGCTCGGGTGCTGGTCGCGGCCGGTCAGGTGACCGTCTCCTACTGAGCCAGCCCGTACAACCGATCGCCGGCATCGCCGAGGCCGGGCACGATGTAGCCCTTCTCATTTAGCTTCTCGTCCAGGGCTGCGGTCACTACGGTGATCGGGATGTCCAGGTGGGCGACGCCGGCCTCGAGGTTGGCCACGCCCTCGGGTGCCACCAGCAGGCAGATCGCGGTGATGTGGTCGGCGCCCCGGTCGACCAGGAACTCCAGCGCCGCGGCCAGGGTGCCGCCGGTGGCGAGCATCGGATCGAGCACGTAGCACTGGCGGCCGGACAGGTCGGCTGGCAGGCGCTCGGCGTACGTCGAGGCCTGCAGCGTCTCCTCGTCACGGACCATGCCCAGGAAGCCGACCTCGGCGGTCGGGACCAGGCGCATCATCCCGTCGAGCATGCCGAGCCCGGCGCGCAGGATCGGAACGACCAGGGGACGGGGGCGGCTGAGCGCGACGCCGTGCGCCTCGGCGACCGGGGTCTGCACCGTCACCTTCTCGACGCGGACCTCACGGGTGGCCTCGTAGGCGAGCAGGGTGACTAGCTCGTCGGTCAGCCGCCGGAACTCCGGCGAGAGCGTGCGCTCGTCGCGCAGGGTGGTGAGCTTGTGGGAGACCAGCGGGTGATCGACGACGTGCAAGCGCATGAACCGAAGACTACGCATGAGCGTCAGCGGCATGGACATCTTCGTAGACCGGTTGGCGCGGACCGCCTGTTCTGCCACCATCAGGTGAGGCCCACCCGGGATCGAAGGCGGTGCGACGTGTCGGACGTGACTGATGCCGAGGTCAACGCGATTGACCTGGCCCTTGTCGCCTACCTCGACGAGGGCACCTGGAACGTAGCCGAACTGCCGGGCCACGCCCTGGACGAGCTCGACACGATCTGCAAAGAGCTGCGCCGTTATCCCGGCGAGAACGGGGCGCTGGCGCTGCTCTCGATCGACGAGGACTTCGTGCTGCTGGTCCGCGTCCAAGGCACCCTGGTTCGGGTCTTGCTCTCGGACGCCACTGCGGCCACCGACTGGGCGCTCGCACGGTCGGCGGTGAACCACATCGGGATCCACGTGGATGTCGACGAGGACGAGCAGGCCCCGGCCGGGGACCTCGCGATCGTGGCGGACCTGGGATTCGCTGCGGCCGAGATGGGTGAGCTGCTCGACGACCTCGACCTCTTCCCCGAAGACGTCCTCGGCGAGATCGCCTCCCAGCTCGGGTTCGGCGACGAATTCGACGAGTACGCCGACCCCGAGGACTGACCTTGTCCCCCTGGGTCGCCGCGATGCGGCAGGCGCTGGAGTGTGCCGAGTTGGCGGCGGCGAGTGCCGACGTACCGATCGGCGCGGTCGTGCTGGACCCGAGTGGATCGGTGATCGGGACCGGGGTGAACGTCCGCGAGCGCGACGGCGACCCCACCGGCCACGCCGAAGTCCTCGCTCTGCGCACGGCCGCCGCGAGGATCGGGCAGTGGCGGCTGGACGGCTGCACCCTGGTGGTCACGTTGGAGCCATGCACGATGTGTGCCGGGGCGATCGTGCTGTCCCGGGTCGAACGTTTGGTCTTCGGCGCGTACGACGCAAAGGCCGGCGCGGTCGGCAGCCTCTGGGACGTCGTCCGGGACCGCCGGCTCAACCACCGCCCCGAGGTCATCGGCGGTGTGCTCGCCGAAGAATCGACCGCACTCCTGGAGGCGTTCTTCGCGGACCACCGACGATAGTCCCGATTTCAGGCGAACCACCGATCTCCGGTAACCTCGGCGGCGGTGGCGTGTCCGAGCGGCCTAAGGAGAACGCCTCGAAAGCGTTTGTCGGCGCAAGTCGACCGAGGGTTCAAATCCCTCCGCCACCGCCAAGCGCCGGGGGTTCTGAGGAAACTCAGGCCCCGGGAGTGATGAACCCCAACCAGGTTTTCCCGGTTGGGGTTCGTTGCGTCTCGGAGTCTTTTAGGAGCAGCAGACTGGTCGCCACAGGCGCTCGACGGGCATGACGTGGATTCTGTCCTCGAACGTGTAAGAGCGCGGACCGGTAGACAGCGCTACGCCAGCAATGAAGCGCGGACCGAGTGCGTCCCGCAACTTCTTCAACCCACCTAGTTCCTTGCCGGGAACGCGTTCAGATGCCTTCACCTCGAACGCGAGGACACGTCCGTCGTCGAACTCGATGACGAAGTCGACTTCGTCGTTGTCATGCGTGCGCCAGTGGCCAACTGTGACTGGTTCGTTCAGCCAGGAGGTTTGCTTGCGGAGCTCACCTACAACGAAGGTCTCCAGTAGGTTTCCGAACTCTGTCAGGGCGGTCGGGTCGAGGGAAGCGAGTTTGGTGGTTGTGAGGCGGAGTAGCCGAGCCGCTACTCCGGAGTCGATGACGTGGATCTTGGGCGATGTACTCACTCGAGCACGGAGCGTTTTCCCCCATGCGGGCAGTCTCGCTACGAGGTACAGGTCCTCAAGCAGTTTCGTGTACTCCTCGAGCGTTTTGTGATGCAGGCCCAAGTGTTCGTTGAGGTTCTTTAAGACGAGGACCTGGCCAGTTCGTCCCGCGAGGTGGCCGAGGAGGTCTCGTAGAGCTGGTCGCTGCCGGATGCGCACGAGTTCCAGTGCATCGCGCTCCACTGACTGCGTGACGTAGTTGTCGAACCAGCGGCTGCGACCGCTCTCGGTCCGGTTGATGGCGAGCGGAAAGCCTCTACCATAGTTCGAGGGGGTCGAACTGCGATAGTTCGAGGGGGTTAAAGTGCCATAGTTCGAGGACTCTGGGGTGCCAAACGTCGAGACCGACACCTCATCCTGCATCTCGCTGGCGCACGCCCCTACGCAACTAGCCACCTACCCCGCCGCGAGCCTGTGACCTGCGGAAACGTTCAATGTGTGATTGTGGGCCGTGAAATGTGTGTTCGTCACCCCGGTAGGCGTGCATAACCGCAGGTCAGACGGTTTCGTCACTACCCCGCCAAATGACCAAATGAACAGCACTATCCATCCCGCCGGCACCATGCAGGCCCAGAGCTTTCCAGGTCCTTGACGTATGGCCCGGTCTGGGCAACGCTGCCATCAGCCAATGGCAACGTAAAGGGAGTTCAACATGCCTGAAGTCGACCTCGCCCGAGTCCTCGGGGCCGCGCCGCCGGCATCCTTGAGCGCCCTGCCCGTCGAAATCCTTGCACGTCTGGCGGAGCAGGTCGCGACCGCGAAGGCGACCCAGCAGGTGGAGATGGAGAAGTCCATCGAGGTCGCCCTGGCGGGGGTCCCGTTCGCGGTGCGCGGGATCGTCCGGAAGGCGTTGCGCGGATGAGCCCGCAGATTGGACGGATCGCGCGCCTGCTGCGCCTCGCCCCCGACCAGGTCCAGGGCCTCGACGGCGTCCCCGAGGCGGACCTGCGCCTCCTGCACGACCAGATCTCCAAGGCGCTCTTCGGCGACGCCCAGCAGCGGTTCGCCCGGATCGCCGGCCTCTCCAAGACTATTCCCGGCCCAGTGGCCGGCGTGCTGGCGGAGAAGTTTCTGCCGCCGGTGATGGCGGCCCGAACCTCCGAGATGCTCGATCCCGCGAAGGCCCGTGACCTGATCGGCCGGGTGTCGATCACCTACCTGGCCGAGATCGCCCTGGTCCTCGACCCGGTGAAGTCCCGGCCTGTGGTCCAGAAGCTGCCGCCGGGCCCGATCGGCAAGGTCGCCAAGGAGCTCTTCGGTCGCAAGGAGTACGCAACGATGGCCGAGTTCGTCGGCACCGTCACCGTCGAGGCGCTCTTCGCCGCGCTCGACGCCGCGACCCCGCACGACCTGCTCGCGGTGGTGCCGCTGCTGGAGTGGAACGACAACCTCGACAAGGTGATCGCCGCTCTCCCGCACCGTCAGGTCACCGAGATCGCCGAGGGGCTGACGCCGGTCGAGCTCGCGGACCTGGCCCTGGCGCTGGACCCGTCCCGGATGGGCCCGATCGTGGCCGCCGTCCCGGTTGAGACCGTGGCGGGGATCGCGCGGGCACTGTTCGAGCGCAAGGAGTATGCCGCGATGGCGGCGTTCGTGCAGGTCGTAACGCCGGAGATGCTGCATGCGGCGCTCGGTGTCGCTTCGGCCCAGGACCTGCTCGCGGTGGTCCCGCTGCTGGACTGGACCGAGCAGGTAGACGGGGTCGTCGACGACCTTCCGGACGAGACCCTGGACAGCCTCTTCTCCGAGATCGCCTCGGGCGCGGACTGGGTGGCTGCCCGGGCGGCCTTCGAACGGCTCAGTGTCACCGCCCAGCGGCGGCTCTTCGAACGCTTCGACCGGTTGTCGGAGGCGAACCAGCAGCGGATCCGCGAGGCCGCAGACGCTGGCGAGCTCGGCGACGCCGCCGTAGGTCTGATGGCCGGGTTGCAAACTAACCATTGACCAATGGCACAGTGGGTGGTGTCATTGGTGTGTGCAGACAATTACGTCCTTCGTCCCGCGCCCGCCCTCTTCCCGTGCCCGCCTCGCGCGCTGGGCCACCCACCACACGATCCGACCGCTCGAGCACGTCGTTCCCGACGGCGAGCTCGGCGTCGCGATCACCCGCCGGCTCCTCGCCGGGATGATGGCCGGCGCCGCCAGGACGGCGTACGACGTGACCGTCACCCCGGTCGACTCCACGACCGATCGCCACGGCCGGATCAAGGGGGAGTGGGCGCGACCGGTGACTCCTCGTCCCGGGGGTGTGGTCCTTTACATCCACGGCAGCGGCTACAACCTCTGCTCCACCAAGACGCACCGCCCGCTGGTGACCCGGATCGCGAAGGAGTCCCGGCTCACCGTCTTCAGTACGGAGTACCGGCTGGCCCCGAAGCACGTCTTCCCGGCGGCTGCTGACGACGTCGGCCGTGCCTACGACTGGCTGCTCGCCCAGGGCTGGACCCCCGACCAGGTCATCGTCGCCGGTGACTCCGCCGGCGGCCACCTGGCGCTCGACCTGGCCGTGGAGCTGCTCCGTCAAGACCGCGAGCTCCCCGCCGGCCTGGTGATGTTCTCGCCCTTGGCCGACCCGACCTGCAGCCTCATCGAGGCGCGCGAGCGGGCGGTCCCGGACCCGATGATCTCGGCCGCCGGAGTACGCCGCCTGCTCGCCCACTACCTCGCCGACACCGACCCGTTGCACCCGCGGCTTACGCACGTGCTGGCCGAGGGCGAGGTGCTGCCCCCGACGCTAATCCAGGCCGGTGGTGCGGAGTTCCTCGCCGCCGACGCCCGCCACCTGGCCCAGATGCTCAAGGCGGTCGGGACCGACGTCCGGCTGGAGATCTGGCCCGGACAGATGCATGTCTTCCAGGCGGCTGCCCGGGTCGTGCCCGAGGCCGACCGCGCGTTGCGACGCGCTACCCGCTTCATGGTCGAGGCCCTCGCGACGCGCGAGGCTCTCGAGGACAACTACGACCGGGAGGTCACCGCATGAGCACCAAGGTCACTCACCGGGCGCGCGCAGTCGTCACCGGCGCCGGCAGCGGCATCGGCCAGGCGTTCGCGATCGAGCTCGGGCGCCGCGGCGGTCAGGTCGTCGTCAGCGACATCGACATGGTCGGCGCCCAGCAGACCGTGGAGGTCATCGAGGACGAGGGCGGCGCCGCCATCGCCGTGTACTGCGACGTCTCCCAACTGGAGAGCGTCCAAGAGCTCGCCGACGAGGCGGTCCGCTGGTTCGAGGGGGTGCCGACCCTGGTGATCAACAACGCGGGCGTCGGCGCCGGCGGCAACCTCGTCGGAGACACCCCCTTCGGGGACTGGCAGTGGACTCTCGGCATCAACCTGTGGGGGCCGATCCACGGGTGCCACGTGTTCGCGCCGATGCTCCGCGAGGCGGCCAAGAGTGGGCGACCGGGCGGCATTATCAACGTCGCGTCCGCAGCGAGCTTCGGTGCCGCGCCACGGATGGCGGCGTACAACGTCAGCAAGGCGGGGGTGCTCTCCCTCAGCGAGACGCTCGCCGCCGAGATGGCCGGGACTGGCGTGAAGGTCAGCGTGCTCTGCCCGACCTTCGTGAAGACCAACATCGTTACCTCGGGCCGGATCAACGCCAAGGCGACCGAGGCAGCGAGCCGGCTGATGCAGTTCGGAATGACGCCCGCGAAGGTCGCCAGGATCTGCCTGGACGCCCACGACCGCGGCGGGCTCTACGTGATGCCGCAGCTCGACGCGAAGGTCGGTTGGCAGCTCAAGCGCACGCTCCCGCACACCTACACCCGGGTGGTCGGCTTGATGGAGCGGTTCGGGCCGCTCGGCGGCGACGACTCACTGCCGAGCGCTTCGGTACGCCCTCAACCCGTCCCTCGCACGGACCACGAGACCCACCCGGACATTGAGCTCGTCGAGATGCCCGGACCCACCCAGGAAGGCAACTGAGATGACCACGACCGAGTCCACGATGGACATGGAAGAGATGCTGCAGAAGATCAAGGACCGTCAATGGGCCTTGGCCGACATCGACTGGGATGCCCCCGGGGTCGAGACGATCTCCGAGGAGTTCAAGCCCAAGCTGAAAGCCTTCATGGCGGACCTCTGCTGGATCGAGAACGTGGGTGCCCGCGGTTTCGCGGCGATGGCCAAGAAGGCACCGACGCCGACCATCGCGGAGATCTACCGGTATTTCCACGCCGAGGAGCAGCGGCACGCTAATGCTGAGCTTGCGCTGCTGAAGCGCTGGGGGATGCTCGAGGAGGGTGAGATCCCGGAGCCCAGCGTCAACATCCGGATGGCGATCGAGTGGCTCGACACCTATGCCGACGACATGCCGCTCTCGGTGCTCGGCACCGTGATCCCGATGCTCGAGGTGGCCCTCGACGGCGCGCTGCTGAAGTTCCTGCTCGAGGAGGTGCATGACCCGGTCTGCCACCAGGTCTTCGAGAAGATCAACAACGACGAGTCCCGGCACATCGCCGTCGACTTCGCGGTCCTCGACATGATCGGGCACGCCAAGGCCCGCAAGCTGGCGATCGACTTCGTC
>JBKJHX010000020.1:0-16190 GCA_046598855.1 Marmoricola sp. | reverse complement strand
GTCCCGGGGAGAGTCCCGGGGAGAGTCCCGGGGAGAGTCCCGGGGAGAGTCCCGGGGAGAGTCCCGGGGAGAGTCCCGGGGAGAGTCCCGGGGGGAGTCCCGGTGACGACGCAGCGCCGCACCCACGGCGATCACCCCCATCGCGGCGACGAAAGGCCAGCGGTACGGCCCTGCGCAGCTCAGCGCTGCGACCCAGGCGACCACCCCGAGCCCGATCGCCCTCAGGTCGGGGCGCTCGCGGGGGCCGCTCTCGTTCACAAGGTGACGCGAGGAGTGAGCTCCGCGAGCGTCTTGGTCCCGATGCCGTCCACCTCGAGCAGCTCCTCGACCGAGGTGAAAGCCCCGTGGGCGGTGCGCCAGTCGATGATCTTCTGGGCGGTGACCGGGCCGACTCCCGGCAGCGAGTCGAGGAGGTCGAGACCAGCACTGTTCAGGCTGACTAGTGCTCCCGCCGAGCCCGCGCCAACTCCCGGGGCGAGGCCCGCACCTGCGGGCCGAGCGGCCGTCCCGACGAGGATCTGCTCACCGTCGACCAGCACCCGGGCCAGGTTCAGCGAGCTGAGGTCAACCCCGGGACGGGCACCGCCGGCGCGCCGGAGGGCATCGATCACCCGGGATCCGACCGGCAACCGGGTCACTCCGGGACGGCGCACCTTGCCGGCGACGTCGACCACGACCTCGCTCAGGGGCGCGGGGGTTGCCACGGTGCTCCCAGCTGCGGTGCCGGTCACCGGTGCGGTTCCGGGCGCCGTGGCTGGTGGACCAGGCGAGGTGTGCGCCACCGGGAGCGGCACCTCGTCGGGCGCCGACCGGATCGTGGTCCACGCCGCCAGCACGACGGCACCCGCGAGAAGCACCACCAGCATCACCACCTGGGTGGCACCCAGGGCGAGACGACCCTGCAACGGCCCCGGCAGCCGGTCATCGAGCCAGGCACCGAGCCGGGACCGTGCCGGCCGACCGCGGGCATGGCGTCCCGGGTCGAGGACGAGCACCGGCTCAGGCGGTTCCTGCGACGCGGACGGGTGTAACCCCGCGGCCGCCAGTTGGCGGCCCAGGTACTCCAGGCGCTGCCGGGCCATCGCCGCCACGTCGTCCGAGGAATCCTTGCGCATGGTCCCGAGGCTAGGAGCGGAGTCGGTCCTGCCCCGGTCCCGGACTACCGCCTGTGGAGATCAGGTAGAGGCGTCCGCGGTGGGCGTGGAGCGGCGCGCCACGCAGACCGCGACCATGCCCGGACCAACGTGCGCGCCGAGCACGGCGCCGATCTCCCCGACCCCGACCTCCCGGCCTCCGAGCTGTACGGCCAACCGGGTGCCGAGCCTGGCGGCCAGCGCCGCGGCCCGGTCCGGGCTGGCCAGGTGCGCCACGGCGACCTCGACCTCGGCATCACCGGCCGCCTCGACGGCGAGCTCCTCGAGCCGACCCAGCGCCTTGCCCGAGGTCCGGACCCGTTCGAACGGCCCGATCCGGCCGTTGTCGACCCGCAGGATCGGCTTGACGGCCAGCGCAGAGCCGAGAAGGGCGGCCGCAGCGCCCATCCGGCCGCCGCGGCGCAGGTACTCCAGGGTGTCGACGTAGAACAACGAGGTGATGGCGGCGGAGCGCTCCCGAGCCGCGGTCGCCATCTCGGCGACCGAGCCGCCTGCGTCGCGGACGTCGGCTGCGGCCAGCACGACGAACCCGGTCCCCATCCCGACCTGCTTGCTGTCCACCGCCAGCACCGGGACCGGGGCACGGCGCGCCGCGAGCTGGGCGGACTCGAAGGTCCCGCTCAGCTCGCCCGACAAATGGATGGAGAGGATCTCGGTGATGCCTTCTCCCGCGAGCTTCTCGTAGACCTCGAGCATCTGGTCGGGGTTTGGGCGCGAGGTGCTCACCGGTGTCCAGGCCCGCAGCGCCAGCGCGAGCATCTCGGGTGTCGCCCCGCCCTCGACTCCTTCGTCGTACGACTCCGCCCCGATGACGACCTGGAGCGGAACCACCGTGATTCCGCGCGACGCCACCACCTCGGGGGTAAGGGACGCCGTCGAGTCGGTGACGAGAGCGACAGTCATGCGCGCAGCCTACTGAGCAGGTCAGACGACGATGTTGACGAGCTTCGGCGCGCGCACGATCACCTTGCGCACCTCGGCCCCGCCCAGCGCCCGCTGCACCGCGTCGTCGGCCAGGGCAGCAGCCTCGAGATCGGCGTCCGAGATGTCCGGGGAGACCTCCAGGCGCGCCCGGACCTTTCCCTGGACCTGGACCACGGCGGTCACCGAGTCCTGGACCAACAGGGCCGGGTCGACCTCTGGCCAGGACACCCGGGCGACGCTGGCGCTGTGCCCCAGCCGCTCCCACATCTCCTCCGCCGTGTACGGGGCGACCAGCGACAGCAGCATCGCGACCACCTCGGCCGCCTCACGGACCGCGGCGTCGCCAGGACCGGCACCGGAGTCGATCACCTTCCGGGTGGCGTTCACCAGCTCCATCACCCGGGCAATCATCACGTTGAAGCGGTAGGACTCGATCAGCTCGACGGCCTCGGTCAGCGTCCGAGCGGTGTGCTTGCGCAGGGTCAAATCACCCTCGACCTCAGCGCCCACGGCGAACGGCGACCCGGCTGTCGATGTCACGTCGCCGCTGAGTCGCCAGGCCCGTTGCAGGAACCGCAGCGAACCGCCGGGAGACATCTCCGCCCAGTCGATGTCGTCCTCGGGCGGACCGGCGAAAACCAACGTCAACCGGACCGCGTCCACGCCGAACTCGGCCAGCTGCTCACCCAGATTGACGCCGTTGCCGAGCGACTTGCTCATCTTCTTGCCCCGGTTGATCACGAAGCCCTGGTTCAGCTGGGCGGTGAACGGCTCCCGGAAGTCGAGCATCCCCATGTCGGCCAACACCTTGGTGAAGAAGCGTGCGTACAACAGGTGCAGGACGGCGTGCTCGACACCGCCGACGTAGATGTCACACGGCATCCACGCGTTGACCAGGGCCGGGTCGAACGCCTGGGTGGCGTCGTGGGGCGAGCAGTAGCGCAGGAAGTACCACGACGAGTCCACGAAGGTATCCATCGTGTCGGTGTCACGCTTCGCCGGCGTTCCGCACCGCGGACAGTCGACGTTGACCCAGTCCTCGGCAGCCGCCAGCGGCGAGACCCCCTTCGGCTTGAGGTCTGCACCCCTCAACTCCGGCAGCTCCAGGGGCAGTTGGTCCTCGGGCACCGGGACCTCGCCGCAGGTCCCGCAGTGGATGATCGGGATCGGGACACCCCAGTAGCGCTGCCGGCTCAGCAGCCAGTCGCGCAGCCGGAAGTTCACCGTTCCCTCGCCGGTACCGGCCGCCTGCAGCTGGTCGATGATCATCGAGATGCCGGCCGCCTTGTCGCTCAGCCCGTCCAGCGGCCCGGAGTTCACGTAGACGCCATTGCCGGTGGTCGCCTCGTAGGTCTCCTCCGGGTTCCCGATGCCGGCGACAGCTACCACGCGCCGGACCGGCAGTCCGAGCTCCTTGGCGAAGTCGAGGTCGCGCTGGTCGTGCGCGGGCACCGCCATGATGGCGCCGGTTCCATAGTCTGCAAGCACGTAGTCCGAGGCCCAGACCGGGATCTGCTCGCCGGTGACCGGGTTGGTCGCGGTGACGCCGAGGTCGACCCCGGACTTGGGACGGTCGGTGGCCAGCCGATCGATGTCGGATGCCTTCCGGATCTCCTCCACGTAGGTCGCCAACGCGTCCCGCTGCTCGTCGGAGACGATCTCGGCCGCCAGGGCGGCGTCTGCGGCGACGACCATGAAGGTGGCGCCGTACAGGGTGTCGGGACGGGTGGTGAAGACCGTGATGGTTCGAGACGGTCGCTGCGCGACCTCCTCACCAACCGTCGGCCGAGCAGAGACCGCGAAGGCGACGTGCGCACCCTCGGAGCGGCCGATCCAGTTTCGCTGCGCGGTGACCACCCGATCGGGCCAGGTCGGGGCGAGCACCTCGAGATCGTCGAGCAACTCCTGGGCGTACTCGGTGATCCGGAAGTACCACTGGTTCAGTTCGCGCTTGGTCACCTCGGCACCGCAGCGCTCGCACTTGCCGTCGACGACCTGCTCGTTGGCCAGCACGGTCTGGTCGTTGGGGCACCAGTTCACCGGGGAGAACTTCTGGTAGGCAAGACCGCGCTCGCGGAACTTCAGGAACAGCCACTGGGTCCAGCGGTAGTACTCCGGGTCGGAGGTGTGCACCCGGCGGGACCAGTCGAAGCTGATCCCGAACTTCTTGAAGGACTCGGCCTGGGTCTCGATGTTGGCGTAGGTGTAGGTCGCCGGGTGCGCGTCGTTGCGGAAGGCAGCGTTCTCTGCAGGCAGGCCGAAGGAGTCCCAGCCCATCGGGTTCATCACCTCGTAGCCGCGCAGCCACCAGTAGCGCGCGATCACGTCGTGCAACGCGGTCACCTCGGCGTGCCCCATGTGCAGATCGCCGCTGGGGTACGGGAACATCGTCAGCGCGTAGCGCTTCTCGCGCTCCGAGGTGTCGTCGGCTCCGAACGGGTCGAGGTCCTCCCACACCGGCAGCCATTTGGCCTCGGTGGCATGGACGTCGTAGGTGACCTGTTCTTCGCGCTGGCTCATCGTGTCCTTCGTGCTCGTAGGGCCGGGACAGGATACCGACGAATCAGGCTCTACCGGTTACCCTGGGGAGGTCGGCAATCTTGCCGCCCCTCAGGGCAGACGCCTCGTAGACCGTTGGGCTCACCGCCCGGCCACGACGCTCGTCGCCTCCTCTGAGACGTCTCAGAGGAAACGCATGTCTTCGGTCATCAATAGCTCGCCGTCCTTCGACGCTGTCCCGGCGGAGCCGTTCGCGCTCCCGGTCGGCTCCACCGCCATCGTGTACTGCGAGGGCCAGTTCGGCGAGCAGGACGGCAAAACCGCCAACGGCCTGGTCCGGCACTCGGAGAAGTACGAGATCCTCAGCGTCCTCGACAGCCGGCACGCCGGCTCCGACTCGGGCGCCTTCCTCGACGGGACCCCGAACGGGATCCCGGTCCTCGCCGACCTCCCGGAAGGGATCGCGCACGCCGGCCACGTCCCGGACTACCTGATCTGCGGGGTGGCGCCGGCCGACGGGCTGCTCTCCGACGACCAGCGGGTCGTCCTGCTCGACGGCATCGCCCGCGGCATGCACATCATCAACGGCCTGCACGAGTTCCTCAACGAGGACGCCGAGTTCGTTGCCGCTGCCCTGCTGGCCCGCGTCACCATCACCGACGTACGGCGCCCGAAGGCCAAGCGCGACCTGCACCTGTTCTCCGGGCGGATCTTCGACGTGACCTGCCCCCGAATCGCGGTGCTCGGCACCGACGGCGCGATCGGCAAGCGCACCACGGCCACCCTGCTCGTCCAGGCGTTGAACGACCGCGGCATCAAGGCAGTCCTGGTCGGCACCGGTCAGACCACCCTGATCCAGGGCGGCAAGTACGGCGTCGCACTCGACGCACTCGTCCCCCAGTTCTGCTCCGGCGAGGTCGAGCACCAGGTGGTCGCCGCCTTCGAGGGCGAGGACCCCGATGTGATCATCGTCGAGGGCCAGGGCGCGCTCAGCCACCCGGCGTACCTGACCTCGGGCCACATCCTGCGCGGTAGCCGCCCGGCCGGGGTGATCGTCCAGCACGCCCCCAAGCGCAAGGTGCTCGGCGACTTCCCGATGATGCCGATGCCCACGGCCGCCAGCGAGATCGCCTTGATCGAGGCGTTCGCCGAGACCCAGGTCATCGGCGTGACCATCAACCACGAGGACATGACCGCCGACGAGATCGGGCTGGCCATCGCGGACCACCGTCTGCACCTCGGGCTCCCGGTCACCGACCCGCTCACCCGACCGGGCTCGGAGCTGGTGGAAATGGTGCTCACCGCGTTCCCGGCCCTCGCTGCGGGGCGTTCCACGACGTCGGCATGACAGCACCTCGGGTCGAGATCGACCTGGACAAGATCGAGCAGAACACCCGCACCCTGGTCGACCTGCTCGCCGTCCGCGGCGTCCGGGTCAGCGGCGTCACCAAGGCAGCCATGGGCTCACCCGGGGTGGGTGCCGCGATGCTGCGCGGCGGCGCCAGCGGACTGGGTGACTCCCGGCTGCAGAATCTGTCCCGTCTGAGCGGGCTCGAGGGGTCACCGTCACGCACGTTGATCCGTACTCCGATGCTCTCTCAGACGGGCCAGGTGGTCCGGGCGACCACCGGCAGCCTGAACACCGAGCCCGACGTCCTGGCGGCCCTGGACACGGCGGCCCAGCGCTACCAGCGCCCGCACGACGTGATCTTGATGGTCGAGCTCGGCGACCTGCGCGAGGGGCTCGACGCCCGGGACGTGGTGGCCGCGGCCGGCATCGTCTTGGAGTACGGCTCGCTCCGGCTGGCCGGGCTCGGCACGAACCTCGCCTGCCAGAACGGAGTCGTCCCCGACGACCTCAACATGGCAGCCCTGACCGGGTTGGTCGAGCAGGTCGAGACGTCCTACGGCGTCACCCTGCCGGTGGTCTCCGGCGGCAACTCCGCCAACCTGGCTTGGGCACTGGGCACCGAGCACCTCGGTCGGATCAACCAGCTCCGGCTCGGCGAAGCCATCCTGCTCGGCACCGAGCCGCTGGGGCGCACACCGTTACCGGGACTGCACACCGACGCGTTCACGTTGGTCGCCGAGGTGATCGAGGTCCGCGAGAAGCCTGCACAGCCGTGGGGCGACCGCGGCCAGACCGCTTTCGGGGAGCACCCGGTCCGCGAGCGCACCGGGACCCTGCACCAGGCGATCGTTGCGCTCGGCCGCCAAGACACCGACCCGGAGACCCTGGTCCCCCCTGAGGGCATCACCGTGCTCGGGATGAGCAGCGACCACCTGGTCCTCGACGTCGGCGACCACCGCCCTGCCGTCGGTGACGAGTTGACCTTCGCGATGGGGTACGGCGCCCTGGTCCGGGCGATCACCTCGCCGTTCGTGACCAAGGTCGAACGGATCGGCCTGCCGGCGCCCGCCCTCACCCTGGTGCGCTAAGCAGCCGCACCTCGCCTCGGCGGATGGACTTCCGCTCGTCCTTCAGCGCCGGCGTGGCCGCAACGGGCGCCGATCCGTCATAAGGTCAGGGGTCCGCACGCGGAGGCGGCAACCGAGGAGGAATACGCATGTCTTGGCTGGTCACCGGTGGTGCCGGGTACATCGGATCGCACGTCGTTCGCGCCTTGCAGGACGTCGACATCCCTGCCGTGGTGATCGACAACCTCGACACCGGGCACCGCAGGTTCGTCCTCGATGACGTCCCGTTCGTGGCCGGCGACATCCTGGACACCGACCTGCTCGAGCAGACGATGCGCGAGCACGACGTGCACGGCGTCATCCACTTGGCCGGGTTCAAGGCTGCCGGCGTCTCGGTCGACATTCCCCTGGTCGCCTACACCCAGAACGTCACCGGGACGGTGAGCGTGCTCGATGCGATGCAGCGAGCGGACGTTCCGTCGATGGTGTTCTCCTCCAGCGCCGCCTGTTACGGCACCACCGACGTCGACCTGGTCACCGAGGCGCTGGTCCCGTCCCCGGAGTCCCCGTACGGCGAGACCAAGCTGATCGGCGAGTGGTTGATGCGCAACCAGGCCGTCGCAGCCGGCCTGCGGCACACCTCGCTGCGCTACTTCAACGTCCTCGGCTCGGGTTCCGAGGATCTCTTCGACGACAGCCAGCACAACCTGCTGCCGCTGATCTTCAACGCTCTCCTGGACGGGCGCACTCCGAAGATCTACGGCAACGACTACCCGACGGCCGACGGCACCTGCGTGCGTGACTACGTCCATGTCGCCGACCTCGCCGCCGCGCACGCGGTGGCGGCCCGGCACCTGGAGAACGGCGAGCCGCTCGAGCCCGTCTACAACCTCGGCAGCGGCTCCGGGTCGTCGGTCCAGGCGATCATGGACACCGTCCGCGAGGTCAGCGGCATCGACTTCGAGCCCGAGATCATTCCGCGCCGCCCCGGCGATCCGGCCCGGATCGTGGCCGACGGCAAGCTCGCCGCTCGCGACCTGGACTGGAAGATGCGCCACGACCTGCATGACATGGTCGAGTCCGGCTGGCGGTCCCGCCAGTACGAGGCCGCCCTTCAGGAGGGTTGATGCTGGAACTCCGACCGAGCTGCGAGTGCTGCGACGGCGACCTGGCCCCGGACTCGACCGAGGCCCGGATCTGCACCTACGAGTGCACCTGGTGCGCTGACTGCGTCAGCGGCTGCCTAGACGACCGCTGCCCGAACTGCGGCGGGAACCTGGTCCCCCGCCCGACCCGTCCGCCCGGTCTGCTGGGGCTGAACCCGCCGAGTACCGTGCGCGTCCATCAGGCCGGCCTGCACCGCTCGTAGGGACGCCTCTCCACCGGCCCTGTGCCCGGTCGGGCATGATCAGAGGCATGCCAGGAACCAGCACAGCTGCCCTTACCGACCTGTTCCGCCTCGACGGCAAGGTCGCGATCGTCACCGGAGCATCCTCCGGGCTCGGCGTCGCGTTCGCCCAGGGGCTCGCCGAAGCCGGTGCCGATGTCGTCCTAGGCGCCCGCCGCGTCGAGAAGCTCGCGGACACCGCAGCGCTCGTCGAGAAAGCCGGCCGCAAGGCACTCGCCGTGGCGACCGACGTCGCGGACCCCGCGTCGTGCCAGGCCCTGGTCGATGCGGCGATGGCCGAGTTCGGCCGGGTCGACATCCTGGTCAACAATGCCGGCATCGGGACCGCCGTACCGGCAACCCGGGAGACGCCGGAGCAGTTCCGCGGCGTCATCGACGTGAACCTGAACGGCTGCTACTGGATGGCGCAGTCCTGTGGTCGGGTGATGGGCCCCGGCTCCTCGATCATCAACATCTCCTCGGTCCTCGGCCTCACCACAGCCGGTCTTCCCCAGGCCGCCTACGCCGCCTCCAAGGCCGGCCTGATCGGGCTGACCCGCGACCTCGCCCAGCAGTGGACCGGCCGCAAGGGCATCCGGGTCAACGCGATCGCCCCCGGCTTCTTCACTTCCGAGATGACCGAGCAGTACCCGCCGGGTTACCTGGAGGCGCAGCAGGAACGGATCCCGATGGGCCGCAAGGGCGACCCCCGGGAGCTCGCGGCCTCGGTCGTCTACCTCGCCTCGGACGCAGCGGGTTACGTCACCGGCCAGACGTTGCCGGTCGACGGCGGGATGACGATCACCTGATGGCGTCGTCAACGGGGGCGAAGAACGGCAAGGCGTACGACGAGTTCATCTCCACGACCGGCGACGAGCTCTGGGACCGACTCCACCACGCCCATCACCGGTTCGCCGCCCTGCTGTCGATGACACCGAGCAGGACGCGGATCCCGGGGTCGGACTGGACGGCCCGCGACGTCGCCGGCCACCTGCTGACGGTTCTGCGTCGTTACACCCGGCGGGACCTGTCCAGCCCTGAGGGGCTCAGCGCGGACGTCGACGCCATCGCAGTGATGAACGCTGACGCGCTGGAGGCGCTGGAGTTGATCGGCGTGGCCGAGATCCTCGACCAGGTCTGGCAGGAGCTCGCCGAGCTCGAGGCTAAGCTGCCGCGAACCGCGGATCTGCACCAGAAGTTCCCGTTCCACAGCGGCCAGCAGCTCGACGTCGCGGGCTGGCTCGGCAACCTGACCGGGGAGTTCCTGCTGCACGGCCGCGACGTCGCCCGCGCCCGGGGTAAGACCTGGAAACTGGGCAGTCGGAACGCGGCCCTGGTCCTCAACGTCGCGATGCAGGTCAGTCCCGGCTACGTCGTTCCGGGTGCGCGCGATCTCAAGCTCGGTCTGCGCACGTCGGAGTCCAACCCGTGGATCCTCGACCTGGTCGACGGCAAGGTCACCAGCCGACCGGCCGGACGCCGCGAACCTGTCGACGTGCTGCTCCGCTCCCCGACCCAGCCGCTGCTGCTGAACATGTACGGCCGGATCGGGTTCGCCAGGACCGCGACTCTCGGCACCACCGTCATCGGCGGCCGAAAGCCCTGGCGGATCGTCCGTCTGCCGGGTGCGTTCGACTCGCCGTAGTTCCGGGCGGCGGGCGCAGAGCGCCCTGCTCCAACCGTCAGAGTGCCCAGATGCCCAGCGAGAGCAGGGTCAGCGCCGGGAAGAGTCCCTGCACGACCGCGCCGCGGGCCTTGCTCGGGTCCGAACCGACCAGCACCAGCGCGGCCGCGAGCATCGACCCAGTCACAAAGGCGATGATCGCGATCCCGGCATCGCGTTCGTCGGCACTGGCCAGGCAGAAGGCTGCCACCACACCGATCGCCAGGAACAGGTTGTAGAAGCCCTGATTGAAGGCCCATGGCTTCATGACCGCAGCGTCCTGCGCAGTGAGACCAAAAGCTTTGCGGCCAGCGGTCTCGAACGCGAGCGCCTCAAGCCAGAAGATGTACACGTGCACGAGCGCGGCGAGCGCGGCAAAGACGTAGGCAACGGTCAGCATGTCGTGCAGACTACGCCCGGCCGGTCGGAGTGGTCCCGTGCCAGCGTCGGTGCGCGTGGATGTAACTCGCCGGCTCGGCGTATCCGAGCCGGTTGCCCACCTCGGTCACCGAGAGCGTGCCCGAGGAGAGCAGTCGCCCGGACAGCGAGATCCTGACCTCGTCGAGCAACCGGCTGAAGGTGGTGCCGTCGGCCGCTAGGCGCCGGCGCAGGGTGCGTTCCGCCAGCGCCAGCGCTGACGCAACCCCAGCTGCACTCGGGTCGAAGGCCAGCCTTTGGGCCAGCAGGATCCGGACCTGCTGGGCCAGGCCGCTGGCGTCCCGGCGTCGGGTTGCCAGGTCGGCGCAGAGCTCCTCGGCCAGGGCCAGCGCGGCCGGGCTCGCCCGGGGCAGCGGCGCGTCCAGGTACGACGCCGGCAGGCTCAACCGCCCGGCCGCACCGTCGTAGACAGTCGGCAGCGCACCGAGGAAGAGTTCCCGGAGGACGGCCTCGACAGCGGAGAGGTCGCGCCGCACCAGGAAGTCGCGGACGTCGACCGGCAAGGTCTCGTCGTACACCTCGATCACGACCCGGGGACCGTCCGGGTGCGCGTCGTCGATCCGGGCGTGCGGGATCGAGAAGGTGAAGGTGAGGTCGAGGAACCGGAGCGCGAAGTTCATCGCGTCGATCAGGGTCCGGCTGGAGACGAGGGCGTACCCGGCGATCCCGAACGAGCTGAGGTGGTAGCGCCGGCCCAGCACCTCCGGTGACCGGGTCGCAGCGCCGCCGGCCCGGAGCAGGTTGCGCACCACCCGGAGCTCCTGGTCCGCGGTCACCTCGCCGTCGGGCGCGATCAGGTCGCGCGGACCTAGCCCGGTGCCGGCAAGCGCAGCTGTCCGGGACAATCCGGTCGACTCGGCGTGCGCGACGAGCACGGCGATGCCGCTCACGTGCCGGGGGAAGTCCCAGCGCCGGGTTACCGGCTCCAGCAGGGGTGCCACCGCACGAGCATAGGCCGGAATTGTCAATTCTGGACGCCGCTCAGGCTGTACCCGAACCACCCTGGTTCCTACGGTGGTGCCATGACCTCACCCCGCATCATCATCGTCGGCGCCGGCTTCGGCGGACTCGGCACCGCGATCGAGCTCCTCGACCACGGGTTCGACGACCTGGTGATCCTGGAGCGGGCCGCCGAGCCCGGCGGGGTCTGGCGCGACAACACCTACCCCAATGCTGCCTGCGACGTGCCGTCGTCGCTCTACTCCTGGTCGTTCGCGCCCAACCCCCGCTGGGAGCGGCGCTACTCCGGCCAGGCCGACATCCTGCGCTATATCAACCGGGTCGTCGACGAGCGCGGACTGCGCGACCGGATCCGCTGCGGAGTGGAGGTCGTCGGCGCCGCGTACGACGAGAGCACCGCGACCTGGACGGTCACGACCGCTGCCGGCGATGCCCTCACCGCGGATTTCCTGGTCACTGCGGTCGGGCAGCTCTCCCGTCCGGTGATCCCGGAGATCGCGGGCGCCGAGACCTTCGCCGGCCCGGCGTTCCACTCCGCGCAGTGGCGTCACGACGTTGACCTGACTGGCACCAGGGTCGCCGTCCTCGGCACCGGCGCGAGCGCGATCCAGTTCGTCCCCGGCATCCAACCGATCGCCGGCGAGATCACCGTCTTCCAGCGCTCCGCGCCGTACGTCGTCCCCAAGCCGGATCGCGCGTACACCAGGACGCATGCCCGGGCCTTCACCCGGTTCCCCCGCAGCCAGGCCTTCGGCCGGAGCCTCACCTGGACGATGTCCGAGCAGCTCAACAAGTCCCTGACCGGCACCAACCCGATGAAGAAGGTGTTGGAGGCCGTCTGGCGGGTCAACCTGCGTACCCAGGTCCGCGACCCGCAACTGCGGGCGAAGCTTAAGCCGGACTACCCGATCGGCTGCAAGCGGCTGCTCTTCTCCAACGACTGGTACGCCGCCCTCGCCAGTACCAACGTCGAGGTGGTCACCGAGGACGTCGTCGAGGTTCTCCCGCACGGTGTCCGGACCTCCGACGGGAGGGTCCACGAGGTCGACGTGATCATCTACGGCACCGGGTTCGCAGCGACGGAGTTCCTCGCTCCGATGCGGCTCACCGGCGCAGGTGGCCTCGCTCTGGACCAGGCCTGGGCCGAGGGCGCCCGCGCCTACTACGGGATCTGCCTGCCCGGTTTTCCCAACCTCGGCATCGTCTACGGACCCAACACGAACCTGGGAGGCAGCTCGATCATCAACATGATGGAGTCGCAGGCCCGGTTCATCCGCCAGCTGGTGCAGACCGCCGCCCAGACCGGCAGTGTCGCGGTCCGCGCGGCGACCGAGGAGCGCTTCGACGCAGAGATCCAGGCACGCATCGCAGCCAGCGTCTGGGGCGGCTGCGACAGTTGGTACCGCGATGCGGCCGGTCGGGTCACCACGAACTGGCCCGGCACCGTGGTGGAGTACAAGGCTCGGACCGCCACCGTCGACCTGGACGACTTCGAGGTACCGGCCCCGACATAGGTTAGTCCCGTGACCGACGAGCGAAGCGCACGCCAGAAGATGATCGCCGGAGACCCCTACTTCGCCGACGACCCGGAGCTGATCGCCGGGATCCTGCGAGCGCGGCGGCTGACTGCGGCGTACGGCGAGGTGCCGGGCGACGACCGGATCGGCGCCCGGCAGATCCTGGTCGAGCTCCTCGGCTCGGTCGGCGCCGACGTGACCATCCGGCCGCCGCTCTACGTCGACTACGGGTCCCAAATCACCATCGGCGACCGGGTCTTCGTCAACTTCGGCCTGACCGCACTGGACTGCGCCGCGATCAGCATCGGCGACGACACCCAGATCGGGCCGCACGTGCAGCTGCTCACCCCGACCCACCCGGTCGATCCGGAGCAGCGCCGAAGCAAGGTCGAAGCGGCCGGCGCGATCACGATCGGCAACAACGTCTGGATCGGTGGCGGCGCCATCGTGCTCGCCGGCGTGAGCATTGGCGACAACGCCGTGATCGGCGCCGGCGCAGTCGTCACCCAGGACATCGAGGCGAACTCGGTCGCCGTCGGCAACCCGGCCAAGGTGATTCGCCGGCTGTGACGTCGGCCGTTCACGTAAAGTCTATAATCTGAATAGACTTTGCTGATCGAACAGCCGCGGGCCCCTCCCTGAACGGGCGGTGCTACTGCTGCGTGACGCCTGCGGAACGCGCCCTTGCCAGCGTCCGCGTGCGCGCGATCAAGTAGAGCGGGAAGGCGACGCTGACCGCGACCGCGAAGACGAGGACGACGTAGAGCCAGAGCAGCGGCACCCGGTTCCGACGACCGTCGACGACCAGGAAGATCGTCGCTGCGAGGGCCACCGCGAGGAGGTCGACGGTGATGAACGTGGCGGCGTGCCCGTCGACGGCGGCGTCCACGAAGTCACCCAGCGACCCGCTCCCGGCGAGGTAGTCGACCAGCACCCACTGGGTGCCGACCAGGGCTGTCAGCGCGATTGCGGCGTAGACCCAGCACAACGCCTTGTCGGTGCGCGTCACGGTTCAACCTTCCAGTGGGCGGAGCACGTCGGCAGCGAAGCGGTGGATACCGTCGAGCTTCTGCTCCAACGCGCAGTCCAGACCGTAGTAGTAGGCCCATGGCATCGTCCACACGTCGGTGACCCCCACCTCCTCGGCGACGGCGAACTGCTCGGGCAGGAACGCATCGGTCAGCGCTGTGATGAACCGAAAGTCCCCCTCGGCGCCGATCTCGGCGCGGAGCTCGGCGAGCCGCTTGGCGTGCCTGCCGGCCTCCTCGGTGGAGTACAGGTCACCGATCCACCCGTCGTGCCTAGCCGCGCGACGCATGCCGGCCTCCGAGAGCCCACCGACGTAGATCGGGATTCGCGCGGTCGGCGTCGGCTCCATCACCAGTCGCGGAGTCGGGTAGAACTCACCCTCGCGCGAGTTCCACCCCGGCGACCAGAGCTCGGCGAACAGTGCCAGCGCCTCGTCGGTGCGCTTGCCGCGGGTCGAGAAGTCCTGGCCCATCAGTTCGAACTCCTCACGACACCAACCGACCCCGACCCCGAGCGCAACCCGGTTGCCCGAAAGCACCGCGGCAGTACCCACGGACTTGGCCACCTGGTACGGGCTGCGCAGCGCGGCGACGTAGACCGAGGTGTAGAAGTGCAGGTTGGTGGTCACCGCCGCCATCGCGCCGGCTAGGACCCACGGGTCGGGCCAGTCGGCACTGTGCTCCCAGCGACGCTTGCCGTCCGGGGTGTAGGGGTACGGCGTCGCCAGCGTCTCGAGGTCCACGACATGGTCCGGGATCGAGATGGCGTCGTAGCCGCACTCGTCCGCAGCCCGGGCGATGGCCAGCAGCTCCTCGACGGGCTGGAAGGCGACGGTGATGGAGAAGCGCATGCCCGTCAGACTAGAACGTGTTCTCGTTTGGGGCCTAGCGTTTCGTCCGATCCGCTAGCCCGCGGTCATCAGATCCGGGTAGTCGGTGTACCCCTCGGCTCCCCCGCCATAGAAGGTTGTGGCGACCGGCTCATTAAGCTCCGAGCCGGTGCGGAGCCGCTCCGGCAGGTCGGGGTTGGCGATGAACGCACGCCCGAAGGCCGCGGCGTCGATCAGCCCGGCGTCCAGCAACCGTTCTGCCTTCTCGACCGTGTAGTTGCCGGCCCCGACGATCGCCCCGCCGAACGCCGCCCGCAGGCCGAGGCGGAATGCATCGTCCAGCACCGGGCCACCTGCCCAGTCGGGCTCGGAGAGGTGCAGAAACGCCAGGCCCCGTCGGCCGAATTCGCCAGCGAGGTGCAGGCCCATCGGCTGACCCGCGTGATCGTCGAGGCCGTTGAACGATCCTCGTGGCGAGATCCGGATGCCCACGTGGTCCGCGTCCCAGGCACCTACGACGGCGTCGACGACCTCGGTGGCCAGCCGGGCCCGGTTGACCTGGCCCCCGCCGTACTCGTCGTCGCGGTGGTTGCTCTCGGTGCTGAGGAACTGGTGGATCAAATAGCCGTGGGCGGCGTGGATCTCGACCAGGTCGAAGCCGGCCTCGCGAGCGTTCAGAGTCGCGCGCCGGTAGTCCTCGACGACACCGGCGATCTCCGTCACCGTCAGCGCCCGGGGCGTGGGGCAGTTGATCCGCAGGGGCGTCCCGTCCTCGCCGCGGACAGTGGTGCGGTTGCGGTACGGCAACGCGGAGGCCGAGACCGGCAGGTCGCCGTCGTGGAAGGACTCGTGCGAGACCCGGCCGACATGCCAGAGCTGAGCGGCGATCCGGCCGCCCTCGGCGTGCACGGCGTCGGTGATCCGGCGCCAGCCCGCAACCTGCTCGGCGTTGTAGATCCCCGGGGTGTCCAGGTAGCCCTTGCCCTGGGGCGAGATCTGGGTGCCCTCGGAGATGATCAGCCCGGCACCGGCGCGCTGGCGGTAGTACTCGAGCATCAGGTCGTTCGGGACGTCACCGGGCGCGGTGGCACGCATCCGGGTCAACGGAGCCATCAGCACCCGATGGGGCAGGGTCGTCGCACCGATGGCCAGGGGGCTGAAGAGGGCAGAGGTCACGCTGGGCCCAACACCGAGCAGGGAGGCGGGTATTCCGTTCGTCAGCTTCGGTCGGTGGTTGAGGAAGGCGCCCGGCGCCTGTCTCGAAACCATCGGATGGGCCAGGTCCGCCCCTGCTCGTGGGAACGCGTTGCCTGGTGTCGAGACGGTCGCTGCGGGCAACCTTCCACTGCCGTCACGTCGCAGGAACCAGAAA
>JBKJHX010000067.1:0-48737 GCA_046598855.1 Marmoricola sp. | reverse complement strand
ATGCACGGCACGATCATGCTGCTGCTGTTCGCGACGCCGCTGTTCTTCGGCTTCGCCAACGTGATCATGCCGCTGCAGATCGGCTCCCCGGACGTGGCGTTCCCGCGGCTCAACATGCTGAGCTACTGGATGTTCCTCTTCGGCGGTCTGATCGCCGCCTCCGGCTTCCTGACCCCCTCAGGTGCCGCTGACTTCGGCTGGTTCGCCTACGCGCCGCTCTCGGACGCGGTCCGTTCGCCGGGCGTCGGGGGTGACCTCTGGATCATGGGCCTGTGGCTCGCCGGTCTGGGCACCATCCTCGGTGCGGTCAACTTCATCACCACGATCATCTGCATGCGCGCTCCCGGTATGACGATGTTCCGGATGCCGATCTTCGTCTGGAACACCCTGGTCACCAGCCTGCTGGTGCTGATCGCGTTCCCGATCTTCGCGGGTGCACTGCTCTCCCTGGAGGCTGACCGCCAGCTCGGTGCGCACGTCTTCGACGCCGTCCACGGCGGCCCGATCCTGTGGCAGCACCTGTTCTGGTTCTTCGGACACCCCGAGGTGTACATCATCGCGTTGCCGTTCTTCGGCATCGTGACCGAGATCCTGCCGGTCTTCAGCCGCAAGCCGATCTTCGGCTACGTCGGCCTGGTCGGCGCCACTCTCGGCATCGCGATCCTCTCGGTCGCCGTGTGGGCCCACCACATGTTCGTCACCGGCGCGGTGAACCTGCCCTTCTTCTCCGGAATGACCTTCTTGATCGCGGTCCCCACCGGTGTCAAGTTCTTCAACTGGATCGGCACGATGTGGGGGGGATCTCTGTCCTTCGACACCCCCATGCTGTGGTCGATCGGCTTCTTGACCACCTTCCTCTTTGGTGGTCTGACCGGCATCATCCTGGCTTCGCCGCCGCTGGACTTCCACGTATCCGACTCCTACTTCGTGGTCGCGCACTTCCACTACGTCGTCTTCGGAACCGTGGTGTTCGCGATGTTCGCGGGCTTCTATTTCTGGTGGCCGAAGATGACCGGGCGGATGCTTGACGAGCGCCTGGGCAAGATCCACTTCTGGCTGTTGTTCATCGGCTTCCACCTCACCTTCCTGGTCCAGCACTGGCTGGGAGTGGAGGGCTTCCCGCGTCGGTACGCCGACTACGGCGAGAACGACGGCTTCACGATCCTCAACCAGATCTCCACCGTCGGTGCGTTCCTGCTGGCGTCCTCGACGCTGCCTTTCCTCTGGAACGTGTACAAGTCCCGACGCGGGCCAAAGGTCACCGTCGACGACCCGTGGGGTTGGGGTCGATCCCTGGAGTGGGCGACCAGCTGCCCGCCGCCGCGCCACAACTTCGTCTCGATCCCGCGGATCCGCTCGGAGTCGCCGGCGTTCGACCTCCACCACCCGGAGATCGCGGCGCTGGAGTACGAGGACAACGACAACCTCGAGGGCGGCGGTGTCGCCGACGCGCCCGAGATGGAAGGCCGCAAGGCCAATCTGGACGAGAACCGCACCGAGGGGGACGACACCCGATGAAGTCCGAGACCTGGATCTTCGTGATCTGCACGATCTTCTTCATGCTCGTCTCACCCGCGTACTGGTTCGTGACCGAGGACCCCACCGGCACCTCAGCGCTGGTCATGACCGCGCTGCTCACCCTGCTGGTCAGCTTCTACCTCGGTTTCCATGCCACCCGGATGGAACCGCGGCCCGAAGACCGCAAAGACGGCGAGATCGCCGATGGGGCCGGAGAGCTCGGCTTCTTCCCGCCCTACAGCTGGTGGCCGCTCTGGTGCGCGCTGACGCTGGCGGTGATCGTGCTCGGCGTCGTCATAGGCTGGTGGCTGGTGATCATCGGGTTCGTGCTCGGCTCGGTCGCGCTGACCGGCTTGATCTTCGAGTACTACCGCGGCGAGCACGCGCACTGACGCCGACGACGATCCGGGTCTCTCGGGGAAGCGGCTGAGGGTGACCTGTCCCACGCGAGCAATGTGCAGCCCGTGGGGATCGCCTTGTTACGCTGGAAAGGTCCACTCGGCCTGAATTCGGGAGAACCATGCGTTCGCGACGTACCTGGGCAACGATCTCCGTTGCCCTCCTCTTGGCGGGCACCACCGCCTGCGGCGGTGGAGCCGGGAACGCCTCCGACGACCCCTCGGGACCGGGAGACATCCCCAGCTCATCGGCAGCGCCCACCTCGGATGCCGAAATCACGTCGAGCGTCGCCGCCGGCGCGAGCGACGTGAAAGTCAACCGCTCGGTGCGCCTCAACGTCACCGACGGCACTTTCAACGACGTCACCGTGAAGAGCACGTCCGGCGCCGTCAAGGGCGCGATGGCCCCCGACAAGCTCAGCTGGCAGAGCACCGGCCGGCTGCAACCGGGCGAGACCTACCGGGTGCGCGGCGTCGCGACCGACTCGCGAGGCGAGGAGACGGTCTTCCAGTCCCGGTTCAAGACCGAGGCGCTCCCGCTGGAGAAGCAGACGTTCCCCAGCTTCTTCCCGATCTCGGGCTCGACCGTGGGTGTCGGCCTGCCGGTGATCATCCGCTTCGACGTACCGGTGACCGACCACGAAGCGATCCAGAAGCACATCAAGGTCACCAGCAAGCCTGCGCAGGCCGGCGCCTTCCGCTGGATCTCCGACAATGAGCTGCACTGGCGTCCGAAGAAGTATTGGAAGTCCGGCACCAAGGTCACCGTGAACGCCGACATTGACAGCGTCCCTGCCGGCAACGGAGTCTTCGGCCAGAAAAGTCGGGTGAACAACTTCACCATCGGACGGTCGATGGTCAGCAAGGTCGACATGAAGAACTACGAGATGAAGGTCTATCGGGACGGCAAGCTGGTCCGGACCATGCCGTTGACGACCGGGGAGCGACCGAAATTCACTACCCGCTCGGGGATCAAGGTCATCGTGGAGAAGTTCCGCAGCAAGCGGATGAGCTCCGCTACCGTAGGTATCCCCGTCGACAGCGACGACGGCTACGACCTGGACAACGTCGAGTACGCGATGAGACTGACCTACTCCGGTGAGTTCGTCCATTCTGCTCCGTGGTCCGTCGCCTCCCAGGGCAACGCCAACGTCAGTCACGGGTGTACTGGGATGAGTCGCGCGAACGCGGGCTGGCTCTTCAACAACAGCATCGTGGGAGACGTCATCGAGTACACCGGAAGCCCCAGGGAGATGACCCTGAGCAACGGCTTCGGCGACTGGAACATGGCGTTCAGCGAGTACGCCCAGGACGCTTCTCTCTAAGGTTTCTCAGCACGTAAGTCGAAAGGCCGGCGGTCCCCCGTGAGGGGTTCGCCGGCCTTTCCTCGTACTCGGGTCAAGCGTCGATGCCGTGCAGATTCTTCGCCGTCGGTGAAGCTTTGATCGCACCCGGGACGGGGTAGGTCCCGAAGAGTCGGTCGGCAGTGCTGGTGCTTGTCACGGTGAACCAGTAGTGCTCGTTCTTGTAGTGGTGCAGGCGGTGGTTGCGCCAGATCGCCTTGTACGTCGCGGTCTTCGGCTTGTAGTCGCTGTGGATCAGGTAGTGCGACCACTCGTAGAGCAGACCGGTCGCGGCGATCGCGGCCAGGAAGGTCAGACCCTGCCCGAGACGGGGGAAGGCGAACATCGCAATCGCGACGTCGGTGGCGATCACCGCGATTAGGGACCGCCACGGAATGAACACCAGCGGGATGTCACGCGGATCGGCGTGATGCCGACGGTGGTCACGAGCCAGCTCGCTGTCGATCATCAGCCCGGCCACCCTGCGGGGGCGCCAGTGCAGGACGAAGACGTGGATGACCCATTCCAGGACCGGGAACAGCGCCACCAGGATCACCGGCGCCCACACGTCGGTGAGACGCCAGTCGTCCTCGACGATGCGCCAGGAGACGGCTGCGACGAGGGTGGCCGCGATCATCCACGGGCTGGGGTGGCGGAGGAACCCACCGAAGGTCTCGCCGAGCGACACGGACCTGCGTCCGGCGCCGGTGATCCGGTTCTCCTCGGCAGCCAGGCGCTCCTGGGCAAGGGATTCGATCTCGGGGGATGGTGTGGTCATGCTGGATCTCCTTCTCCTTCGAAGTCGTCGAGAAAAACGACCATCGTCTCGGTGGCTGGGCGAAGCAGCGCGTCGGCAGCAGCAGCCGCCCGCTCGCCCTCACCGGCCAGCACCGCGTCACGTACGGCACGGTAGGCATCGATGTTGCTGACCTCCCCGTCCAGCAGGGGAGCGAGCGGGAGGATCGCTGGCTCGTAGGCCTGGCGCAGGTTGTTGAACATCAGCCGGAACACAATCGAGCCAGCACAGTCGACCACGGCGTCCCAGAACGCCAGGGCGGCGTACTGGCGGGCGACCGGGTCCCCCGCCGCGGCCAGGGTGTCCACCGCCGCTCGGAGGCCCTCGCGGGCGCTGTGGGACGCCCTACCGACCCGTTCAGCGGCCATCCGGGTGACGTCGGGCGCGATCGAGAGCCGTGCCTCGATGATGCTGCGGGCGACGGCGGGGTCGAGTTCGCCGTCGCGGACCAGTAGCCGGGGGAGCAGGTCGAGCCCTGCGTGCCTCTGGTAGTCGCGCACGGTCGTTGCGCCGCCGTGGCGGACCTCGACTAGCCGGGTCGTCGAGAGCCGCTGGAGTGCCTCGCGCACGGCCGGCCGGGAGACGCCGAGCAGCTCGGCCAGGCGCCGTTCGCTGGGCAGCGAATCGCCGGGGCCCAGCGAGCCGCTGACGACTTCGTCCACCAGTTGCTCGAAGACGTCGTCGGGGACGAGTCGTTTGGTGATCGGGGTCAGAGCCATAGAAGCACTGTCTTCGACAAGTGGTCAGGTGGTCAAGTGGTAAGACCAGTAAGTGAGACACAAAACTACCGGACGTCGAACCCGTCACCACGCGGCCTAGTTGGCTGCGGGCGTCTCGACAGGCTCGACGTCCGGTGTCTCAGTGCTTGTGCGTCAGGTCGTCCCCGGCCACGTCGTGACGACCGTCGAACTGGTGACCGTCCGCCGCGTGACCCTCGAGCGGGGCGTCGTGCGCGTGCTCGAGCTCGGCGTGGTGGTTCGCATCCTCGAACTCCTCCGCGGTCGGCTTCTGCACGTTGGTCGCGAACCAGGCCTTCGAGGCCTTCGCCCGGAACTGGTCGAGCCGTGCCTTCGGAGCGCTGACTCCGTTGGCGTCCTCGGTGCTGATGCCGGTGTACACCACGTCCCGATCGCGAGCGGTGAGGGTGTAGGCACGTTCCTGGCTCAGCGGCAGATGCTTCTCGGTGTATCCGCCCTCGGCGTCGCGCATGATGATGCCGCTCTCGTAACCGTGCAGCAGCATGTCGTTGTCGTGACGCTGCAACGAGATGCACCAGCGCTTGGCCAAGATGAACACCAGCGGCGGGATCACGAAGATCGCTCCCCGCATGAAGTACGTGATCGTGTTCAGATCGAGGCGGAAAGTCGTAGCCAGGATGTCGTTGCCGCCGGCGGCCCACAGCAGGCCGTACAGCGTGATCGCGGCGGACAGGAACGCCGTCCGGGTCGGGGCGTTGCGCGGCCGCTGGAGGAGGTGGTGCTCCTCCTTGTCCCCGGTGACCCACTGCTCGATGAATGGGTAGGCGAGCACGATCGCCAGCAACGCGATCGGGGCGATCTGGCCGGGCAGGAGGACGTTCCAGCTCAGCGTCACGCCGAAGATGTGCGTTTCCCATCCGGGCATGATGCGCAGGAGACCCTCGGCGATGCCCATGTACCAGTCGGGCTGCGAGCCCGCTGTCACCTCGGCGGGGTTGTACGGGCCGAAACGCCAGACCGGGTTGATCGTCATTAGGCCGCCCATCAGGGCGACGACACCGAAGACGATGAAGAAGAAGCCACCGGCCTTGGCGGCGTACACCGGCATCATCGGGTAGCCGACGACGTTCTGCTCGGTGCGGCCGGGCCCGGGCCACTGGGTGTGCTTGTGGTAGACGAGCAACAGCATGTGCGCGGCGATAAGCGCCAGCAGCAGCCCCGGGATCAGCAGTACGTGCGCTATGTAGAGCCGTGGGATGATCACGTCGCCTGGGAACTCGCCGCCGAACATGAAGAACGACATATACGAGCCGAGTACAGGCGTTGCCTTCAGCAGGCCGTCCGCGATCCGCAGACCGGTGCCGGAGAGCAGATCATCGGGGAGCGAGTAGCCGGCGAAGCCCTCGAGGATGCCCAGCAGCAGTAGGACGCCGCCGATGATCCAGTTGAGCTCGCGTGGCTTGCGGAAGGCGCCGGTGAGGAAGACCCGCATCATGTGCACGAGCATTGCGGCGATGAAGAGCATCGCTGCCCAGTGGTGCATCTGACGCATCAGCAGGCCGGCCCGGACGTCGAAGCTGATCTGCAGCGTTGAGGCGTAGGCCTCGGACATCTCAATGCCGCGAAGTTGGTCGTAGGAGCCGTTGTAGACGACCTCGCCCATGCTCGGCTTGAACCACAGCGACAGGAAGATGCCTGTCAGGAGCAGGATCACGAAGCTCCAGAGCGCGATCTCGCCAAGCATGAAGGACCAGTGGTCCGGGAATACCTTGCGGAGCTGCTTCTTGGTCGCCGTGGCGATGCCGAGCCGCTCGTCAGCCCAGTTCGCGACCGCGGCGGCAGGGTTCGCCTTCTCGGTCGCTGCCGGTGAGGTGCCGTTGGTTGAGGCAGGTGCACTCATGTCAGATCACTCCGGTCTCGTTCCCAGTAGCTCGGACCGACTGGTTCGGTGAAATCGCTCTGCGCGACCAAGTATCCCTCTGCGTCCAACTCGAGCGGGAGCTGCGGGAGGTGACGGGCCGCCGGACCAAAGACGACGCGCCCGTTGTCGGCGAGGTCGAACGTGGACTGGTGGCAGGGGCAGAGCAGATGGTGGGTCTGCTGCTCCCACAGGGAGATCGGACAACCGACGTGAGTGCAGATCTTCGAGTAGCACAGGATGCCGTCGATGCCCCAGTTCGCCCTGGTCTGGGTCGGCGTGATGTCGTCGGGGTGCATCCGGACCAGGATGACTGCGGCCTTCGATTTGGCCGCCTGCAGTTCGGCGCCGTGGTACTCAGACTCCTCCTCGCCCTGGGGGACAAGCACCTCGGGCTCCGCGTTGACCAACTGGCCGATCTCCATCATCTCGGGCCTGATCGGGGTGCCGTCGACGTCCTGGACGACCCGCATGCCCTTGGTCCAGACGGTGTGCTCGAGGGTGTCGCCCGGCAACGGCCCGAGGTCGCGCAGGGCGACGATCGCCGGCAGACCGAGGGCGCCCATCGAGACGAGCAGGGCATTGCGGACCAGCGGGCGACGGGCGATCCCCGCATCGGCGATGCCGGCGTCGAGGGCGGCGAGCGCCTCGTCCCGGTCCTCCTGGGGGGAGGCGGCCGGGTGTCGGTACTCGACGATCTCGTGGTCGCTCATCAACTTGCGCGACCACTGGATGGCTCCGACGCCGATCAGCAGCAGCGCGAGGCCGAGCGCAGTACCCAAGGCGACGTTCGAGGCGCCGAGGCCGAGGAAGACATCGGTTTCGTCGCCGATGTCCAGGGTGAAGTACGCGACGCAGAAGGCCAGGGCGAAGAACGAGGAGAGACCGAACAGGGCGGCCACCTGCCGTTCGGCGCGCTTCGCGGCAGCCGGGTCCACGTCGGTGGGCCGGGGCTGGTGCGCCGGCAGACCGGGGTCGGCCAGCGGCTCGGCCGGAACCAGGTTGCGGCTGGTGTCGTCGTGATCGGAGCTCACGCGTCCGCCCCCTTCGTGATCTTCTTCTTGCTGCGTGCGGTCTGCGAGGTGATCCAGATCCCAGCGGCCACCAGGCCGCCGATGCCGACGAGCCAGGCGAACAGACCCTCGGAGACCGGACCGACGGAGCCGAGGTCGAAGCCGCCGTAGTCGGGGCTGGCCTCCTGCTTCTTCAAGTAGGCGATGATGTCGCGCTTGTCTTCTGGCGAGAGCACGCCGTTGGAAAAGACGGGCATCTGCTGAGGGCCGGTGAGCATGGCCTCGAACAGGTGCTTCTCCGAGACGCCGATCAGGCTCGGGGCGTACTTGCCCTTGGGCAGGGCGCCACCGCTGCCGGCGAAGTTGTGGCAGGCGGTGCAGTTGGTCCGGAAGAACTCACCACCGCGTACGACGGCCTCGTTGTCGGCGTCTTCGACTGAGTACTCCGACTCATCGGGGATCGCCGGGCCGGGGCCGAGCGAGGCGACGTACGCCGCTAGGGCTGCGGTCTCCTCGTCGTTGAAGACCCGCTCCTTGCGCGGGGCCTGGGGGGCCGGAGCCGCCATCGGCATCCGGCCGGTGGCAACCTGGAAGTCGACGGATGCGGCGCCGACGCCGATCAGGGACGGGCCGTAGTTGTTGCCGCGCTTGGTCACGATCCCCTCACCGTTCATGCCGTGGCACGAGGAGCAGCTGACCGCGAACAGGGCGCGGCCCTTCTGGACGGTGTCCGCGTCCGCGGTCCCCTCGTTCGCGTTGGCCGGGCCGGTGACGAGGTAGTAGGCGCCGCCGGTGGCCAGCAGGCCGAGGATCAGCACGACCGGGGCCGCGAGACGGCTGCGCCGACGGGCCGAGAGCCGAGCTGAGATCTTGCGCGTGAGCAGTCGCACAACAGGTCCTATCGGTTCAGGCTTACTTGATGAGGTAGATGGTTGCGAAGAGGCCGATCCAGACGACGTCGACGAAGTGCCAGTAGTAAGACACGACGATGGCGGTCACCGCCTGCTCATGGGTGAAGCGGCGGGCCACCAGGGTGCGGCCGAGGACGAAGAGGAAGGCGATCAGACCGCCGGTGACATGCAGGCCGTGGAAGCCGGTCGTCAGGTAGAACATCGTCCCGTAGGACGAGGCCGGGATGGTGATGCCCTCGTGGATCAGCTCGGCGTACTCGAAGGCCTGACCACCGACGAAGATCGCGCCCATGACGTAGGTCAGGGCGAACCACTCGCGCAGACCCCAGAGCTTCGCGTTCAGCACGGTTCCGGTGCGACCGACCTGGCCGCGCTCGGCGGCAAAGACGCCGAGCTGGCAGGTGACGGAGGACAGCACCAGGATCGTCGTGTTCACCGAGGCGAACGGGACGTTCAGCAGGGCCGTGTTCTCCGCCCACAACTCAGGGCTCACCGCCCGGATGGTGAAGTAGCTCGCGAACAGCGCCGCGAAGAACATCAACTCGCTCGAGAGCCAGATGATGGTGCCTACGCTGACCATGCTCGGTCGGTCATGGTGCCCGTGCAGGCGGGATGCTGGGATCACAGATGCTGTCGCCACAGCGCCATTATGTCGGTACGCCGGTGCTCTGCCACCCCGACCCCCCGAATTTGGATCGAGTATTGCGAGTGGTGGCGCACGGGGGTGGTGTGGCTCACGTGGTTCGGGCTCCTTCTACTCTGTCGGGGTGCAGATCTCCTTCCTCGCGGCCAACGTTTCGACGGCTTTCGCCAGCCCGGTCCCGACGAACGGGGACACGTCCGAACTGTCCCGTTTCAGGCTGTCCTCGGTCTTCACCGAGTGGGGCACCGATCCGGTGCTGTTCGTCGCGACCGTATGGATCGTCGGTCTCTACCTGCTCGGCGTCTGGCAGCTGCGCAGCCGTGGTGACCGGTGGCCGATCGGCCGGACGCTCGCCTTCGTGGTCGGCGGGATGGGCTCGTTCTACCTGGCCACGTCCTCGGGCATCGGGGCGTACGACACCACGCTGCTGAGCGTGCACATGGTGCAGCACCTGGTGCTGGGCATGGTGGTGCCGCTGTTCCTGGCACTGGGGGCTCCGGTCACTCTCGCTCTGCGCACCCTGCCGAAGGGGCTGCGGACCGGACTGCTGGCAGTGCTGCACTCCAGGCTGGCCAAGGTGCTGACCTTCGCGCCGCTGACCCTGGCGCTCTACGTGATCAGTCCGTGGGCGCTGTACTTCACCGGTTGGTACGAAGCCACCCTGCACTCGGCGTTCCAGCACGAGATGATGCACGTGCACCTGGTACTGATCGGTTCGCTGTTCTTCTGGCCGTTGATGGGCATCGACCCTTTGCCCAACCGGCTCGGCTACCCGGTGCGGATGCTGATCGTCGTGCTGACGCTGCCGTTCCACGCCTTCCTCGGCATCACGATCATGGGTCAGACCAGCCTGATCGGCGGCGACTGGTACCCGGACCTCGGTCGGACGCTGACCTGGCTACCTGACCCGCTCGAGGACCAGGAGCTCGCCGGCGGGATCTTGTGGAGCTCGGGAGACCTGATCGGGTTGCTGTTCTTCGGTGTCCTGTTCGTGCAGTGGGTGCGTCAGTCGACGCGAGAAGCCGCCCGCGAGGACCGCCGGCTGGACCGGCTGGAACGGATCGCGGCCTCCGGCGATCCGGACTAGTAGCATCGGTGAGGTGACTGCGAACAACACCGGCCCGCTCCGCGTCCTGGTCTACAGCGACGACTCCGACGTCCGCCAGCAGGTGATCCTCGGGCTGGGCCGCCGTGTCCACCCCGACCTCCCCGAGCTGGAGTACGTCGAGGTTGCGACCGAACCCGTCGTCTGGCAACAGCTCGACTCCGGAACGATCGACCTGGCCGTCCTGGACGGCGAGGCCACTCCGGCCGGCGGGTTGGGGATCGCGCGTCAGCTCAAGGACGAGGTCTACCAGGCGCCGCCGGTGCTGGTGCTCACCGGACGGCCCGACGACCGCTGGCTCGCGACCTGGTCACGTGCCGAGGCCGCAGTGTCACACCCGCTGGACCCGATCGAGCTCGCCGACGCGGTTATCCGCGTGCTGCGCGCCCGGGTCCCCGCCGAGGCCTGACAGGCGTGTCCGGGCACGCCTCCGGCCACACCTGGCCCGACGTCCTCAGCACCCTGGTCGGCGGGACCGACCTGTCCACGGAACAGACGTCGTGGGCGATGGGCGAGATCCTTGCCGGTGCTGCGACCCCGGTCCAGATCGCGGGCTTCGCGGTCGCGCTGCGCTCCAAGGGCGAGACCGTCGAGGAGATGCAGGGGCTGGTCGACGCGATGTACGAGCACGCGACCCCGCTCTCGGTTCAGGGTCGTTGCCTCGACATCGTCGGTACCGGTGGCGACCGTTCGTTCTCGGTGAACATCTCGACAATGGCCGCGATCGTGGCGGCCGGCGCCGGCGTCACGGTGGTCAAGCACGGGAACCGGTCCGCGTCGAGCAAGGCCGGCAGCGCCGATGTGCTCGAGCTCCTCGGCATCCGACTCGACCTACCGGCGGACGCGGTCGCGCGGGTAGCCGACGAGGCCGGCATCACCTTCTGCTTCGCCGCGGCGTTTCACCCTGCCCTGCGGCACGCGGCCGTTGCGCGCAGCGAGCTCGGGATCGGCACCACCTTCAACTTCCTCGGCCCGATCGCCAACCCGGCTAAGCCCGCTGCCCAAGCGATCGGTTGCGCGGACCTACGGATGGCCCCGGTGATGGCTGGTGTCTTCGCCCGTCGCGGCGTCGACGCCTGGGTGTTCCGCGGGGACGACGGTCTCGACGAGCTGACCACCACCACGACCTCCCGGGTCTGGACGGTGCGGGCCGGCGAGGTCGTCGAGGAGTCCCTGGACCCGGCCCGGCTGGGCCTGCCGGTCGGCACCGCCGAGGGCCTGCGCGGCCAGGACGCTGCCTACAACGCCGAGGTAGTGCGGCGGCTGCTGGCCGGTGAGCAGGGGCCGGTGCGCGACGCCGTCGTCCTTAACGCCGGTGCGGCGCTGGCCGTGCACGCCGATGACTCTGGCTCGCTGGAGGATCGGGTGGTGTCCGGCATGGCCGTGGCAGCCGCTGCGCTCGACAGCGGGGCCGCGCAGAGCACGCTCGAGCGGTGGGTCGCCGCGGCGGCTCGCTGATCCAGCCCCGAGACGGACGGGATCAGCCGACGACGGGGAGTTCGAAGGAGCCGTCCGGTCGTGCCCGGAACCCGAGCTTCGCGTAGTACGCGCCCATCATCGTCGGTGAGGTGACCACCTTGGTGACGCCGCGTCCCTCGAGCACGGTGCTGTGCCGCCAGACGAACTGGCCGGGGGAGAAGTCCCGGTAGCGCGGGGTCACGTAGTCCAGCTGCACCTCCGCCACGCCCTCCTCGATGCGGAGCAGGATCACCCCGACGGTCTCGTCGCCACGCTGAATAATGAAGGCGGCGGCATCCTCGGCGGCACCGTCCCAGACGAGGTCGGGCTGAAAGGTGCGGATGTCGGCCTCGTGCACCCTCAGCACGTGACGCAAATACTCGTCTTGACCACCGACCTCGAGGACGGCGTACTCGCTGATGTCGTGCCGGGTCTGGACCAGAGCGCGGACGTGCCAGAGGTTGATGGCGCACAACGCGATGTTCATGGCAACCATCGGCCAGATCTCGAGCGCGGCGTTGAACCCGATCAGGACGACGCAGGCAGCTAGGTTGAGGATCCGGAACCGCAGCACCCGGGCCTGCATCACCGAGTAAATCAGCAGGGCCGAGCCGATCCAACCGATCGCGTCGATCCAGGGCATGGCTTCGAGGCTAGTACGCCGCTGGGACCGCTGCTCGCGCCGCCGCGCGCTCGGTGTTGCGGCCGACCCGGCGCTTGGCCGCGACCAAGGCCCAGCGGCCGGGCCAGCGCAGTACCCGGTAGATCCTGGCAAGTGGTCGCGGCAGGTACTTCATCCGCAGCTGGTCGCTCTCCTCCATCGACTCCGTCTCCCCACGTACGGTCGCCGAGTCCGCGTGCCAGCGGAAGCTCGCCAGCGTTCTTGGCAGCGCGACCAGGCGCCCGCGGCGGCGTAGGCGGAGGAAAAGGTCAAGATCCATCGCCAGTCGCACGCTCTCGTCCAGACCTCCGGCCGCGACGACCGCGTCGAAGCGCATCAGCGAGCCGGGTTGGGGGATCAGGTTCGGGCCGAAGGTCAGGGTCGCGGCCGCAATCCGACCAGCCCGGCTGCGGAAGACCACGGCGCCGTCGGCGTCGATGTAGTCGCACCAGCCGAAGACGAGGACAGCGGTCGGATCCGCGGTCAGCGCAGCACAGGTGGCGGCCAGCGATCCGACGGCCAGGAGATCGTCGTCGCCGAGCCAGGCGAAGTACTCGGTGCCGGCACGGGCTGCCCCGAGACCGGCGTTCAGGGCGCCGGAGAGACCGCCCCGGGCCGGGTCGTGGACGAACCGGGCGCCGTATTCGGCTGCCAGCTTCTCCACGCCACGTCCGGTCGGTGCCACCACGACCAGGTCGAGCCGGTCGATGCCCTGGGAGGTGATCGAGGCGAGGGATTTGGCCAGCAGGTCGGGGCGCTCGCCCAGCGTCGGGACCACGAACAGGGTGCTCACACCAGGACCTCCTGCTCGGTCGGGCGCCGGGGCGGTGCCGCTACGGCGGAGCCGGTCGCCGACGCCCGCACCGCGGCGATCCAGCAGCCGACCGCCACTAGGGCGAGGGCCACGAGAAGGGCGGGAGCAGGCGGTTCCCAGCGGGTTCCTGCGACCAGGTCGAGGTTCGTGCGGTAGGTCAGGACGACGGCGAGCTGGCTGATCACCTGGGCGAGGACCAGACCAACGACGGAAATGGCGGCGACCGCGTCGGTGCGGTGCGGACGACGGCCGCTGCTGTCGATCAGGCCGCCGGCGATCACCAGCAGGCCCACGGTGAACGGCATCCCGTAGCGCCCCTGCCAGGCCGGACCGATCTGGTCGAACGCGTGCACGGTCAGCGCGGCCGGGACAGCCCAGGACGCCATGGCGACCGCCGCCAGGGTGAGGACCGCCCGGGAACGGAGACGTGCCCGGCGCAGCGCCGTGACCATGAGGTAGCCGAGGATCACGACGACCACGGCGTACACGATCAGCGGTACAGGCTGGTCCCGCATCGGCACCGCACCGATCGCCTGCAGGGGCCACAGCACTAGGCCCGAGAGTACCGACGGGAGCGGACTCTCCTCGAAGGTGGTGCCCTCCTGGGACGGGTCGTTCGCGCCGGAGGTCAGCAACCAGACCAGCTCGAAGGTCGCGGCCCCCGCCGCGAACAGCGCGAAGGCTCGCTCGGTCGGGTTGCGGGGGAGCAGCGCGCGCGCGGTGCTGCCGAGTCCGTGCAGGAGCGCGACGGCGGTGGCGATCAGTGCCACCCAGAGCAGACCGAGGGTGTGCGTGTTCGCCAGCACTGCCGCGCTCAGGGCAGCCAAGCCATAGGCCCAGGTCCGGCTCTGAGCGCCGCGTGGCCCGCGCACCAGCGTCAGCACGGCGACCCAGGCCGCAAGGCCGCCGACCAACTGGAGTCCGTTCGGAGAGACGACCGAGGTCGAGTAGACCGTGGTCGGCAGGGCGGCCGCCAGCACCACAAGCAACGGCCAGACCGTTCGGGCACCGGCAACGGTGAGCCAGACGGTGAGCATGAAAAATGCGCAGGCGAGCAGGGCGGTGGCGACCCGCATCGCGACGATGGCGGCGGTGCCACTGAACGGTTTCGCCGCGGTACCGACGACGGCGTAGAAGGTCGGGTTGTAGCGGGCGGCACCGATCGCGATCAGGACCTCGCCGCCATCCAGGGTGGCCTTAGGCACGCAGTTGTAGTAGCCGGTGTACGTGCGCTCCTTGCAGGCAGCCGACGTGGCTTCGGCGACGTCTGCCCGGGCCGGGGCGAGGTCTCCCCGGCCCATGCCGGTCGGGATCTCGTCGCCGCCGGCCTGCCAGTGACCGCCGGCCACCGAGCTGGCGCGCAGGACGTGGTCAAACTCGTCGATTCCGAACGCCGGCGCGATGCTGAAGATCCAGCCGAGCTGGAGCAGCAGGAAGCCGACGCCGGCCAGGACGGTCGTCCGCCAGCGTTGCGAGCGCGTCATACCCGGTGCCGGTCCTCTTGCAGCGCGAGCTCGCGGGTCAGCTGGACCAACTGCTGCTCTACGTGGTGCAGCCGCTGGTAACACGCCAGCGTGGTGAACAGGAAGGTCATCACGAACAGGTAGAGCAGCAGGTCGGTGCCGCGCTTCACGCCGACCAGGTTGGCCGCCCACACCGTGGTCTCCGGGAACGCGACTGCGACGACGCCAACGGGGACGAAGAGCAGCATCCCGATCCTGCGCAACGCCTGGTGCGAGGCCGGCTGCCGGTCGCGCAGCGTCATGAGGCCGAAGGCCAGGACGCCGCCGATGAGCAGGACCTTGATGACGATCACGTGGCACGCATCCGGCGTACAGCGAGGTCGAAGAGGATGTTGACGGCGTTGATGTTTGACTGGCCCTTGGCCCGCGAGTACTCGGTGTAGTTCACCGTGGTCGGGACCTCGACGTAGCTCAACCCGTTCGGGACGATCGCGGAGAGGAGCTCGCTGGCGTAGGCCATCCGCGGCATGGTGAGACGGATCCGACCCAGGGCCCTGCGGTTCAGCACCCGCAGGCCGTTGTGGGTGTCGGTCACCTCGAGCTTGGCACTCCACCGCGTGAAGGTGGTCGCTGCCCGCAGGACCAGGCGACGCAGGCCGGGCATCTCGGTGCTCCGGCCGGTGAAGCGGGACGCCAGCACCACGTCGACGTGCTCGGCGCGGGCTGTCTCGACCATCCGGACGGCGTCCTCGACGACGTGCTGGCCGTCGGCGTCGAAGGTCACCACGTACGCGGCGTCGGTGTGCCGCAGGATGTGGTCGAAGCCGGTCTGCAGGGCCGCCCCCTGGCCCTGGTTGACCGCGTGCCGCAGCACCGTCGCGCCGGCTGCGCGAGCGATCTCGACCGACCCGTCGGAACTTCCGTCATCGATGCAGACGACGTGGGGAAAGCGTTCGCGCAGCGCGCAGATCACCGAGGCCACCGCGGTCGCCTCGTTGTACACCGGGACGATCACGCACACGTCGTTCATCGCCGCGGTGCTCCCCATGGCAGACCTCCCCTGATCCGTCGCTCTCCGTGATGGTGCACCAGAAGAACGGTCGGCCAAAAGGGATATTACGAAGAAAACGACCAAAAGAGCGTAATAGGGCCGAAAAGTGGCATCGTCTAGTCACAAAGGACTACACCGCCGACCAGTTCGGCGGAGCGGGTCAGTCCAGGCCGAGAGAGAAGGCCGACTCCAGGTCGTGCTGGGAGTACGCACGGAACGCGATGTGGGTCTCGGTCTCCAAGACCCCGGGCACCTTGTTGAGGCGGTCGGCGATCGTCGCCGCGACGGCGTCGTGGTCGCGCACCCGGACCATCGCGATCAGGTCGATCTGGCCGGTGACCGAGTAGACCTCGCTGACGCCGTCTAGGGCGGCGATCGTCTCGGCGACCTCCGGGATCCGGGCGACGTCCGCCTTCACGAAGACGATGGCTGTGATCATGGGGGAAACCTACCGCGCGGGGTGGTGCGTCGTCGGGAGCGAACGCCGCTCGTCGAACGGCACCAGGCCCTCCCGGGACACCGTGACGGCATCGTGCAGTGCCAGATGTCGGGACGCGCCGCGGACCGGGCACACCCACTCGCCCTCGACCCGGACCAGCCGGACCCCGGGACCCTCCAGCCAGCGCAGCACCTTCTCGGTTTCCTCGGCGCTGGCGGCCGGGGTCGGACCGAGGCCGGGAGCGACCGTCTCGGAGGAGAGCCTGAGCTGTTCGACGTAGTCGCCGGCGTGGGCGTCCAGGGGGATCACGCCGGCCCCGGCGAGCCGGCCGAACCGGACGACGTGCACGGCCCAGTGGCCGTTGTCCTCGCGTCGGGCCGCGACGACCTCGGGGCACCCGGTGAGCGCGCTGAGCCGCTGGGTCCGTGAGGCCGCTCGGACGAACGCGGCGAGCCTGTCCCGGTGCAGGCCGGCGTCCTCGAACCGCTCCTCGGCGCTCAGCTCGTCCATCTTGGTCGAGATCGCCTCCACCACCTCGTCGGCGCGAGCGAGCAGGTTGGCACGCAAGTCGGCGACCATCAGGGCGTAGGTGTCCAGGTCGGTGCTGCCGTCGCAGGGGGAGAGGCACCGGCCCATCTCGGCCAGCACGCAGGGTGACCGGGACGGGGTCGCCGGGAGGCGGTCGCTGCACTGGCGGACCGGGAAGGTCTGGTAGAGCGCGGCCAGCGACGTCTCGGCACGCTTGCGGGAGGAGAACGGACCGAGGTAGACGGCGTCGTCGTCGAGGACCTGGCGTACCAGCGAGAGCCGCGGCCAGAGCTCATTGGTGAGCTTGAGCCAATGCACCTTCTCCGGGAACCGGCTGCGCCGGTTGTAGCGCGGCTTGTGGGTGCCGATCAGACGGAGCTCGCGCACCTCGGCCTCCAGGGTGGTGGCGCAGGTGATCGAGTCGACCCGGCTGGCGATGCCGACCATCTCGCCCATCCGGGACCGGGTCTCCGAGGCGGTGAAGTAGGAGCGGACCCGGGTCCGCAGGTCGCGGGAGGTGCCGACGTAGAGCACCCGGTCGCTGTCGTCGCGGAACAGGTAGACACCCGGTGCGTGCGGCAGCCCTTCGGCCAGGTGGCGCTTCTTGCGCTGGGCGGTGGTGACCCGGGAGGAGAAGGTCTGCAGCTCCTCGAGGGTGTGCACGCCCAGGCCGCCGAGTCGTTCGAACATCCCGTGCAGCACATCGACGGTCGCCCGGGCGTCGGAGAGGGCCCGGTGGTTGGGCGTGGTGGTCGACCCGAACGCGATCGCCAGCGAGCTGAGCTTGCAGTTCGGAGCGTCGTCGCGGGTAATCACCCGGCGGGCCAGACGCGCGGTGTCGAGTACCTCGAACCGGGGCCACGGGTGTCCGAGGTCCTCGGCGAAGTGCTTGAGGAAGCCCACGTCGAAGGGCGCGTTGTGGGCGACCAGGACGCAGCCGCGGGAGAACTCCAGGAAGGCCGGCAGAGCCGAGTCGATCGGGGGAGCGTTGGCCACCATCGAGTTCGTGATGCCGGTCAGCACGGCGATGAACGGCGGGATCGCGGTGTGCGGGTTGACCAGTGTCTGGAACTCGCCGAGGACCTCGCCGCCGCGCACCTTGACCGCCCCGATCTCGGTGATCCGTGAACCCTGCGAAACGGCAGCCCCGGTGGTCTCGAGGTCGACGACGCAGAAGGTCAGGTCGCGCAGCGGGCGTCCGAGCTCGTCGAAGCTCATCTGGTTTGCCCAGCGCGACCGCGTCCCGGAGGTGGCGTCGAGGTGGGCGGCGGTCATGGTCAGACGGTAGGAAATACCGCCGACACAACGGGGACGGCGCGCGCACTAGGCTGGGCGGAGTTCTTGAGCCCGAAGGAGAGATCGTGACCGTGCCCCTTCCTGCTGCCCACCAGCGCTGGCGCTGCGGCGGTTGCGGCAACCTAACCCGGTTCGACGTGGCCCGGACGCGGCGGACCACCGAGTTCTGGCACTTCGACCTTGCCGGCGACCACCGCGTCGAGGAGACGTCCCTGCGCGAGGAGATCGTCGAGTCGGTCAACTGCCGGTGGTGCGGGCGCAACGATGCGGTCGGGCTGGTCGACCGCAACGACGCCGACGTCGAGGCCTCGCCCGGGGCGTAGTCCCCTGTCCACGTGTCGGCGGTGGGTGCGAGTGTCCTGACAGCCCGGTCCGCGGGCTCGAAGGAGAGTGACGACATGGACGACCTCAGTGTCCGCATCGACTGCGACACCTGCCTGGTCCGCGGCCTGTCCTGCCACGACTGCGTGGTGACGGTCCTGCTTGGCCCGCCACCGGAGCTGAGCTTCGACGACGACGAGCAGCAGGCCCTAGCCGTGCTCGCCGAGTCGGGGTTGGTCCCGCCGCTGCGGATGGTGACGGCCGTAGCGGAGAAGCACGTCGAGTCGGCCTAGCGACAGCCTACGGGTGAGGTTCTAGTGCTCTGGTGGGGCTGGTGTGGTGAACGTGGGCCGAAACACACCGCCACGTGGACGCTGCGTTTGGCCCGCTGTTGCCGTTCGCTTATCGTTCATGGCTCAGGTCCCTGCACGAGCTACCGACCGGGTTGCTCAGGGGCCGCGCTGAGTCTGGCGCCGTGTCTCTCGGAGGACAGGGCGCCGGAGCCGGGGAACCACATCTTCACGGGGTGAATCCAGCGCGCGACGGGTCGAGCATCATGGCCCGGACGCACTGGTAGGGCGATCTTTGCGTCCGAATCCGTCAGCTCACCTGGTAAGCGTTTGACAAAGAGGAGATCCTCCGCTCGTGCTTCACGGCCGGAAACGCACCGCCACGTTCGTGGCGACCCTAATCGTTCTGCTGACCGCCCTCGTGACCGTGGGAATCGGCCTGACCAGCACTGCTACCGCCAAGCCGGACCTCGAGACCGTCAAGAAACAGGTCGAGGAGCTGGAGCACCAGGCGGAGGCAGCCTCCGAGCGCTACAACGACGCCCAGGTCAAGGCCGACGAGACCCAGGTCAAGTTGTCCGCCGTCAATGCTGATCTGCGCCGGCAGCAAGCAACCGTCGAGGAGATGCGGGAGCAGGTCGCCGAGATGATCGTTGACCAGTACCAGGGCAACTCCCTGTCGACGGCATCCCAGGTGATCCTCTCCGACGACCCCGATGCCTTCCTCGACAACCTGGGAGCGGTGGCGTCGTACAACAGCCAGCGTGGCCAGGTCTTGAAGGCCTTCAGCACCGAGCTCAACCGCCTCGAGCTCCGCCAGGATGCGGTGAAGTCCGAGGCGGACCGCCTCGTCAAACTCGAGAAGCGGATGAAGGCCGATAAGGCTGAGATCGACACCAAGTCTGCGAAGGCCCAGAAGGTCCTGGACACCCTCGAGGCCGACGCCCGCGCTGAGCTCCTCGGCGGCGAATACGCCGGCGCGCTCCCGAGCGTCGCCGCCAGTGGGCGCGCCGCGGCTGCGGTGCGCTGGGCGATGGCCCAGGTCGGCAAGAGTTACGTCTACGGTGCCGCCGGCCCCAACTCGTTCGACTGCTCCGGTCTGACGATGCGCGCCTGGGAGGCCGCCGGCGTCAGCCTGCCGCACTTCTCCGGCGCCCAGATGAGTCTGGGAACGCGGGTCTCCCGAGATGCTTTGCAGCCAGGAGATCTGGTCTTCTACTACAGCCCGGTGAGCCACGTCGGCATGTACATCGGCAACGGGTTGCTCGTGAACGCCCAGAATCCGCGGTCCGGAGTTCAAGTCGTCGACGTCGACTCGATGCCGTACGTCGGCGCCGTCCGGCCTGGTTGATCCTCAGGTGCCTCTCCGCGGTGCGTGGAGGCTGGGAGCGCTGCTCCTCGCCGCTCAGCTGACGCTGGTCGGTTGCTCGGGCGACACCAGCATCCCCCCACCGGTCTCGTCCGGCGATGCCGCGTCCGCCCGTTCCGCGGCGGCTACGCGCACTGTCGCCGCGCTCGACGCAGCACTGCGTGATGGCGACTCCGAGGCGGCCGCGGCCCTCGGCCTCGGCGGTGCCCGGGCCCTGCTGCAGGACGCGGTGGCGAACGTCAGGACCCTGGACCTCGTCGACCTCTCGCTGAGGTACGTCGATGATCGGTCCCTGATCTCTGGTGGCGACGGCTCGACGACTGGTGCCTGGCGGGCGACCGTCGCGGTGCTCTACCGCCTCGGTGGCTGGGACACCGCCGTCACCGAACTCGAGACCACCTTCCTGTTCAGCCCCGGCGAGGACGGCCAACTGATCTCCGGGATCGGTGACGCGGACGGCCGTACGCCGCTGTGGCTGACCGGGCCGGTCACGGCCCAGGCGGCAGGGCGGACCCTCGTGGTTGCGCGCGGGACGGCGGGCTACTCGGCGCAGGCGCGCAGGGCTGTGGCCGACGTCGGGCGGGTGCTGCCGCGCTGGTCCGGCCCGTTGATCATCGAGGTGCCGGGGACGGAGACCGAGCTTGACCGGGTACTGGGTGCCGCCCAGGGCAGGTACGCCAACATCGCGGCCGTCACCGCGTCGGTCGACGGGTCCCAGAAGCGGACCGCGCCGGTGCATGTCTTCCTCAACCCGCGGGTCTTCGAAGCGCTCGGTTCGCGCGGCGCCCAGGTGGTGATGACGCACGAGGCGACCCACGTGGCGACGGCAGCGACCTTCACGACGATGCCCGTCTGGCTGCTCGAAGGTTTCGCCGACTACGTAGCGCTCGCGAACGCAGGGATCACGGTCGAGGTCGCAGCGGCGCAGATCCTCAAGGAAATCAGTCGGACCGGTCGACCGCAGCGGCTCCCCACCGCTGAGGACCTGGCCCCCGATGCGGCAGGTCTGGGCGCGACGTACGAGGAGGCGTGGTTGGCGACCCGCTTCATCGCGGAGGTCTACGGCGAGCAGCGGCTCGTCGCGTTCTACCGGGCGGTCGACCGGGGCCAGAAGACCGAGGACGCATTCCGCGACGTGCTCGGTACCACCGAGGCCTCGTACGTGAAGCGCTGGAGCGCTGACGCCGTCGCTCTCGCCGCGGGCGCGAGGGTCGGCGTGGCAGGCTGAGGCCATGAGCGAGGAACCGCGGCCGTCGGTGCGCCTCAGTCTGGCCGTGGCAGCGATAGGCGGGGTCGCGTTCGTCGTGCTGGCGGCCTTCTTGGTCCCGTGGGACTGGTTGCCGGGGCAGGACCTCACAGCAGTCCCGGCGAGCAGCGTCTTCAGCGAGGCTCAGATCGACCGGAACGAGGACATCTCCTGGATGCTGCGCCTGGCCGGGTGGGGCAACCTGGCCCTTGGCCTGGCCGTGGCCTGCTGGCTGGGCCTGACCCGGGCCGGTGCCCGCCTGGTCGGTCGCGTTCGAGGCCCGTGGTGGCTGGTGGTCCTGCTCGGCACCGGAGCGATGATCGCCCTCGGCACGCTGGCCCAGATCCCGCTGCTGGCTCGCGCGCACGACGTCCGCGGTGCCGCCGGGTTGAGTACCCAGACCTGGATGGGCTGGATCCGGGACCAGCTGATCTCGTTCGGGGTTGCGTGGGTCTTCACCGGGATCGGCCTGCTCGCCGTCATCGCCCTGGCCCGGAAGGCTCCGCGCACCTGGCCGGCCTGGGCAGCGGGCGCCGCGGCAGCGCTCGCGATGGTGGGTTCCTTCGTCTATCCGGTGCTGGTCGAGCCGTTGTTCAACAACTTCACCTCCTTGCAGGCGGGCCCGTTACGGACCGAGATCTTCGAGCTCGCCCGGAGCGAGGGGGTGGAGATCGACGACGTCCTGGTCGCCGATGCGTCCCGCCGCACGACGACACTCAACGCCTACGTCTCGGGTTTCGGCAGCACCCGGCGTGTCGTCGTCTTCGACACTGTCTTGGAGACGTTGGACGACCGCGAGGTCACCTCGATCGTGGCCCACGAGCTCGGGCACACCAAGCATCGCGACGTGTTCACCGGGACCGGGCTGGCTGCGCTCGGTTCGGTGCTGGGGGTCGGGCTGCTCGGCTTGGTGCTGTCCAACCGCCGGCTGTTGCGACGTACCGGCGTCGGCGCGGCGGGGGACCCCCGGGTGGTGCCGCTGCTGCTGGCCCTGACTGCGATCGCGTCGATCGCCGTGAGTCCGGTGCAGAACACGATCAGCCGGGCCGTCGAGGCGCGTGCGGACCGGACCGCCCTGGCGGCGACCGGGGACAGTGCGGCGTTCATCTCGATGCAGCGCCAGCTCTCGCTGCGCTCGCTGAACGACCCGACCCCGCCGCGGGTGAGTCAGTTCTGGTTCGGCTCGCACCCGACGGTGCTGCAACGGATCGCGATGGCGATGCTCCTGGGCCAGGAAGCGCAGAAGTAGTCGGAGACGCACTTGGGCCACGGCGCCGAAGCGTCGTGGCCCAGGTGCCCCCCAGGATTTGCGGCGTCGCTACGAACAGGTGGCGGTGCCGCCAGAGACGCCCTTGTTGGCGATGGTCTCGCAGGTGTCGCCGAACGCGTCGCGGATGATGCCTCCGAAGACGAAGACGATGGCGACGATCAGTGCAGCGATGCCAGCGACGAGCAGGCCGTACTCAACCGCGGACGCGCCGTCCTCGTCGCGACGGCTGATGAGGTTGCGAATGAACTCAATCATGGTTTTCCCTTCGGAAAGTGTGGTGGTCGGTCAGCTGCAGGTGGCGGTGCCGCCGGAGACGCCCTTGTTGGCGATGGTCTCGCAGGTGTCGCCGAACGCGTCGCGGATGATGCCTCCGAAGACGAAGACGATGGCGACGATCAGTGCAGCGATACCGGCGACGAGCAGGCCGTACTCAACGGCGGACGCGCCGTCCTCCTCGCTTCGGCCGTTCGCGAGGTTGCGGATGAACTCGAGCATCGGGGTTCCCTTCCCTTGGTGGTAAGCGAGCCCCGTGAGCGGCTCGTCGACATGATCACTATGTCACCATAAAGGAGAAAAGAACTGATATGTCCGGTTTGACCCTTCTAGTCAATTCAGGCCATCCAGCTAGCGCCGAAAGGACGATGGTCCCGGGAGATCGGGACTACTGGGGCGGAGGTGTCGCGTCGATCAGGCCCATCCGCATCGCCGCCACTAGTGCCTGGGCGCGGTTGCCTGCGCCGAGCTTCTCGTAGACCTTCGCGATGTGGGTCTTCGCCGTGGACTCGCTGATGTAGAGGTTGGTGGCGATGGTCGCCACTCCGAGACCGTCGGCGAGCAGGTCGAGGACCTGACGTTCTCGGTCCGAGAGCCGCGGCGTCGTCGAGGACATCCGCCGCATCATCGCCTCGGGCAGCCCGGCGCAGGTGAAGCTGCGCGGGGCCACCGCCGCGTGCCGGGCGGCGGCGATCACCTCGCCGCTGGGGGCGTCCTTGCCGACGAATGCAGAGGCGCCCGCGTCCATAGCGGCGAAGATCTGCTCGTCGCCCGCGTACATGGTCAGCACCACGAGACCGAGGTCGTCACGCTCCTTGCGCAGTGCGCGGACCAGGTCGAGCCCGGAGCCGTCCGGCAGGCGGAGATCGATGATGGCTACGTCGGGACGCAGGGCAGTCGTCTGGACGTGGGCCTCGGCGATGGTTGCGGCCTCGCCGACCACGATGAAGCCCTCGTCACGGGCGAAGGCCACCGCCAACCCGTGACGGATCAGCTCGTGGTCGTCGACCAGCACTACGGACGTAGTCAAGAAGGGCTCCCTCGTTCTCTCGGCAGAGTAGCCGCATGGCCACGGATCGGCACTCAGGTGAGGCGAATCGACACGCGTGTTCCACGACCGTCGGGGCCTGGCGACTCGACGGTGAGGACCGCGCCGATCCGCTCAGCCCGCTCCCGCATGATCCGGAGGCCGTGCGAGTCCTCCCTCGGCGTTCGCAGCCCGTCCCCGTCGTCGCTGACAGTGATCTCGGCACGCGGTGGGTGCACCTCGCACCGCACCCAGAGGTTCGCACCCCCGGAGTGCCGCCGCGCGTTGTTGATCGCTTCCTGCGCGATCCGCAGCAGCTCGGCTTCGGCCCGCGGCTGCAGCCGGAGCGCCTCGGACTCGTCGAGGGTTACGTGCACCGTCAGCGGTGAGTGCGAGCCAACGTGCCTGGCGAACACCGCGATGCTCTGTCCCAGCCCTTGGCCCGGCGCGGTCTCGTTGCGCAGGTCGAAGACTGAGGTACGCAGCTCCGTCACCACCCGGGAGACCTCCTTGCGCAGGAGAGCCACGTCCTCGGCCTGCTGCGGGTTGTGCGTGGAGGCGGCCAGGTTGTCGACCAGATAACCGAGCGAGGCGACGTCCTGGGCGACCCCGTCGTGCACCTCGCGGGCGAGCCGCCGTCGTTCCTCGGCGGTCGCGGTCTCGTGGACGCTGCTGAACAGCAGGGCAGCGCTGAGCTGGACGGCGGCCGGCTCCAGCCGGGCGACCAGATGGTCGACGGTCTGCTTGTCGGGGAGCGCGGCGCAGTCGATCAGGACCACCGCGACCCGGTCGGTCCCGGTAGCGAGTGGCAGCGCCATCAGGTGTTCGCCGAGCACGGGTCGCCGAGTCTCCCAGCACTGCTCGAGCATCGGGTGGGCGTCGTCGACGGAGAAGCTCATCGCGCCGGTCGAGTATCGCAGCGGCGTGAACTCGCTGCCCTGACGGAGCAGCACCACCGCCTGCCGTACCACCAGCTGCTCGGAGATCACCGTCATCGTCTGATCGGCCAGGTCGACGGGGTCCAGGCCTGAAGTGAGACGCTCGGACAGGGACTCCAACTGCCGGATCAGTCCCAGGGCACTGCGGTATGACGCATCGGTCCCGGTGCTGCTGGTCACGCTGCGGCGGGTGAAGCTGCCAAGCCCCCCGAGGCCGAGGCCTGTGGTCAGCCAGGTGACTGCCGCGGCGGCCATGTCCTCGTCGTAGGCCTCCATCAGCAGCCAACCGGACAGGGCCATGGCGACCGCCTCGACCACCAGCACGATGCCGACCCACCGCACTCCACCGGCGATCCCGGCGATCAGGGCCGGGATGGCCAGGTACGGGAAGGCGGCCTGGTGGTCGGGGAAGCTCCAGACCGCCACCATCCCGGTCAGGGCGCCTTCGACGATCACGATCAGCTTGTCCGGCAGGGCGCTCCTCATCGAGAACGCCTGGGCAAGCACGGCGATCGCCGCGACGTACCAGAGGCCGTCCAGGGCGACGTTGCCGACCAGTGCGGTCGAGGCGATCACGGCCAGGGTGAAGATCCGGGCCGCGGCTGCGACACGCAGCAGGTCGGTCACCTGACGGTGCCGGAGAAGCTGTCCATGATCTGGATGCCGGCCGGGCCGAGCACGGCGATGAAGAGGGTGGGCAGGATGCAGAAGATCAGGGGGACCAGGATCTTGACAGGCACCTTCTGTGCCATCTCCTCGGCCCACTGCCGTTTCTTGACCCGGATCTCCGAGGACTGGACCCGCAGCACCTGGGCGATCGGGATGCCGAACGAGTCGGCCTGCACCATCGCGCTGACGAACGCACGCAGGTCGGGCAGGTCGGTGCGCTCGGCCATCGACCGGAGTGCGTCGGTGCGGCCGCGGCCGATCTGCATCTCCTGCAGCATCCGGGCGAACTCCTCGGCCAGCGGGCCCTCGGTGTTGCGGGCGACCTGGGCGACCGCGGCGTCGAAGCCGAGACCGGACTCCACCGAGATGGTCAGCAGGTCGATCGCGTCTGGCAGCGCCCGCTGGAGCTGTTCGGACCGGTTGTACGCCTGCTGGTACAGGTAGAGGTTCGGGGCCATGTAGCCGGCAACGGAGGCGCCGACGACGAACAGCAGCGTAATGAAGAACGACAGACCCATCGCGAGTGCGAGCAGCAGCGACAGCCCCAGGGCCGAGGCGAAGCAGACCACCTTGCCGGAGCTGACCCGGTCCGCGGTCCAGCCGCGTGGGTTGCCGGCGATCTCGAGCTTCGCGTGGATCCGGTCGTTCGCGTCGGCGGGAGTGAGCCGACGTCCGAGGCCTTGGGTCCGGGCCAGCAGCGGCAGCAGCACCCGGTCGCTGAACGGTGCGTCGAGCTCCTTGGTCATCTCCGACGGCGCCGACGTCAGCGCCTCCAGGACGGCGATCGACCGGTTCACCCCGAGATCGGCCCGCGGTGAGAGCGCGAGCGCGGCGATCACGATGACGAGGGCGCCGAAGATCAGCGCGACTCCGAGGATCATCACTGCACTGCCCATCACACATCCACCTTCGCGACCTTGGACATCCACACGACGCCCACACTGAGAAGAATGCCCATACCGGCGCACATCAGCCAGCCGATGGGCGTGGTGTAGAGCGGTTTGACGTAGTCGGGCTTCGACAGCGTCAAGTACGCCAGGAATCCCGGCGGTAGTCCGCCGAGGATCCAGCAGGACAGCCGACCCTCGGCCGACAGGGCCCGGACGTGCCGGCGCAGGTACTCGCGTTCGCGGAGCGTGGCGGCGACCGTGAGGAGGAGCTCGGCCAGGTTGCCGCCGACCTCACGCTGGATTCGGATCGCCATCACCACCCACTTGAAGTCGCGGCTCTGCATCCTGTCGGCGACCCCGTCGAGGGCATCCTCCAGCCCAACTCCGAGCCTGCTCTCCACGATCACCCGCTTGAACTCCGAGGTAATCGGCTCGGTGCCCTCCCGCACGATGGTGTCCATCGACTGGGCCAGCGATAGGCCCGCCGAGAGGCTGCCGGACATGAGTTGGAGCGTGTCGGCGAGGCCGGAGCCGAAAGCCTTGAGACGGCGGGAGCGCTGGACGCCGAGGTAGACCCACGGTCCGACCGCTCCGAGGGCCACGAACAGGACCATCACGATCGGGTTGCCCCCGCTGAGCAGGAGGCCGACCAGCCCGCTGGCGAAGGTGATGCCGATGTGCAGCAACAGCCACTCCGAGGACTTCAGGGCCATCCCGGCGCCCTCGAGGCGCTGGGCGATCTTCACCTCCATGCCGACGTTGGAGGTGAGCACGTGGGTGGCCGCTTGGCGCGCCTGGTCGGCAAGCGTGTACGCCGTCTCCTGGTTGGCCCTGACCTGGGCCCGCGTCAGCGACCCGGTGGGCGCCGTGGCCGTGTACAGCTCGAGCTGGTCGGCCAACGGGACCCCGGTCTTCTTGGTCGGTGCGCCCGCCAGCGCCAGCACTAGACCGATCGTGCCGAGCCCCATGCCCAGCACAGCGGCGTACATCAGTGGCGGCGAGACGGTCAGGCCGCCGCCGTCGACGACGTTCGAGGCCGCGGGGAACTGCGTGGCCGTGGCCTTCTCGACCCCCTTCACCGTGACGAAAGCTGCCGCGGTGTGTGTCGTCCCACCAGCGACGACGCTGACCTCGACGTTGGCGTCAGTACTGATCTGGGTGTCCGGGACGGTCGCCGTGACGAGGACCTGGCGAGCCAGTACTCCGGCCTCGGTCCTGAACGCCGCTGTGAGTGCCTTCGGTTCGGTCGCGGAGATCACCTCACCCTGACCCGCTGCAGCCATCTCGACGAGCGGTCCCGGAGCCTCGGCCCCCTGCTCGAGCGAGACCACGTCGACCCTGACACCGGAGGCGGCGATCGCGTCGACAGTCGGCTTGAGGTCGCTCTTCGTGCTGTCCTCCCCGTCGGAGAGGACCAGGACCCTCCGTTGGCCACCGGTTTCGCCGGCGGCGGTGATCGCCGTTCGGATGCCCTCGTACAACGCCGTGTTCAGGCTCAGCGTGAGACTCCCGATGACTGCCCTGGAGCGCCGTCGGTCCAGGCTGGGGCTCTGCCGGACCACCACGTCGTCGTCGAAGGTGACGATGCCGACCTGGACGTTGTCCGGCACCGCGGCGAGATAGCTCAGAGCCGCCTTCTTGGCCTCGGCGATCCGGCTGCCCTTCATGCTGTTGCTGGTATCGATCGCGAGCACCGTCGTACGACGCACGGTGTCGTTGGACGTCGCGAGCTCGGCCGTGGCGTCAGCAGTGTCGTCACCGACCCTGACTTGCACCGAGTCGAGGTCGACGTCGTCCCCAGGCACGGAGACCAGCAGGCGGACGGTCCCTTCGCGGTGCTCGGAGTGGTCGATGGTTGCGTCCTCGGCCGCCTGGGCGGGGCCGGCCAGGACCAGAGCAGCCAGCCCGCCGGCCGCGGTGGCGGCCAGGGCCCGGACGGCGCGCCGGCTCACGACGACTCCGGGATGAACGTGCGGGGGTCGACGGTGACGTTGGAGTGCGACATCTTCTCCAGGAAGTGCGGCCGCAGCCCGGTGGCCTTGAGGGTGCCCAGGGCCTTGCCGTCGGCGTCGAAGCCGGCGGAGTTGTCGAACAGGAAGATGTCCTGCAGCGTGATCACGTCGCCCTCCATCCGCTCGACCTCGGTGACGTGGGTGATCCGGCGGGAGCCGTCCTTGAGCCGGGCCTGGTGCACGATCACGTCGACCGCGGAGGCCACCTGCTCGCGGATGGCGCGGATCGGCAGGTCCATCCCGGCCATCAGGACCAGGGTCTCGAGACGGGCCAGGGTGTCGCGCGGTCCGTTGGAGTGCACGGTGCAGATGGAGCCGTCGTGACCGGTGTTCATCGCCTGCAGCATGTCCAGCGCGGACGCGTCCCGGACCTCACCGACGACGATGCGGTCGGGCCGCATCCGGAGCGAGTTGCGCACCAGGTCGCGGATGCTGACCTCGCCCTTGCCCTCGATGTTGGAGGGCCGGGACTCCAGGCGGACTACATGGTCCTGCTTGAGTTGGAGCTCGGCTGCGTCCTCGATCGTGACGATCCGCTCGTCGGAGGGGATGAAGGAGGAGAGCACGTTGAGCGTGGTGGTCTTGCCGGCACCGGTACCGCCGGACACCACGACGTTCAGCCGGCCGCGGACGCATGCCTCCAGGAACTCCGCCGTCTTTCGCGACATCGTGCCGAACTGGACCATGTTGTCGACGGTGAGCGGATCGGTGGCGAACTTCCGGATCGTCAACGAGCTGCCGTCGATAGCGAGCGGCGGGACCACGGCGTTGACGCGGCTGCCGTCGGGCAGGCGGGCGTCGACCATCGGGGAGGCCTCGTCGATGCGACGGCCAATCCGGGAGACGATCTTGTCGATCGTGCGACGCAGGTGCGCCTCGTCGTTGAACGTCCCGTCGACGCGGACCAGTTTGCCGTTGCGCTCCAGCCAGATGTCGAACGGGCCGTTGACCATCACCTCGGCGACACTCTCGTCGCGCAGGTACGGCTCCAGCGGGCCGTAGCCGAGGATGTCGTCGGCGATCTCCTGGGTAATCCGCTGCCGGTCGTTGCCGGTGAGCGGACGTTCGCTGGCCGCCATCACGTCGCCGAGCGCCTGGCGGACCATCGCCTCGAGCTCGGTGGCGGTCAGGTTGGCGTCGTACAGCTTCGGGCCGAGCTGGACCAGGAGCTCCTCGTGGACGGTTCCCTTGAGGTCGTCGAAGCGGTCCTTGGCCGGCTTTCCCTTGACCGTCGTGACCTTCACCGGCGCCGGCTCGCGCGGAGTCTCCCGGGGAACGTCACGGTGGTTCTGGCTGGTCGCCAGGTGCGAGCCCCCCGTGGGGGTGGGCTTGGAGAGCGGGAGCGGGGTCCCGGGGGCCGGCGATGTGGCGACCCGGGCTGCTCGCGGGCGGGCCGGGGCCGGCGCGACCGGAGCTGCGGTCGCTGCGGGAGCAGCCGGGGGGGCGGCAGCCGGGGGGGCGGCCACGCCAACGCCGACGGTGTCCGGAGTCGCCGGAGTCGCCGGAGTCGCCGGAGCCGCCGGGACCGCCGGGACCGCATCACCTCCCGTGCGCATCAACTCGGCCAGTCGATCCGAAAAATCACTCATGCTCCCCGCCCCCTGATCTCGAGTTACTTCTTGCGCCGACCGAAGACGCGGCGCTTCGGAGCCGATGCGACCGGCAGCGCGTGCGTGCCACTGGCCGTCGCCGCGTCCTTGCCCGTGTGACGCAGGTCCTGTGCCAACCGGATCAGCGCCTTGCTGACCGGGTGATCGGGACGGCTCAGCACGATTGGCCGCCCGTGGTTCGTGGCGTTCGCCACGGCCAGTGCCGTGGGCAACGCGGTGGCCACCTTCATCTTCAGCAGGCCCTCGACGACCTGGGGGGAGAGTCCCACCTCGTCGTCGGCACGATTCAGCAGCAGGTGCCGGTGTCCTTGGACCAGCTCCAGTGCGTCCAGGGTCTCAATCGCCACCTTGACGTTCTTGACCGTCGGCACGTCGAGGGTGGCGACCAGGACGCACTCGTCGGTCTCGTCGAACGCGTGCAGCACCTGGTCGTCGAAGGCAGGTGCGGTGTCAACCAGGACATAGTCGAAATGCTCACGAAGGATCCGGAGCACCCGCCGGACCAGAGCCGGAGAAATCCGGTCCTTCGCGTCGGGATGAGTCGGCGCCGCCAGGATCGAGCAGTTCTCGTGCACGGTGAGCAACGTCTCCAGCAGGCTGAAGTCGAGGTGCTCCTCGGCCTCGACCGCCTCCGAGATGGTGTGGTCCGGGATCACCTGGAGAGTGATCGCCACGTCACCGAACGCGAGGTCGAGGTCGACCAAGCAGACCCGGGACGCGCCGCCGTTGCTGAGCGCGATCGCGAGGTTCACCGCGACCGTGGTCTTGCCGACTCCGCCCTTGGGGGAGAAGACCGTGATGACCTTGCCCTCCCGGGTGCCGTGCTCCAACGGTCCCCGGATGGCTTCCCAGGCCTGTCGGCTGCGTTCGACCGCAGCCGCGATGCTGTCGTGGTCCCGGGCGCTGGCGACGGCGGTCACGCCGACCTCCATCGCGGCCTGGAACACGTCGGCCGTTGCCTGCTCGCGGAGCATGATGACCCCGAGAGCCGGGTGTGTGGACCGAAGGGCTGCGCCGACCGCCAGCGCCGTGGCCAGGTCTGTGCTCGGACCCAGCACCACGACGAACTCGCGCTCGTTGTCGATCAGCCACTTGTCGAGCTGCTCGGAGTCCTCGACCACCTGGGTGCCCAGGGGTAGAGCGACGGCCAGGGATGCTGCCCAGCGAGCGTCGGGTTCGACGAGGACTGCCATGGGAACGACCTTTCGGGAGGGATGTGGTCACTTCTCGAACTTGAAGAGCGTTCCCTCGTTGATCTCCTTGAGCGGGACCACGTCAGATTCCTTGTTGACCAGACCGAACGAGAGATCACCATGGGAGGCGGCGTACAGGATCTTGAGCGCCTGCTCCTGCGTCGTTCCCAGGGTGAACAGCGTACGAGGCAGCTGCTCGGTGGTCTGCGCTCCGGAAGCGTCGGTGGTGGTGGTCGACACGACGGTGGTCGTCCCGACCGCGATGACCTCCATGTCGGTCAGCAGCGTCTTGGTGGCGGCACCGGTGTTGAAGAAGATCGCGACCTTGTCGCCGGGGTTGACGAAGCCGGCGACCCGGCCGGTGTCGGTGAGCGTCGCCGACACCGCGAGTTTGCCCCGGGGGATCGTCAGCGTGCTGGACGACGCGGGGGTGGCGGCGAACTTCGAGGCCACCACCTGCTCGTTCGGGTAGAGCGTCGTCTGGGCAACCTGGGTACTGATCGCGTCGAGGGCGGTCAGCGCGTCGACCTGACGGTCGCCCTCGCCGACCGAGCCTTCCTCGATCTTGCCGGCAGCCTGGGCCGCGGCGACGGTCTCGCCAGGGTTGATCTGCTTGACCACCCGCAGCACCGGTACCGCGTCGAACTTGTCCGCGGCACGGGTGTCTGCGCTCCGGACGTAGAGGAAGACCAACAGCGTGCCCAACGCCGCGATGACGGCTGCCGCTGCAAGCAGAACTTTCCTGCGATCCATGTGAGGGACCCCCTTCGTTCATGGTGTCCCGCGCACGAGCCCTCGGCCGACGCGAAATGCGCCGGAGGGCATTTCGCGCGCGAGCACCGAAGTGATGTGCCGGCACACCCTCCAGCGCCGGTCGCAGTACTAACCTTGCCCGACAATTCGGGCATTTGCACCCGAAACTACACTTTGTGTCTCAATAGACAGGAATGGGATAGTCCGAACGGGCTATCCGTGGGTCCCGGGTCAGCGCGAGTAGAGCGCCTCGACCTCGTCGACATTGTCCCGCATGACTACGTTGCGCTTGAGCTTGAGGCTCGGGGTGAGTTGGCCACCCTCTTCGGTCCACTCCTCGCTGAGGACCGCGAACTTGCGGATCGACTCGGCCTTGGAGACCGCCTTGTTGGCGTCCTCGACCGCATCCTCGATCGCCGCGAGCAGATCCGGGTCGTCGACCAGCTTCGCAGGATCGCCCGGCTTGCCGTGATGCTCCGCCCAGCCTGGCAGAGTCTCCCGGTCCAGGGTGATCAGTGCGCCGATGAATGGACGGCCGTCGCCGACGACGATGCACTGGTCGATCAGCAGGTGACTGCGAAGCCGGTCCTCAAGGACGGCCGGTGCGACGTTCTTGCCGCCTGCAGTCACCAGGATCTCCTTCTTCCTCCCGGTGATCCTCACGAAGCCCTCGTCGTCGATCTCGCCGACGTCGCCGGTGTGGAACCAACCCCCGTCGGCACCGCTGTCGCGGGCTGCTTTCGTTGCCTTCTCGTTCTTCCAGTACCCGGCGAAGATCTGGCCGCCACGGAAGAGCAGTTCACCGTCATCCGCGATCCGGACCGAGGTCCCCTGGATCGGTCGGCCGACGGTCCCGACCTTCTGGGCGTCCGGCAGGTTCACGGTCAGGGCGGCAGTGGTCTCGGTCAGGCCGTAGCCCTCCAGGACGGTAACGCCGATGCCGCGGTAGAAGTGCCCGAGTCGGTCACCGAGCGGAGCGCCGCCGGACACGGCATACTCGCAGCGGCCGCCGAGCGCGGCACGCAGCTTGGCGTAGACAAGGCGGTCGAAGACGGCGTGCTGCGCCCGGACGGGCACGCTGATCCGGCCTGCCTCGATACCGCGCGACCAGGCCATCGCCACCTCGGCCGCCCGGTTGAAGATCCGTCCCTTGCCGTCAGCGGCGGCGCGCTGCGATGCGGTGTTGAACACCTTCTCGAAAACGCGCGGAACGGCCAGGATGAAGGTCGGCTCGAACGCTGCGAAGTCGTCGAGCAAGTTCTTGATGTCGGCCGAGTGGCCCAACCGGACCCGGGCCTTCACACAGCCGACCTGAATGATTCGGGCGAAGACGTGGGCCAACGGGAGGAACAGCAGCGTCGACGGGTCGCTCCCGTCGTCGTTGGTGCCGAACAGAGTGTCGAGCTCGTCGATCGCGACGCCGAGCTCGAACATGAAGTTGCCGTGGGTGAGCATGCAGCCCTTGGGCCGGCCGGTGGTGCCCGAGGTGTAGATCAAGGTCGCGAGGGCGTCCGGGCCGTTGGCCGTCCGGCGGGCCTCGAGATCCTCGTCGGTGATCTCGCTGCCCAGGGTGGTCAGGACGGCGACGGCGTTGTCCTCGATCGACCAAACGTGGTGTACCTCGGGCAGCCGGTCCCGGATCTCCTTGAGCCGGCCGGTGTGCTCCGGGGTCTCGGCGACCACGGCGCGGGCACCCGAGTCGGCCAGGATCCACTCGATCTGCTCGGCACTGGAGGTCTCGTAGATCGGCACCGTGGCGGCCCCGGCGAACCAGATCGCGTAGTCGAAGAGTGTCCACTCGTACCGCGTCCGCGAGAGCAGGGCGACCCTGTCCCCGGCCTCCACGCCGGCGGCGATCAGACCCTTGGCGACCGCACGCACGTCGTCGAGGAAGGTGCCAGCGGTCACGTCTGTCCACGCCTGCCCCGAACGGCGTGCGAAGACCACCGCCGTTGGGTGCTCGACGCCGTTGCGGACGACGTCGTCAGTCAGGTTCCCGCTGTCGGGGACCACGACCTGCAGGGGGGTGGAGTACTCGCGCACACTTCTCCTCGTTGATTAGCCGGAGGCCCTCCGGCACCTGCACGGTACTAGGGCCCGTCCGGGATCGGATAGCCTCCTGCGCATGGCCGAACAGACGAGCTCGAGCATCGTCATCAATGCGACGTCCGACCAGGTGATGGCAGTGATCGTCGACTTCGAGGCGTACCCCGCCTGGGCGCAGGGCATGAAGACCGTCAAGGTCCTCGGGTACGGTGCTGATGGGCGCGCGGACACGGTGTACTTCGAGCTCGAGGCTGCCCCGATCAAGGACTCCTACACGCTCGCCTACACCTATGTCGGATCCAGCACTCTGCGCTGGACGCTCGCGGAGGGCAAGATGCTCCGCGCGATGGAGGGCTCCTACGAGCTCGCCGAGGGCGCCGCCGGCACCCAGGTCACCTACCAGCTCTCGGTCGACGTCGCCATCCCGATGATCGGGTTGCTACGACGCAAGGCCGAGAAAGTCATCATCGACACCGCGCTCAAGGGGCTGAAGAAGCGCGTCGAGTCGCTGGCCTGAGGATGGGTGAAACCTGGTGAGCGTCCGGATCATCCTCTTCACAGGCAAGGGCGGCGTCGGCAAGACCACGTCGGCTGCGGGCACGGCGACGATCGCTGCTCGCGGTGGTGAGCGCACCCTGGTGATGTCCACCGACGCGGCGCACTCGCTCGGCGACGCCTTCGCCTGCGTGATCGGCGCCGAGCCCACTCCGGTCGCGCCGAACCTCTGGGTGCACCAGGTCGACGCCCAGCGGCGCTTCGAACGGTCCTGGGGCGACATCCAGGGCTACCTGATGTCGGTCCTCGACGCTGCCGGGGTCGACCCGATCACCGCCGAGGAGCTCACCGTCATCCCGGGCGCGGAGGAAGTGCTGGCGCTGCTCGAGCTCCGGCAGCACGCGCTGTCGGGGGAATGGGACGTCATCGTCGTCGACTGCGCGCCCACCGCGGAGACGCTGCGCCTGCTCGCGCTGCCGGAGGCGCTGAACTGGTACATGGCGCGGATGTTCGGAGTCCAGCGCCGGGTGATGCGGGCGCTGCGCCCGGTGCTGACCCGCGCGGCCGGGGTGCCGATGCCCGACGATTCGGTCTTCGAGGCCGTCGAACGGCTGCACCGCGACCTCGAGGACGTCCAGCAGATCCTGTCCGACAAGGGTTCCAGCGTCCGGCTCGTGCTCACTCCCGAGACGGTGGTCGTCGCTGAGGCACGCCGTTCGCTGACCACGCTCTCGCTCTACGGCTACCGCGTCGACGGTGTCATCGCGAACCGAGTCTTTCCTGCCGAGGGTGCCGATGAGTGGCGCCAGGTCTGGGTCGACGCGCAGGCCGCGGTCCTGGCCGAGGTGCGCCAGTCCTTCGTGGACCTGCCGATCTGGACGTCGTCGTACCAGCCTGGCGAGCCGATGGGCGCCGATGCGCTCGCGGAGTTCGCCCGGGCGGCGTACGGCGACGCCGACCCGCTGGCCATCCCGGACGGCGACGGCCCGATGACGATCTCGCGCACCGACACCGGAGCGGTGCTCCGGATCGCCTTGCCGTTCGCGGCCAAGGAAGACGTCGACCTCGCCCGGCACGGCGACGAGCTGGTGGTGACAGTGGGGTCCTATCGTCGACTGCTGGCCCTGCCAGCGGCGCTGGCCCGGCACACGGTGACCGGTGCCCGGGTCGAGGCCGGATCCCTCCAGGTGAAGTTCCGCAGCGACAGCGACGACGATCAGGAGCAGGCGTGAGCGACGAGGACGACAGCCGCCCGGGTGGCGCGGACGGGACCACGCCTCCCGGCCCGGGTCCGACCGAGCCGGTCGGCAGCGTGGGCGAGGAGGCTGCCAAGCTCTTCACCGCGCTCTCGGGGTGGGCGAAGGACCAGGGGACTGACTACGCCGGAAGTGCGTCAAGCGCCACAAGCGCGGTGGCGGGTATGTTCCACGACGTCAACGAGCACGTCGCCACCGACGGCGCCGACTGCCGGTACTGCCCGGTGTGCCAGGTGATCTCCGCGGTCCGGACGACCAGCCCCGAGGTGAAGGCGCACCTGGCCATCGCAGCGAGCTCGCTGATACAGGCGGCCGCGGGCGTGCTGGCGACGCAGGTACCGAACGACGCCAAGAACTCGTCGGTGGAGAAGATCAACCTCGACGAGGGCGCCTGGGACGACGAGTCATGAGCTCTCCTGGGGCGTACCTCCTTGATGCCGGTGACCGCGGATGAGCCTGACGGTCGGGATCGATGTCGGCGGAACCAAGATCGCCGCGGGGGTAGTCGCAGAGGACGGCACCATGCTGGAGAGCACCCGGCGGGAGTCGCCCGCGACCGAGCCTGCGGCGATCGCCGAGTCCATCGCCGCAATCGTCGCGGAGTACGCCGACGACCACGAGATCACAGCGGTCGGGGTCGCCGCAGCAGGCTTCATCGACCTGGCGCGCACCGAGGTGATGTTCGCCCCGAACCTGGCCTGGCGTGACGAGCCGCTGCGGCGCCTGATCGCGGAACGGGTCTCGTTCCCGACCGTGCTCGAGAACGACGCTAACGCCGCCGCCTGGGCGGAGTACCGGTTCGGGTCAGGGCGCGGGGCACGCACGCTGCTGCTGGCCACCATCGGCACCGGCATCGGCGGCGGACTGGTCCTGGACGGCGAGGTCTTCCGCGGCGGGTTCGGCGTCGCCGCCGAGATCGGTCACCTCCGGGCCGTGCCGGGCGGGCGGCAGTGCCCGTGCGGTCTGCACGGCTGCTGGGAGACCTACGGCTCCGGAAGCGGGCTGAGCACCACCGCACGTGAGCTGGCGGCCGCGGACCCGTCGCGAGCCGAGGTGCTGCTGAAGCTGGCCGGCGGATCGGTCGACGAGATCGAGGGCAAGACCGTCTCGGACGCGGCGGAACGGGGTGACCCGGTCGCCCTGGAGAGCTTCGGCATCCTGGCACGCTGGATCGGGGAGGGCCTCGGCTCGCTCACCGCGGTCCTCGACCCCGACGTGATCGTCATTGGGGGAGGCGTCAGCGAGTCGACCTGGCTCGACCTGGACGCGATCACGTCCGCTTTCCAGGGCGCCCAGACGGGCTTCGGCCACCGGCCGCCGCCGCGGATCGCGCGTGCGGCCCTCGGCAACGACGCCGGGTTGATCGGTGTCGCCGATCTTGCCCGCCGGGGGTGACCTGAGCACCTCAGCGTCGTCGGTACTCCGGGACCAGCTCGCCGGCGAGTTGCTCAAGGAAGAGACCGACATCGGTCACGATGCCGCGCGCTTGGGAGGAGCCGCGGTCCGCGAGCTTGGTGACCGTGGCGGGATTGATGTCGACGCAGACCAGCGGGATCGACGCCGGCAGGATGTTCCCGGTCGCGACCGAGTGCAGCATCGTCGCCACCATCAGGCAGAAGCCGACGCCCTCGATTTCGGCACGCATCGCACGCTGGCCGTCGATGACATCGGTGTACACGTCCGGCAGCGGTCCGTCGTCGCGCACCGAGCCGACTAGGACGAACGACTTCTCGTGCGTCACCAGCGCGTGCATGATCCCGCCGGTGAGCACCCCGGACTCCACGGCCGCCCGGATGGAGCCTTCCTTGCGGATCGTGTTGATCGCGCGGATGTGGTGCTCGTGCCCGTGCTCGACCCCTTGACCGCGGGCGAGGTCGACTCCGAGCGAGGTGCCGTAGAGCGCCGACTCGATGTCGTGGGTCGCCAGCGCGTTGCCGGCGAACAGCACGTCGACGAACCCGGCGTTGACGAGCTCGACCATCGCCGGTGCGGCGCCGGTGTGCACCACCCCGGGTCCACCGACCCACAGGACCTTCTGCCCGGCAGCCTTGGCCGCGCGCATCCCGTCGGCTACCTGGCGGACCAGGACGGCTTGCGGCTTCTCGCTGGAGACGTCGGACTCCATGAACCCGAAGCCGCCGGCGTCCCGCGGCTGGGGAGCCTCGACCCGGATGCCGGACGCGCCGCAGACCACCAGCATGCCTGCCTTCACGTCAGCCATCGGCAACGTGTGGATTCGGGTGGTGCCGTCGCTATCGTCGACGATCAGCCCACAGTCCATCTCCGGGTTCGCCACCGGGATCCAGATGCGCTCCAAGCGGACCTGGGTCTCCAGGTTGGTGCTGGAGTAGAAACCGTCCGGGAAGACCCCGTCGCGCTCGGTTGCAGCAACTGCCGCGAGGCCGGGGTCGACCTGGTTAACGCCCCGGGTCTGCAGCCGCATCAGGAGGCGCTGCAGAGCCTCGTCGTTCTCGGCTGAGACCTTCAGCTGCGCGTGCGAGATGTCGCCCGCGTCGTGACCGAGGTCGAAGTTCACAATGACGTAGTCGCCGTCGTACTCGCGGATGTCGTCGAGCACCCGGGAGAGGATGCCCGAATCCATCAGATGGCCGCTGATCTCGACGGTGTCAGTGGAATCCACGGGTCTCCTTCTGTGATCGAGTAGGGCGAGGGAACTAGAGGGCTGCGCCGTCGTCCCATCCGGAATCGGCGCTCGGGCCGGCGCCCATCGTTGCCACCAGGTAGCCGAAGCCGCCGACGAACCAGGCGAGCAGCAGCAACGTGACCGGGCTGGGCAGCGGGATGCTCAGGACGACGGCGACCAGCACCAGGGTGGGGACGCCGAAGAGTCCGAACCAGGCGACTCCGCGGATGCCCCGGGGCCGAGGGACCGGCGGTGGGATGGGTGGTACGAAGCGGTCGTTGTCGAGCGAGGTGTTCTCGGCAAGCTCTGCCGGGACCAGCTCGGTCGGCTCCTGTGCGGGCTGCTCCGACTCGGGACTGCTTGCCGACGGCAACTCGGGGAACTCAGGAGTCTCGCCGAAACCTTCGATGATCCGCTGGAAGTCGGCGTCCTCCTGGGCCCGCCGGGCGCTCTCGTCGGCACTGCTCACGGTGCCGTCACCCGTTCGATGAACCTGGCGGACTCGGTGAAGATCGTCTCGGCGTCGTTGTCCAGGGTGGCGACGTGGAAACTCTCGGTCAGGACGCGCTCGGTCGCATCCGTCGAGGAGATCCCGGCCAGGATGATCCCGGCCGAGGACGGGTCGACGACGTGGTCGTCGGCGGAGCGGAAGAGCAGCACCGGTGCGGTGACCTTGGCCAAGTCGGCGCGGATGTCCTTCCAGGCCGCCACCATCGAGGCCAGGGGCTTCAACGGCGTCTTCGGGTAGGCGTACTCCTGCACACCTTCCTTCTTGATGTCGTTGCCGATCGCCGGGAAGGCCTTGACCAGATGCTTCATCAACGGCAGCGCCAGGAGCTGCTTGTTGGTGCTGGCGACCGCGGGGTTGACCATCACCAGTCCGGTGATCTCGCCGGCTCGGCGCTCGGCCAGCGTCAACGCCAGGCAGGCACCCATCGAGAGTCCGCCGACGACGAGCACGTCGCAACGCGCCTTGAGCGCCTCGAACTCTGCCTCGATCGCGGCGTAGTAGTCGTCGTACCGGGTGTTGGTCATCTCCTGCCAGGTGGTGCCGTGACCGGGGAGCAGCGGGACGGAGACGGCGTACCCGCGTTCGGCCAGGTGGCGTCCCCACGGCACGACGGACGCAGGGGACCCGGTGAAACCGTGGCTGAGGAGGACGCCGATGCGACGGCCCGTCGCGTCCGGCGTGCCGTCGGCGTAGAACGGCTCGGCGTGGGGGGCCAGGGGCACGGAGGACCTCACTTCAGGAACGGCGGGGGAGGGCGCGGAGGTTCGCACCCGGTGTATCAGCGGACGTCACCATCGTTTCATGCGTCTGGTGGAGGGGCTAGGGTTCGGGTGATCCATGACATGGATCCGGGACGTGATCGGAGGTGCGCGGGTTGTTTTACTGGTTCCTGAAGTTCGTGGCCCTCGGACCGCTCCTCCGGGTCGTCTTCCGACCCCGTACCGAGGGCGCTGAGCACCTTCCCTTCGACGGTCCGGCCATCCTCGCGAGCAACCACCTCTCGTACGCCGACTGGCTCTTCATGCCGTTAACGCTGACGCGCCGGGTCACCTTCGTGGCGAAGGCCGAGTACTTCAACACCCCGGGCATCAAGGGCTGGTTCCAGAAGCAGTTCTTCTCCGGTGCCGGCCAGGTCCCGATCGACCGCTCCGGTGCCTCGGCAGCCGAGGGGGCGCTGAGCTCGGCGAAGGCGATCCTTTCTCGAGGTGACCTGTTCGGGATCTTCCCCGAGGGCACCCGCTCGCACGACGGCAGGCTCTACCGCGGCAAGACCGGCGTCGCCCGTCTGGCTCTGGAGACCGGTGTCCCGGTCATCCCGGTCGCCGTCGTCGGCACCGATGTGGTGGCCCCTCCGGGCAAGAAGTTCGGGACGATCACCCGCCCGATGGTGCGCTTCGGCAAGCCGCTGAACTTCGACCGGTACGAGGGCCTGGAGAACGACCGCTACATCCTGCGCTCGGTCACCGACGAGATCATGTACGAGATCATGCGCCTCTCCGGGCAGGAGTACGTCGACATGTACGCCACCCGGGCCAAGGAGGAGCAGAAGAAGGCCGACCTGGCCGCCAAGGCAGCCGAGCGTGCCGCCGCAGCCGACCTGGCAGCCGGAGAGGCCGGAGCGAAGTCGGGCGCCGAGTCCGGCGGGGACGACGGGCGCGAGTCCAAGGCCTCGTGACGATCCACACCTCGCACCCCTTCGCCGAGGCCCCGGATCCGGTCCGGCGCCTCCGCGGCCGGCTCGGGGGAGCGGTCTCCTTGTGGACTACCGGGACCGGCAGTGCTCGGGCCGGCCTGACCGTCTCCTCGCTGATGGTGGCCAACGGCACCCCGGCCCGGGTGCTGGCCCTGCTCGACCCGGACGCCGGGTTCACTGCGGCGTTCGCCGAGAACGGGCATGCCGTTGTCCAACTGCTCGAGTGGGCCGATCGCGACCTTGCCGAGGCCTTCGCCGGCACAGCGCCGGCGCCGGGGGGCCCTTTCCGCTCCGGTACCTGGGAGCAGACCGACCACGGGCCTGTCCTGGCGGGCCGGACGCATGCCCTGGTGCGGCTCGAGGAACTGCGCGAGGCAGGCTGGTCGAGCCTGACGGTCGCCACGATCCAGGAGGTGACGATGCTCGAGGACGGCGACGCGCTGGAGCACCGACGCGGTCGTTACCGCCAGCGCACCGACGGGGCCTGAGCCTGCGGACGGGAGAAACACCGACACGATCCGGGAGGTTCGTGCCGGGAAGAACCGCGCTACCGGTAGCGTTGGGGTCAGCAAGCAGAAAGGAGATCGCGGAGATGGTGCTGTTTCGCCGGCAACTCGGAGACGTGCTGCGTGCTGAGCGCATGCGTCGCGGCATGACGCTGCGCGAGCTCTCCTCCGACGCCCGGGTCAGCCTGGGTTACATCTCCGAGATCGAGCGCGGCCAGAAGGAAGCCTCCTCGGAGCTGCTCGCGTCGCTGTGCGAAGCGCTCGAGGTCCCGCTCTCTGACGTGCTCCGCGAGGTCAGCGACACGGTTGCCGTCGAAGAGCAGCGGCTGCTCGCCGAGGCGACCATCGAGCGGGTTCCGGTCGTCCGGTCCCGCGGTGGCGACGTCGTCGCGTCGGCTGCCTGACCAGGCCAACGGTCCTCAACCCGGCAGCAGGCTGTTGCCGGTCCTGACGGCATTGCGCTTTGCACGTTCGGCCATCCGCCCCCAGGACGCGGCAATGGCGCTCCGGGTACGGGGTGGGTCCAGCTCGACAGTGTTCCCGACGCTGATGGTGCCGGGCTCGGCGATGTCGGCGTAGACGCCGAGGCACCGGTTGCCGTGACGGGACACCGAACGCATGACCTCCGGGTCGGGCGGGACCCCGACCTGGCCGCGCAACGGGACGGTGCACCGGACCGTGGGGATCTCGATCCGGGCGCTCAGCCCGCCGGCGCGCAGGCTCCCGCCGACCCATTGCTGCTCGGCGAGACCGTCAAGCGTGCTGTCGATGACGATGTTCGGCCGAAACCGCCGGACATCGAAATCCCCGCCGTGGGCAGCCATCGTCCGCAGGCTCGACGTGGTCACGATGTGCAGTGCGTAGGCGTCGGCGAAGATGCCGACCGGCGTTGCGTAGATTGACAGCTCGGCGAGCTTGCGCAGCGGGAACATCGAGAGGTCCGGCAGGGGTTCGTTCGCGGCGATCCCGAACTGCTGGCGCAGGTCCTTCTTCGAGGCGAGCACGCCGCGGTACGCCGCCTTATCGTGCAGCGGTGGCAGGGGCACGAGTGCGACGCGTTTGCCGGTGAGCTCGGTCAACCTGGCGTTCATCATCTCCGGGTCCGAGCTGGCGACCTGGTCGCCGTCGGGGAACGTGACCACGACCGCGGTGACGTCGCCGGGGCCGACGCCGGAAGGCGGCTCGTCGACGAAGCGGGCGGTGCAGTCGAGTAGGACGGGCAGTCGGCGAGCCGTAGTGACTGCGTCGAGCTCGAGGTCGCGGACCGCCCACATCCGGTCACCGTGCAGCGCGCGATCGTCGACGGCGGACGAGGCGACGCTCTCGCCGCCCATCGATTTCACCGGGTAGCGCCACAGCGCAGCGACCGTGCCGACCTTCATCGCGCGAACGTAGCTGCCCAGGTGCCGGCCGGGCAAGGGTCCGGGGGTGGGGGTCAGGCCGCCCGGACGGAGCCCGGAAGGCCGGTCCGGACGCAGGCGCAGGAGTCGCTGCACGCCAGGAAGGTGTGCACCCCGTGCCCGCAGCTCGGGCAGGGGAGGTCGTGCGACAGGTGGATCTCGTTGGTCTGCACGGTGTCCCACATGGCCGTTCCTCCGCGGGTGAGTTGTCTCGTCCTAGTAGGAGGAACAGACCCGCGGAACCTGACAACTTTTCCAACGACGCGATGAGTGCCGCGCTACACCCGGACAGCAGGACCTGGGTGGAACGCGCCGTCCAGCACTCGACGACTGAACTCCGCAAGGCCGTCGCCCTGGGGGAGCTGTCCGGCGGGTTGGTCCGTCGCGCCCTTCAGGCGACGCCGACGGCGTTCTCCAGCGCCATCAGCTCGGTGTCCAGATGCGTGAGCAGGCGCTGCAGGTGCGGCACCGTACGTCGGCACCCGGTCAGCCCGAAGCACATGTCGTCGGCGTAGCTGTTGCAGGTGATGTTCAGCGCCATCCCCTGCATCGGGACCGAGACCGGGTAGGTGCCGGTCAACCGGGCACCGTTCAGGTACTGCGTGGACCGGGGCCCCGGGACGTTCGAGATGATCAGGTTGAACGGCGGCCGCACGATGCCGTTCAGCCGCAGCATCGGGATCGCCAACGAGGGCGCCATCCCGAGGGCGCTCATCGCGATGATCTGGTTCGGGGTCATCGATCCCAGCGCCTCCTTGCCGGCGCGCATCGAGGCGTTGATCGCAGCAAGCCGGTCGGCGGGGTCCTCCAGGTCGGTGCCGAGTTTGACCATCACCGATCCGACCGCGTTGCCGCCACCCCCGGACTCGGAGTCGGCGCCGCGGGACTTCAGCCCGACCGGGACCATCGAGACCAGCGAGGCGTCCGGGAGCTCGCCGAGCTCCAACAGGTAGTTGCGCACGGCGCCGCCGCACATTGCCAGCACGACGTCGTTCAGTGTGGTCCGGCTCGCCTTCGCGATCGCCCGGATCCGTTCCAGCGGCCAGTCGTCGGCGGCGAACCGGCGTGATCCGGTGATGTTGACGTTGAACATCGACTTGGGGGCGTAGAAGGAGAGTGCCGAGGCCTCGTTCTTGATGCCCTTGTTGAGGGTCCGCACCAGCGCCGCCGGCAGGCCCGCCGCCTCTGCGGTCAGCCCGAACGCCGTACGCAGGGCGTCCATCGGGACCTCGGTCAGACCGCGCTCGGAGGCTTCGCGCGCCTTCTTGGAGCGCACAGCCTTGGCGTCGAACGGGAGTGGCATGTTTCGTCGGTCCGGGTCGGTGCTGAGCACGCTCTGCATCAGCTTCATCGCGGAGATGCCGTCGACCAGGGAGTGGTGCAGTTTGGTGTACATCGCGATCCGGCCGTCAGCGAGGCCCTCGATCACGTGTGCTTCCCACAGCGGCCGTTCCCGCGCCAGCATCTGGCCGTGCAGCCGGGAGACGAGCTCGAGGAGCTCGCGGATCCGGCCAGGCTCCGGCAGGGCGCTGTGCCGGACGTGGTGCTCGATGTCGAACTCGGCGTCCTCCGACCAGACCCACTGGCCAAGCGTGCTCAGGCTGCGGGCTGGGCGTTTCTTGAACAGCGGGGCGATCTCCTCGGTGTCCAGGCCGGACTCGTACAGCTCCCGGGCGAAGTGCGGCCCGGCGTCGGCCGGCTTCTCGAACAGCTGGAGGCCGGCCACGTGCATCGGCTGGTTCCGGTTCTCGGCGAGCAGGAATCCCAGGGACGTCGGGTCGATTGGGGCAGGCACGTGGAACCTCCAGGGGCCGGGTCGGAAGGCCCGTCGCGATCCTTGCGTCTCCTGGGGCGTTTGGGAAGCGTGGGAGCAGCGAAGGCTGCGGTTCGTCGACTCGCAGGAGTAGGTTCGTGCCATGACGATCACCGAACCGAACAGCGCCCGTTCCGCGGACTCCTTCGACTCGATCAACCCGCGCAGCGGTGCCGTGGTCGCCCGACACCCGGTCTCGACCGAGGCCGACGTGGCGGCCGCCGTGGCCCGGGCCCGCAATGCCGCGGCCTGGTGGAGCGAGCTGTCCTTCGCTGAGCGCAAGGACCTCCTGAACGCCTGGAAGGGAGTCGTGACCCGGCGGGTCGGCGAGCTCGCCGCGATCATGCAGGCCGAGACCGGCAAACCGCACGGCGACGCCATGCTCGAGTGCGCGCTCGCGATCGATCACCTGTCCTGGGCAGCCGGCCATGCGGGCAAGGTGCTGGGCCGGCACAAGGTCCCCAGCGGGCTGGTGATGGCCAACCAGAAGGCGACCGTGGAGTACCGGCCCCTCGGGGTCGTCGGAGTCATCGGGCCCTGGAACTACCCGGTGTTCACCCCGATGGGCTCGATCGCCTACGCGCTGGCCGCCGGCAACGCTGTCGTTTTCAAGCCGAGCGAGTACACCCCGGGCGTCGGCGCGTGGCTGGCGAAGACCGCTGCCGAGGTGTTCGACCAGCCGATCCTCCAGGTCGTCACCGGCCTCGGCGAGACCGGGGCCGCGTTGTGCCGGTCGGGGGTCGACAAGGTCGCTTTCACCGGCTCGACCGCGACCGGAAAGCGCGTGATGGCTGCGTGCGCCGAGACGCTGACCCCGGTCCTGATCGAGGCCGGCGGCAAGGATGCCCTGATCGTGGACGAGGACGCCGACATCGAGGCCGCGGTCGACGGTGCCGTCTGGGGTGCCAACGCCAACGCCGGGCAGACCTGTGCCGGGGTGGAGCGGGTCTACGTCCACCAGCGGGTGTACGACGACTTCCTCACACAGGTGATCGCCCGTACCAAGGAGGTCCACGGAGGCGACGACGCGGACGCCAAGATCGGCCCGATCACGATGCCGAGCCAGATCGACATCATCCGGCGGCACATCGACGACGCGATCGCGCAAGGTGGTCGGGCCGTTCTCGGTGGCCCCGACGCGGTCGGCGAGCGTTTCGTGCAGCCTACGATCCTGGTCGACGTGCCGGAGACGTCCTCGGCTGTGACCGAGGAGACCTTCGGACCGACCATGACCGTTACCAAGGTCGAGTCGATGGACGAGGCGGTCACTCTGACCAACGCCTCGCGCTACGCCCTCGGCTCCTCGGTGTTCAGCAAGCGCAACGGCATGAAGATCGCCGAGCGGCTACGGGTCGGAATGACCTCGATCAACGGCGTCATCACCTTCGCCGGCGTGCCGTCGCTGCCGTTCGGCGGGGTCGGGGACTCCGGCTTTGGCCGTATCCACGGTCCCGACGGGCTCAAGGAGTTCACCTACGCTCACGCGATCACCAGGCAGCGGATGAAGCCGCTGATCGCGCTGACCACGTTCCAGCGGACCGAGAAGGCCGAGGAGCAGCTGAGCAAACTGATCACGATGCTCCACGGCCGTGGTGGAAAGAAGTAGGCCCCCCGGCTTCGAGGTAGCGCTCACCCGCGGCCGCTCGTCCCTGCGCGCCCGGCTCGCGCGGCTGCGCTCCAAGGGCTGGCAGATCGGGCAGTGCGCGATCGCCGCCGGGGTGGCGTGGTTCATCGCGGCGGACGTGCTGGGGCATCCCAGCCCGTTCTTCGCACCGATCGCGGCGGTGGTCAGTCTCGGGACGTCGTACGGGCAACGACTGCGCCGAGTCGCTGAGGTGACCCTCGGTGTTGCGATGGGTGTCCTCGTCGGCGATTTGCTCACACACGCCCTTGGCTCGGGTGCCTGGCAGATCGCCTTGATTGTCAGCCTGGCGATGGTCTCGGCGCTGCTGCTCGACGCTGGCGCGATCTTTGTGACCCAGGCAGCCGTCCAGGCGATCGTGATCAGCACCCTGGTCCCGGACCCGGGCCAGGCGTTCGTCCGCTGGTCCGATGCCCTGATCGGGGGAGCGGTGGCGCTGGTCGCCGCGACCGTCGTACCCCGGGCACCGTTACGACGGCCACGCGAACAGGTTTCGGTGGTGATCAGGAAGATCTCGGTGCTGCTGAGGGACTCCGCCGACCGGATCGAGGACGGGGACTCCGCGAAGGCGCTCGCGACGTTGGCCGACGCCCGGCGCACCGATGCGCTGATCGCCGAGCTCCGCGCCGCCTCGGACGAGGGCCTTTCGGTGCTGGCGTCCTCGCCGTTCCGGTACCGGCACAAGGGTGGCGTCCGGCGGATGACCGAGCTGGTCGAGCCCTTGGACTTCTCGCTGCGCAGTACCCGGGTGCTCGCCCGCCGGGTCGCGGTCGCCTGCTACCGGGGCGAGCCGATCCCTCCCGGTTACGCGACGTTCCTGCGTGAGCTCGCCGAGGTGACCGACCTGATGTCCGACGAGCTCAAGGCCGACCGGATGGCCGAGGCCGCCCTGGACCCGCTGCTGGCACTGGGACGGGCCTCGGCGCAGCTTGAGCGGACCTCGGTGCTCTCCGCGGAGGTGGTGCTCGCCCAGGTGCGCTCGCTGATCGCCGACCTGCTCGCCGTAGGAGGGATGGACCCGCTGGAGGCGACCGACGAGATTCCGCTGCTCTAAAGCTCGCGGACGATCGAGTCGACGACCGCAACGAGGTCGCCGTCGGTGGACTCGGCCACCGCACGCTGGCGCTGGTACGACGCACCGCGTCGGGTGATCTCGTGGACCAGCAGAAGGTCCTCGGAGCAGCCCAGCCGCTCAGCTACCGGAGCCAACCGGCCGAGCAGGTCGACCAGGTCATCGCGCAGCAGCCGCTCGTTCGACGCGGCGTCCAGGATGATCCAGGCCTCGAGGCCGTAGCGGGCGGCCCGCCACTTGTTCTCCTGCACATGCCACGGCGGCATTGTCGGCAGGGTCTCGCCGCGATCGAGGCGTTCGGACAGGTCGACCACCAAGCAGTGGGTGAGCGCCACCAGGGCGCGCATCTCCCACAGTGTGGAGACCCCGTCGCAGATCCTCATCTCCACGGTGCCGGTCCGTGGGGCCGGGCGTACGTCCCAGCGGATCTCGTCGATCTGCTCGATCACCCCGGTGGTGAGCAGGTCCTCGGCGTAGGACTCGAACTCGCTCCAGCTGTCGAACTGGAACGGCAGACCGGCGGTGGGGAGCTGTTGGAACATCATGGCGCGATTGCTGGCGTACCCGGTGTCGTGCCGGGCCCAGATCGGCGACGACGCCGAGAGGGCCTGCAGGTGCGGGTACCAGTTCAGCAGGGCGGAGACGATCGGCATCACCTGGTCGGCTCGGACCCCGACGTGGACGTGGACCCCCCAGATGAGCATCTGCTGCCCCCACCACTGCGTACGTGCCATCAGCTCCTCGTAGCGCTTGCCGGGGGTGACCAACTGATCGGACCAGGCGGCAAACGGGTGAGTGCCGGCGCTGAACAGGTCGACACCGAGCTCGGCCGCCGCCGGGACCACCTTGGCGAGGAGATCGACCAGCTCGGCGATCGCCTGGTCGGTGTTCTCGCAGATACCGGTGGTGAGCTCGACGGTGTTGCGGAGCAGTTCCTTGTGCAGTCGCGGCTCGTCGCCGTGGCGCGCGGTGACGAGGTCGAAGAGCTCCGCGGCGGCATTGACCAGGTCGCGGGTGTGGTGGTCGACGAGAGCGAACTCCCACTCGACGCCGAGGGTCGGCCTGGGCGATCCAGGGAAGTCGATGGCCACATCAGGATCGTTCCACATGGAAGCATGAACCAGGTGACGACTGTCTGGATCACCGCGTTCCTCGACGTACCCGCCTCGCGCCATGCCGAGGCGGTCCGGTTCTGGACGGGGGTGACCGGTTCGACTCTCTCTCCGAGCCGTGGCGAGGACGGCGAATTCGCGACCTTCCTGCCGCCGGACGGCGACTCCTACCTGCGCCTCCAGCGGACCAGGTCCGGCCCCGCCGGGATCCACCTCGACCTGTACCGGTCCGATCGGGACCTGGAGACCACCCGGTCTCCCGGAGGGCTGCCCTACTGCCTGGACGGCGGCGAGCACGGTACCCGGCCGCTGCCCCGGATCTGGGCAGCCGGCCACGCCAGCCTGGTGGACCAGGTGTGTCTCGACATCCCGGCGGCGGTCTATGACGAGGAGTGCGCGTTCTGGGCCGGGACGACCGGGTGGGAACTGCGAGAGGGCTCCCGGCCGGAGTTCCGGGCGCTGGCCCGCCCCGACGAGATCCCGTTGCGGGTCCTGCTCCAGCGGCTCGACGAGGACGGCGACCGGGGTGGGGCGAACCCCGTGCGAGCACACCTGGACGTCGCTACCACCGACCGCGCTGCCGAGACCGACCGCCACCGTGACCTGGGCGCCCGGGTGGAGGCGACGCGGGCG